>JBBJMB010000178.1:0-7980 GCA_037719755.1 Pyrinomonadaceae bacterium
GGATGACGGCGATCTCATACGGCGTCACCCACTGTTGCTTGCGTTTCGCGAGCAACTCGCCGAGCACTTTGCGCGCTTCATCTCGTCGCCCCGATGCCGCCAGCACATGCGCCAACTTCGCCCGGGTCGTGGGAGTCTCGCCCGCAAAAGCGCGCTCCTTTTCGTAGGCGGCCAACGCCGCGTCCGCTCTTCCTTGTCGCTCGTACACCCAGCGGAGAACGACGTGCGCGGCGATTGAGCCGGGGTCAAGTTCCAGGGCCTTCATGCACTGCTCCACGCTTTCGTCGAAACGGCGGGCATGGTAAAACACGTTGGCGAGGGCCGTTGTGATCACCGCCGAACGCGGATCGATTTCCTGGGCGCGACGGGCTTCCGCGATCGCTTCGTCGTGACGCCCGGCGGCCGAAAGAGTGAAGGCGTACCAGTGATGCGCGGTCGCGTAATTCGGGTTGATCGCGATGGCGCGGCGGAACCGTTGCTCGGCCGCGCGCCAATCGCGTTTGTAATGAAAGGTCACAAAAGCGCGCGAGACGTGCGCCTCGGCTAAAGTGTCGTCGAGTTCGACGGCGCGTAGCGCGGCTTGTTCGGCGCGCGCGAAAGCATCCGGCGGCGGCGGCTCCATGTACCAATTAAGCAGCGCGTGGCAATCGGCGAGGCCGGAGTAGGCGAGGGCAAAGCGCGCGTCTTTGGCGATGGCCTGCTCGAAATTTGAGATCGCGAGGCGCAGCCCGTCGGGCGTGCGCTTTCCCCAGTGGTAACGCCCAGCGAGGTACAATTGATGAGCTTCGCCGTTGTCCGTGTACCTTTTGGTGAGGCGCTCGCGTTCGTCGTTCGTCAGCTGCAAACTGAGCGCACGCACGATGCGGTCCGAGATGGCGTTTTGCAGGGAAAAGATGTCGGCGGCGTTCTCGTTAAACTTCTCCGCCCACAGCACCCGCCCGGCGGCGACATCTGTCAGTTCAAGCGAAGTCAGCACGCGCTGATCGCTGCTGCGTTCGACGGCGCCCGTTAAAATATACTCCACGCCCAGTTCGCGCCCGGCTTGCAAGGGGCTTTGCGGCGATCCGAGATAGCGACGCACCGCGCCCGACGTACGGCAATTGATTTGCTTGAGTTGACCGAGCTTATTTGTCAACAGATCCGCTAAGCCAACGCCTAAGTATTGCGCGTCGCCGCCTGCTGCGCCGACAGTCGTGAACGGAAGCACGGCCAGGGAAATGGCTCGCCCCGCCGCGGTGCGCCCTGATTCGTTTTCATCGACGCGCGCGTTCGCAACGTAAATCTCATAATTGCCGTCGCGCTCGCTTTGAAAGGCGACGCGCCGGCTATCAGGCGACCACGCCGGCTCGTCGTCAAACGTGTTGCTGCCGGTGAGCAATTTTTGCTGCGAGCCGTCGGCGTTCATCACGTAGATGGCCGGGAGATCAATTTTGGCCGGTCGATTGGCGGCGAAAGCGATGCGGCGCCCATCGGGCGACCACACCGGTTTGACATCGCTGCCGGGATGATTCGTCAAGTTTCGCAGATCGCCGCCGTCAGGCGTCATCGCGTAAATCTCATACGACTTGCGGTCACGGTCGCTGGCGAAAACAATGCGCGAGCCGTCGGGCGACCACGCCGGATCGGTGTCAACGCCGGGATCGTCGGTCAGCCTGCGCCTGTCTGAGCCGTCGACGCGGATCACGTGGATATCGTAGTTCAAGGGCTCGTCGGGCGTGGTGCCGGCGAAGACGAGAAACTTGCCGTCGGGCGACCAAGCGGGGCGCGCATCATCGGACGGGCTGCGACTGACGTTGGTCTGATTGCTGCCGTCGGCGTCCATCATATAAATCTCAAGGTTGCCGTCGCGCCGGCTTTGAAAGGCGATTTTAGTTCCGTCGGGCGACCACGCGGGCAATCGTCATCCGTCGAATTGCGCGTCAGGCGGCGCAAGTCCGTGCCGTCGGCCTTCATCACGTAAATATCGGTTCTGCTGCCGTCGCGGTTGCTGGCAAAGGCGATGCGCGCGCCGTCGGACGAAAGTCTGGGTGCCAATCGGACGCGTGGTTATCAGTCAGGCGCAACAGGGCGCCGGAGGCTGCGTTGGCCGGCGGGCGGGACAAGCTATTGAAGTAAAAAGAAAGGCCACGGCGACCACGCCGAGCGTCGCAAAGATGGGAACCGCGAGGCGCACAGCGGCGGAGCGACCGCGCAGCAACTGAAGTTCGCGGAAGGCGTCGGAAATCTTATTGCCGAACGTGGGCGCGGGCGAGGGTTTAGTAAGCGCGGTTTGGCCGGACGACGTGACCGCCCCGACCGCCGCCACATAACGGGCGGTCGCGTCTTCTGCCGCGTCCGCGCGGCGGGCGGCGAGCGCCGACGGATTGCGCGTGCGGCGCAGCAACTCAATGAAGCGCGCGTCCGCGCGCAACGTGTCGAATTGCGGTTCGACGCCGAGCCACACGATCCAGGGATCGCCGACCGCCACGCTTTCTTCGAGCAAACCGAGGGCTGCGTCCCTTTCACCGAGGTGGAGATGAATGAGGGCGAGGTGGTACGGCGTGACGTAGCGGTTGCCGGCCAACTTGCGCAACTCGGCGAGCACGCGCCGCGCCTCTTCGCCGCGCCCCGCCGCGGCGTAGGCGGAGCCGAGTGCCGCGCGGAACATAGGGGTTTGGCCGGCGGATGCGATGGCCTGCTCGGCTTCCGCGATCGCTTCATCGGAGCGGCGCCTCATCCGTAGCGCCCAACTCAGAACCATGCGCGCCGAGCCGTATTGTGGCTCGCGTTGAACCAAAATCTGGGCCTCGGCTATGCTCTCGTCGTAGCGGCGCGCTTGGAAAAGACACCACGCGAGAATGTAAGAATTAAGCGGGTTCAGCGGATCAAGCTCGCGCGCGCGCCGCGCCGCGCCGAGCGCCTCTTCGAAACGTCCTTCCATCGCGAGCTGGCAGGCGTACCAGATGTGCGCCGGAGCATAGCTTTGGTTTAGTTCGAGAGCGCGCCGGAAACTAACTTCGGCCATTTCCCACTGCGTCTCGTGGGTGATCAGCGCCAAGCCGAAAGCCGTGTGCGCTTCGGCCAGCGTTTCATCCAGATCGACGGCCCTGTGGGCGGCTTCGCGCGCCGCAGCGAGGCACTCGGCCGGGGGCATCACGCCGTAAATGGAGAGCCAGCTGTAATACTCGGCGATCCCGGCGTAGGCGGCCGCGTATTCCGGGTCGAGCGCGATGGCGCGGTAGTAATAAGTGATGGCCTTCGCGAAGCCATCTTCCGTCATCGTGTTCCAGTGATAGCGGCCGCGTATGTATGCCTCAAACGCGTCGGCGTCGTCGGTGCCGCGCTTGGCCAATCGACGGCGCTCGTCGCCCGTCAGTTGGGGCACCAACATTTCGGCCACTTGCTCGGAGATCGAATCTTGAATGCGCAGCACATCCGTGAACGCTTCGTCGAACTGCTGCGCCCAGACCGGCGTTTGGTCTTGCAGACTGACGAGCTGCACGGTGACGCGCACCCGCTCGCGCGTGCGCTGGATATGACCGTCGAGCACATAGCTCACGCCCAGCGCGCGCCGGCCTCAAGCGGGTCGAAATCGTGCTCGCCAAAGCGCACCACCGAACTGGTCGGGCACACGCTGATGCGCCGCACGTTGCTTAAGCGCGTGATCAAGGCGTCGGTTAAGCCGAGACCCAAATATGCATCGCCGGTGTCCGTGCCGGTGCGCGCGTTGAGCAGCTTGAAGGGCAACACGGCGATTGATTTACCCGCTTTAGCCTCACCGGCACGCGGCCGCGCGATTTTATCCGCGGCGAAATCGCTCGTGCGGCGAGCCGCGACGTTGCGGCCCGCGAGATGGCTGGTGATGTCTTCGCAAAGATTTTCGACCGACGTGTAACGCCGTTGCGGCTCCTTGCTGAGCGACTTGAGAATGATCTGGTCGAGGTTGCCCGCGAGCGCGCGGCGTAAAAACTCAATCGTCGTTGCGCCGCGGTTGCGGCACAGCACATCGAGCGTCGCCGCTTCGTCGGCGCCCGAATCTGCGAGCAAATCGTCAGGGCGGGCGATGGCCGCGCTCGGCGGCTCGGGCTCTTGCTCGCAGATGACGCGCGTAATCTCGTGCGGCGCGCGGTAACGCAAACGGTACGGGCGGTGCCCGGTGAGCAACTCGTAAAGCAGCACGCCCAAAGAATAAATATCCGAGGCAGGCGAGGCCGGCTTGCCCTGCACTTGCTCGGGGCTGGCGTACTCGGGCGTCATCAAGCGCATCGCCGTCGCGGTCAGCGCGAAAGTGTCGGCCGCAAGATCCGGGTTAAGCAGCTTGGCGATGCCGAAGTCAAGCAGCTTCAATTCGCCGCTCGCGGTGACGAGAATATTGCCGGGCTTGATGTCGCGATGCACGATCAGATTGTGGTGGGCGTAGGAAACGGCGGCGCAGGCTTGGCAGAAAAGACGCAGACGCTCAGGGATGGCGAGCTTGCGGCTGTCACAATAATCGTAAAGCGGCTCGCCCTCGATGTATTCCATCACGAAGTAAGGAAGCCCGTCGTCGGTCGTCCCGCCGTCCAACAGGCGCGCGATGTTCGGATGGTCAAGCGAAGCCAGGATCTGGCGCTCGTTGCGAAAGCGGCGAAGGATAAAGTCCGTGTCCATGCCACGCTTCACCAATTTAATGGCCACGCGTTTCTGAAACTCGCTGTCGGCGCGCACCGCCAAGTAAACCGCGCCCATGCCGCCGCGCCCGATCTCGCGCACAATGCGATAGGCGCCGATCCGCCGCCCGACCATTAAAGGAATCTCATCTTCGAGCGGCTGCGTGGTCGCGCCCGAGCCTGCGAGGCCGGCTAAATTGAGGCCGGCGTGCGGCAGAGCCGGGGTTTCGATAAAGTCGCCCGCCGCCTCATACTGCGCGATCAGGGCCGCGACTTCCTGGCGCAGAGTCGGGTCCGCTGCACAAGCCGCCGCGACGAACGCCTCACGCTCATCGAGCGCCAAATCAAGCGCAGACTGGAAAATCTCTTCAACCTGTTTCCAGCGTTCAGACGACATAGATCACGTATGCTTTGCGAATGGGACCGGCGGCCTGAAGCGTGCGGCCAGAGAGAGCATGCGCCGCTCGCCGCAAACGGGCGACAAGAACAATTGCGTCAATTCTTTCGGTGATGGGGCCGTCACAGAAAAAACTCCGACGTTAGAAATCAAGCGGCGCGAGGTCAACGAATTATAAGCAAATGTTTGGGCAAGATCAATTTGCCCCAAGCTGCGGAAGTCAGAACGATGAACGATGAACGCTAGGGAAAAGGATTAATTAAACCCGAGTCGTGAGTTGCCGAAACCATGCGGTGTCTCATCACCTTCGCGTCCTTTGCGTCTTTCGCTTTGCGCTGCTTTGCGTTTAAGTCACACTGACCTCAACGCAAAGCACCTAAGCGAAAGACGCAAAGAACGCGAAGAAGGTCAACTCATGACTCGGGTTAATTAAAGTTCTTTAGTCCTTAACTTCATCGTTCATCGTTCCGCGTTCTGACTTCCACAGTCTCTTCTGTTGCACGCGAAAAAAGAGGCGACGCATATTGTTGCGCGGCCTCTTTTGCACGACGAATCCGGTGAAGCTTTAAAGCAGCTTGGCGAGTCGGGATTCCAATTCTTCGGCGAAATTGCCTTTTGTGTCGAGCCCGCCGGTGGGAGCGCCGGAGATGTTGCCTTGCCTATCGAGTACAATCAAAGCGGGAACTTGGTCGGCGCCCAGTTGCTTGGAGGTCTGACCGTCGGGGTCGCGCAGCACTTTGACCTTATCGTACCTGGCGACGAAATCGCGTAACTGCTGGTCCGAAGCGTAATTCTTAGACTTTGGCGACTCCGAATCGGTGCTCACCCAAAAGACTTCCACATCTCGATTGTTGTATTTATCCGCCAGCTTTTGGATGCCTTGAACCTGCGAGCGTGAAAGCGGAGGCACAAAGAGCGCGCCCACAACCAAAACGATTACCTTGCCTCGCATGCTGGCCGCGGAAACGGTCGCTCCGTCAAGCGAGCGCAGCGAGAAGTTAGCCTGGGGTGCGGCGGCGGCGGGCGGACCGGCCGCCGCGAAAGTCTGTGTGAAAGCCAACAGCGCGACGAGCGCGAAACTCTTCGGCGCGCGCCGGATTCGATGCGACATGAATGCTCCTCTGGAAAATTTCAAAAAAATATTGCCCGCCGGAATTACTACCAGTGGGCCTCGGTGTGCGCTTGAGTGAAAAGAGCCGCAGCACTTCGAGGCGTTAGATGTGAGCGCGACGCTGTGGGTTGTCGTGGAAGAGGCGGCCGCGGAGAGCGGCGACTAGTGCGCTCACAACTCGACGGCGGTGCGCACTCTTTGCCGGGCGTGGGGTTGCAGCGCAATGTTATCTATGAGGCGCGTTTTGCCGACATAAGCGGCAAGTGAGATGAGCACGCTCCGGTCGTCAAGCTTGTCCAGCTTTTCGAGCGTTTCGGCATCCGCGACGCTCAGGTACTGCAAGCGCACCAAAGGCTCCGCCTCAATTTCCGCGCGGACGGCCTCGGCGATGCGCTTGGCCGAGCGCTCGCCATCGGCGTACAGCTCTTCGGCCCGCAACAGACCGCGCCGCAGCACGGCCGCCGCGCGGCGCTCATCATCTTTGAGATAAGTGTTGCGCGAAGAAAGGGCCAGCCCTGATTCTTCGCGCACGGTCGGCAGCACCACAATCTCGGTTTCAAAAACCAAATCGCGCACCAGCCGCTTGACGATCAGCATTTGCTGCGCGTCCTTTTGGCCGAAAAAAGCGAAGTCGGGGCGAATGATGTTGAAGAAAATCGTGAGCACCGTGGCGACGCCGCGGAAATGACCGGGGCGCGCGGCGCCCTCAAGCTGGTCCGAGATGCCTTCGACGTTGATATAAGTCAGAAAGCTTTTAGGGTAAATCTCGTCCGCTGAAGGCGCGAAGATATAGTCCACATTGTAGTCCGTCAGCTTGGCGGCGTCCTGCGCCAGGTCGCGCGGGTAATGCTCAAAGTCTTCGCCGGGCGCAAACTGCGTCGGGTTGACGAACACCGAGACGACGACGATGTCACACATGCGGCGCGCTTCTCGCACCAGGCTCAGATGCCCTTCGTGAAGCGCCCCCATGGTCGGAACGAGCCCGATGGATTTGTCCTCACGGCGGTGTTTGCGCGCGACCGAGCCCATGCGTTGGCGACGATTGATGATCTCCATTTTAGGAAGGAATACTCTCGGCGGTTTGTTGGAGTGTTTGACGTTAACGTCGCTCGGGCGGCGCGGGTTCAATGTTCAATTCGGCGGCCGTCTCGGCGCCGAGCGCATACGATTCGGAATCGGACGGATAGGCGCCGCCTCTCACGTCTTCGGCGAAGCGGGTCACGGCGTCGCTCATGGCGGCGCGCACATCCGCGTACGGCCGCACGAAACGCGGGCGGCTGCCAAAGGAAAGGCCGACCAAGTCATGGATCACCAACACCTGGGCGTCGCAGTGCGGGCCGGCGCCGATGCCAATCGTCGGAACCTGCACGCTCTCCGTGATGATTTTCGCGATTTCGCGCGGCACCATCTCCAGCACCAGCGCGCAAGCGCCGGCCGCTGCGAGCGCCTGCGCATCATCGATTAATTGCCGGCCGGCGGCGGCCGTTTTGCCCTGCAAGCGAAAGCCGCCGAGCCTGTGCACGGATTGCGGCGTCAACCCGATGTGGCCGACCACCGGAATCTCTTCCGTGACCAGCCGCTCGACCAAAGCGGCGCGCGCCACGCCGCCTTCAAGCTTAATTGCCTCCGCGCCGCCTTCTTTGATTAAGCGCAACGCGGCGCGCACGGCGTCATCCGCCCCCGTGTGATAAGAGCCGTAAGGCATATCCGCGACCAGCAGAGCGCGCTCGACGGCGCGCCGCACGGCGCGCACGCTGACCAACATGTCGTCAATTGTGACGGGCACGGTGTTATCGTAGCCGAGCACGACGTTGCCGAGGCTGTCGCCGACAAGGATGATGTCT
>JBBJMB010000179.1:0-7975 GCA_037719755.1 Pyrinomonadaceae bacterium
GCTCGAAGAATCCGTAAAGCCCTTTCACACTTCGCCGCCGATGTCACGCTGCGTTTTGATACTGTTGGCGAATTCAAAATTAGGCGCTTTGCTTCGCTGGTATGCGGTTAATTATCTCGTTTTTGCTGGGCTTGCCACAGCACTGGCGAATTCGCCAACAGTATCAGTTATTAACTAAATGCGAGTCATATTTGTCTTGTTACTCTCGGCCTTGATTTAGGTGAAAGTCGCCCGCAACAGGTAGTACGCGCCCGCGCCGAGCCCGGCCAGCAGAAGCAGCAGCGCCAGCGCGGCGGCGAGCACGATCAGCTTGAATTTGCGATACCTTTTGTCATCCGGCGGTGACAAAGTGTTTTGCGGAAAATACGGCGGCGGCGTCTCGGTCGGCATCCTTGTTGTATCCATGCGAATCAGTAGTTGAAATTTATGTTTGTTGAAAACAAGAGACTTACGGGCACAACTTTTCGAGATCAAGCAAATTCACGTCTGCAAGTCGTTGATTTAGCAAGCCCGTTTTCAACTACTGATTCACATATCCTTGTATTTATTGATTCGGAGAAGGAACAGCGCCCCTCAGTAGCGACGTCCGGGTCGGCGCCGCCGCACGAGGCGGCGCACGCCGCGGCCGACGAATTTGCCGGTCGCCTTAACGCCTCTGATGGGAAGCCTCACCAGACGGTAGAGGCGTCCGCGGCGGCGCCGGCGCCTGGGCCGCTCCACCGAAGCGTCTCTTTCAAGTTGTGAATGGGTTTGGCGAACCGCTTGCTGCGCGCCGCCTGCTTGCTGCGCGCCGCCTGCTTGCTGCGCGGCGCTCTTTCCCGCGCCCGCGCCGTCGGGCGGCGCCAGCAAAGTAAACGCCAGAACGAACGTCATGCCCACAGTCTTTATTTTGCACCGCTTCAAATGCATTGGGTTAAACTGAAAATTATGATAATAGAAGAAATCACGGTCACGGCTTTTGAGCAACACGCGCGCGTCATCGGTTGCGAGCAAACAAAGCGCGCCATCTGCATTGATCCCGGCGGCGAGGCCGAGCGTGTGGTGGCCGCGCTTGAGCGCCACGGCCTTCATTTGCAGGCCATCGCCCTCACACACGCGCACATGGATCACATCGGGGGAGTGTCCGCGTTAAAGAAATTGCGGCCCGACGCGCAGATTATTCTGCACGAATTGGATGAGCCGCTTTACCATCAACTATCCCAGCAGCCGCTCTGGCTCGGCATTCCGCGCGCAGAGTGGCCCGCGCTCAATTTCGATTATGAGGCTCCGCCGCCAATCGACAGGCGTTGGGTGGACGGTGAAATTTACCGCGTCGGCCGGCTCGCCTTCGAGATTTCGCACTGTCCGGGCCATACGCCGGGGCACGTCGCGCTCTTTGAGCCCACAGAGCGCGTGATCTTCGCCGGTGATTGCCTGTTCGCCGGATCAATCGGTGCACGGACTTGCCGGGCGGCTCGCACCGGCAATTAATGAATTCTCTGGCCAACAAGATCCTCACGCTTGGCGACGATGTCACCGTTTACCTGGGCACGGAGCGGCGACAAACATCGGCCGCGAAAAGTCGACCAATCTTTTCTTACCGGGTGAATTGCCGCCGATCATCGACGCGCGCATCAGACTTTTCAAGTACGGCTCCTCAGCGGGTTTGTGCAATTGCTCTTCTTTGAGTTTCTCCCATTGCTCTTTATGTGCGCCCTTGAGATCGCTGGGAAGCGTCTCAACGGGAATGCCGCTCTCGGAACAGAAAGTGCGCCACAGCACAAAGCGCGCATCCAATTGACCGGTTTCGGGGGAAAGCTCATTAGCGGGCGCCGCCAGCCCGCCCTCAATAATTTCATTCGCCACGCTCTTTTTACTCCTCGTTTTTGTGAAGATGCCGATTTTCATCGGCGACGCCCGAAGTGTACCAACTTTTCGCCACGGAGTAGACTCGCCGCCGCACGAGAGCAATCAGGAAAGATGAAGGCGGAAGGCGGAAGGATGAAAGCTAAGGATAAAAGAACTTTTATTAAATTCTTCTATCCTTAGCTTTCATCCCTCAGCCTTCCGCCTTCATCCTTCTCAGGATGCTGAGCTGAGCAAGTATTTGTCGCCGGTCGGCGATGAAACGCCGGCCGCAGGCTCGAGCGTGACGGCGAAGAGCGAAGCGTTTAACCCCGACGACGGAACTTGGGAGCGCAGCGTGGCGCGGCCCGCATCGTCTACGCTAAACACTCCGGCGGAGATTGGTTTGCTGTCGGCGATGAACCACAATTGGTAGGCTTTGCCTGCGGGCGCCTGTGGCAGGTTACTGGCATAGAACAGCGTGCGCCCGGTCTGCCGGTCGTAGGACAGCACGGCGTTGGCGCGGGGCGCGACCTTCGTTCCTTCAAGTACGCGGATGCGCGATTCGGCGGCCGTGAGAATGATTTTTTCGTCGCGCGCTTGCTCCAGTTCGCCTTGAACCTGACTTAGTCGCCCGTAGGTTTGAGCGAGTTCGGTTTGAAGCGCTTGATTCCGGCTCCACAAATAAATTAATGAGATGATAAGCGCGGCGATCACAAGCGCGGCGGCGATGGCGGCGGAAAAGAATGACGAGCGCCCGAAGCGAACCGCTTCGTCTTTCGCGGAGCGCGGCGTCAAAACCACAACGTTAGACTTTTCTTGATGAGACTTTTCTTGATCGACGCTAATTTCATTTGCCTGTTTGGCTGAGCTTGTTGTTGATGATTCCGCTTTCAGCACCGCAACTCGCTTGAGCAGTTGCGCTCGCACCTCCGCGGGCGGAGCAATGGGCGCCACCGTATAAGCCAGCGCGTGAACCGGGTTGCGCCACGCCTTGGCCTCCCGCGAGCAGGCGGCGCAACTCGCGAGGTGAGTTTCCAGCTCACCTCGCTCCGCCGGATCAAGCTCGCCGAGCAGATCCAGGATTATTCTCTCGATGTAATCTTCGTGGGCCATCAATCAAACTTTAGAATCTGCTCCGCAAAAGCTCGCGCAGCTTCGTCAGCCCCGCGCGCGTGCGCGTCTTAACAGTCCCGAGCGGTTCGTTTAGCCGAGACGCAATCTCTGATTGCGTCAAACCTTCAAAGTAAGCGAGGACAAGCGTGCGCTTTTGTTCCGCGGGAATTTCGGCGAGCGCCGAGCGCACGAAGGCGCCCTCCTCTGATCTAATCGCCTCCTCGTCGGCGTTAATTTCTCCTTCGATTGTTTCGCGGGCGGCGCGCACGGCCGTGCGATCACGCGATTCCGTGGCGCGCAAGCGGTCTATGGCGCGGCTCCGGGCAAGCGTCACCAGCCAGGTGAAGGCGCGCCCCCGATCTTCATTAAAATCACCGGCCTTTTGCCAGACTTGAATGAAAACCTCTTGCAGCACATCCTCAGCCTCAGCGCGCCCGTTCAATATACGCAGCAAGAGCCCGAAAAGGATCGAACTGTAGCGATCGTAAAGATCGGCGAACGCCTGCTCATCGCCGCGGGCTACCGCGCGCACCAGCTCGGCATCTGCCTTTTCTTGTTCAAGGTGAGGGTTCATTCAAGGGCAAAGAGAGAAAAGAGAAGTGCGAGCGTTGTTGAGGAAGTCCTGAGCCGCCTCCGCTGCAACGCTCGACTCTCTCGATCGCGCTTCAAGCGACGGTGATTTCTTGAGCCAGGTAGATATCTTGGATGGCATTGAGAATTTCGATACCGTCTTTCATCGGCCGCTGAAACGCTTTGCGGCCGGAGATTAATCCCATGCCGCCGCCGCGTTTATTGAGGATGGCGGTGCGCACGGCGTCCTGCGTGTCGGTCGTACCTTTGGATTCGCCGCCGGAGCTGATTAAGCCGCAGCGTCCCATGTAGCAATTGGCCACCTGATAGCGAACCAAGTCAATCAAGTGGTCTGACGTGAGCTCCGTGTAGACCTTTTCGTTGGTTTTTCCGTAGGTCGAATCCTTCGCCAGGTTGAGGGCGTTGTAGCCGCCGTTTCGCTCGGGCAGTTTTTGCTTGATAATGTCGGCTTGAATCGTTACTCCGAGGTGATTGCCCTGCGCGGTCAAATCGGCGGAGGTATGCATGTCGCCCCCGTCGGTCTTGAATTTAGGATTGCGCAAATAGCACCAGAGAATCGTCGCCATGCCCAATTCATGAGCGTGCGCGAAGGCTTGGCTGATTTCCACGATTTGTCGCGTCGACTCGTCGGAGCCAAAATAAATCGTCGCTCCGATGGCCACCGCGCCCATCTCGTGGGCCTCTTTCACCGTCCCGAAAAGAATTTGATCGTGACGGTTCGGATAAGACAGCAGTTCGTTGTGGTTGATTTTCACCACAAACGGAATCTTATGCGCGTACTTGCGCGCAACCGCGCCGAGCACGCCGAAGGTCGAAGCGACGGCGTTGCAGCCGCCTTCGAGCGCCAAGCGCACGATGTTTTCCGGATCGAAATACTGCTGCTTGGGCGAAAAAGAAGCGCCCGCCGAATGCTCTATGCCTTGATCGACGGGCAAAATCGAAAGATAGCCGGTGTTGGCCAGCCTGCCGTGGCCGAAAAGCGTTTGCAGAGAGCGCAGCACTCGCGGATTGCGATCGGAGAACATCCACACTCGATCAACAAAATCGGGACTCGGAAGACACAAATTCTCCTTCGGTATGGTGCGCGATGTGTGCTCGAGCAAATTGCGCGCATCATCGCCGAGCAAACTTTCCACGTAGCCGAGAACATCGCTCTCGCGCCTGAGTTCAGTTACCATCACAGGCTTCCTCCTGAAACCAAGAAATTAGAAATTATTAAAGCAAATTGCATTAACACAAAAACGGTGCGCGAAGTATAACACACCGCTCTGAGCGGGCCGCTTCGCACGCGCAAAGCGAACCGGATTCACAGCTCATCAACTTGAGCGATGATCTGGTTTCGACTGTCGTCTTCCACCCGCTCAACGCCGTCCGTCATCCAGCAATCCTTAAAAGGCTCTTCCACTTGTTTGGTGAGAACGAAAACGAAAGTGGCCGTTTCGCCTTGCGCGTCGACGATCACCACTCTTTGGCTTGCCGCGCCCCCGGAGATCTCAATCGGCTTGCGCTCAGTCGCGCGGTGATTAAGCATGGGCCGGTAAACAGGGTTCTTGACGAGTTTGATGAATCTTTCCAGCGGCCCGGTCACAAAACGATTAGAGGGCGACGCGAAACTAAACACAATGGCCAAGCCGCCATCCTCCGCATCGTTATCTTTGAGCGCGCGCAACTGAATCCCGATCACCTCCGCAGGCGAAAGCTGCGGGCTTGGCCGGGGAAGCTCCTTTGTTTGATTCGCACGTGGCCTCGCTTCTTGTCCGCCGTCGCCGCCGCCGGGAAGAAAGCCTCTGGCCGGCGCGCTTGAAGCGACGAGCAATAATAGTGGCAGCAAGATGAGAAGCAGCGCCAGCCCTGACCGATCAAAATTTTTTGTCAGCATCGTTGTTCTTCCGCCCTGCGACTGACCGAAGCCATGAGCGTGCGTCGCGGCATTCTAACTCTCTTCGCCGTTGACAGTCAGCTGCCGGAACGCTTCGCGAATTCTGAGAACCAAGCTGCCCGCCGAAAGCGAGTAGCGACGAAAGTCAAACGCCGCGACGGGCGCCACGCCGATTCCCGCAGAAGTCAGAAATATCTCTTCGGCTTCGCCCAGCCGGGCGAGATCATAGACGCCCTCAACCACCGGGATTGAAAGCTGCTCCGCCATGCGGATGACGCACGCGCGCGTCGTGCCCGCGATGCCGCCGGTCGCAGAAGCGGCAGTATGCAGCACGCCTTCGGTGAGCCAGAAAATGTTGGCCATCGTCGCCGAGACGATTTCTCCGCGCTCGTTCAAGGTCACGGCGTCGTCAAAATCCCTCGCCCGCGCTTCCTGCCACGCGAGCACGTGCTCAAGATAATTGACGCTTTTTAATCCCGCGAGCGGCGACAGCGTGTCACGCGAAACGGCGACACCGTCAGCGCCAGCCCTTCCGCGGGTGGGGGCGCTCGTCGCCCGTAAAAATCATCAAGTCAACTGCGGCTCCCGCGACGGCCTTGAGCGCCCACGGCCCCGACGGTGAGCGCGGAGGGCGCGACGGTCACGCGCGCGCGACCTTGTGCGACGCCGTTCGCCTCAATCAGCCGCAGCAGCGCGCCGCGCACCTGCTCCTCATCAAGGCTGGCGAGGTCCAAATCGATGCGGCGCGCGTGAACCGTGAGGCGCTCCCAGTGAGCCGGCCACAGAAATGGCTTTCCCCCGTAAATGGCCAGCGTGGTGAAAACGCCGCGCCCATACACCGTGAGCGGAGAAACCACGGGCGCGCGCGCCCGGCCCGCATCCACCAAACGATTGTTATAAATTATGCGCGGATGCAATGATTAAGCTCCCAAAAAGGATGAAGGCAGAAGGATGAAAGCTCAGGACAAAAATATTCGTGATTACTGCGGGCCGCTTGAGCCTGCTTCGAGCAGGCGGCAGAATGTTAGCCACAGGCGCCTCGCCTGTGCAACGCGCTACGCTTCTGTTGAGCCTGCGGCGGCAGGCGGCAGAAGCGTTGATAGCGACTTTGCCAGCGACCGACTCTTTCTATCGCCGCTCGCGCGGGCTCGCAAGGTGGTCGTGGACAGCCACAGGCGAGGCCCCTATGGCTAACATTCTGCCGCCTGCCGAGCAGGCTAGAACAAACCATACTCTGCGCAGTTACGAGAATTTAACAAAAATTCTTCCCGCCTGAGCTTTCATCCTTCATCCCTCATCCTTCGAAGCGCTCCCAAGGCGCGAAACAAAGCGCGCGCTTTGCGAGGGATTCTTCGTATTCGAGATCGGGGTGCTGTCGGCGACGATGCCGCCGCCGACGTTAAAGCGCGCTGTACGGCCGCGCACTACGATGGTGCGAATCGCGACGTTTAAGTCGCAGGAGCCATCGAAAGAAAATAGCCGATGGCGCCCATCGAGAGGCCGCGCGGGCGATCCTCGACTTCGTGAATAATCTCCATCGCGCGAATTTTCGGAGCGCCGGTGATTGAGCCGCAGGAAACGTCGCGCGCAGCATCTCATCCGCCGCGACCGGCTCGCGCAACTGGCCGGTGATGCGCGAAGCGAGGTGAAACAGCGAAGGATGCTTTCGAGCGCGCACAATGCTGCGACTTCGATTGAGCCGTAGCGGCAGATGCGCCCGAGATCGTTGCGCAATAAATCGACGATCATCACATTCTCCGCGCGATCCTTGCCGCTGGCCAAAAGCTCAGCACGCAGACGCGCGTCTTCGCGCGCGTCGCGCCCGCGCGGCCGCGTGCCTTTGATGGGCCACGCTTCAATCATTCTGCGCTCACCCTCGACATGTCGCACGCGCAAAAAACGCTCCGGAGAAGCGCTGACGATGGTGTCGTCGCGGCGCACAATGTAGGCGGCGAAGGGAGCCGGATGATCGCGCCGCAGACGCTCGAAAATCGTGCGCGCGCTCGTTTCCGCGTCCAGCTCGCAAGCGAACTGCTGCGTCAGGTTGGCCTGGTAAATATCTCCGGCGAAAATGTGTTCTTTGATTCGCCGCACGGCCGCCGTATATTGCTCGCGCGTAAAATTGGAGGTCTTCAGCACCGTTTGAGGAGCGATGATTTCCAAATCCTGCGGCGCCGCAGCCGTTAACAGCGTATGAGAAACCGCGTCCAAGCGCCGGGGCCGCCGACGCCGACGATTTCTGTTTTTCGTTCCGCGTAGTCGTGAACGATGAGCGTATCGTAAAAAGCGAAGACCGCGTCAGGTTCTGAATTGAGCGTGCGGCGATTGGCCGCAGAGTCAACGCGCAATCGCTCGATGCGGTAAATCAAGTCATAGGCGAGCGTGACAATGCACGCGCCGGCGACAGGTCCCATCATCATCGTCGCCGCGCCGTAATGCGCGAGGCGCTCGGCGAGCACGGAAAAAACATTTCCGCTGAGGCGTCCCGACTCCGCTTGGCGCCCGCGACGCTCGATCAGCAGTTCATCTCCGCGCACCTCTATGATCTCAAACGGATCAAAGCCG
>JBBJMB010000180.1:0-7953 GCA_037719755.1 Pyrinomonadaceae bacterium
CGTCTGCAAGTCGTTGATTTAGCAAGCCCGTTTTCAACTACTGATTCACATTTCTTCCGTCCTTACGTTTCATCCTTCATCCTTCCGCCTTCATCCTTCCAAAGCCGCCTTCATCCTTCTTGAGGCATGATCTTTGCGAAGGCGTTGTTAATTGGTTCATTTCAGTACGGAATACGTACGCTTCAGTAGCGGAGGAGGATTTGGTTATGGGACTTTTTGACAGTGTGATCAAAGGAATGTTTGGGCGGGGTGCGGCGGCGGCGACTAAAGCTCAGCCCGATGCGCCGCAGCGCTTCGATCAATTAAAGGAAAAATATCGCTCAGCGCTTGAGGCGGCCGACCAAGAGCAAATTCAGTTTTATAACATGCACATGGATGGCGACAAGCTGTTCGTCAAAGCGGTGGCCCCAAGCGAGCAGGCGCGAGACAGGTTCTGGAGCGAAATCCGACAAATCAATCCTAATGAGGACGACATCAGCACTGAAATTACAGTGGATTCGGGTCGCTCTCAAGCTGCCACCGCCGGCGGCGGGTCTCAATCGATGGAAACGTACACCGTCAAGTCTGGCGACACTCTTTCTAAGATCAGCCAGCAATATTACGGTGACTCAGATGAGTACATGCGAATCTTTTACGCGAACCGCGATCAACTGAATGACCCTGACAAGATCAAGGTCGGCCAGCAACTCGCCATCCCGCCGGATGACAACGCTTAACAATTAGATTTATCGGTGACGCCGCGAGACCATACGTTTCGCGGCGTTGCTTTTTGTACCGCGTTTTGATCTGAAAGGTGCTGCCCCGTGAATATTCGTCCGCAAGTAAAAATAATTAATTTAGCTTTACTGCTGCTTTTCGCCGCTGGATGTAAAAGCGAGACGGAGAGCACTCAGCCGCTTACGGCATCTACTGCGGCAGGCACGTCTGCTGCGCCCCCGGCGAGCGAAGTCGGTCAGCGCAACAACGGGCTCGCGCGCTTCATACATGCCGTGCCGGCGATGGCTGCCACAGACCTTTTTGTTGATGACACAAAAGCGTTCTCAAATGTCACTTACAAAACAATCACGCCTTATGCGGAGTTTCCCGCCGCGCGTCACATATTTCGATTGCGTGTGGCCGGCCAAGATTCAGCGCAGCCGCTTATCGAAGAGGATGAGTCGCTAAATAAGTGCGGCCATCACACAGTGGTCGCGCTGCCCTCGGCGGGCACAGCGATCATCGCTCGAAATGATGGTACAAGTCTGCTTTTCATCGCCGATAAAATCGAAACGCCAACTGCCGGTAAAGCGAAAATACGAGTGGTTCACGCTGTGCCCGACCTGGGCGCACTGGACATCTACCTGACCGGTCGTTCGGAGGCGTTACTGGAGAGCATCGATTTCGGCGCATCCAGCAATTACACCGAAATCGAGCCTTTCTCAGGATCTCTCGAAGTCAAGAGAGCGGGCGAAAACGTCACCACGCTCAGTGTTCCCCAAATGAACATCGTCGCCGGCAAGTCGTACACGGTTTTTGTGATGGGACGCACGAAGGGCACCGCGAACCTCGAAGCGCTGAGCGTTGAAGACTTCCTCGGCGCCAAGCCTCCGCAAGGATGAAGGAGGCATTGGAAGGATGAAGGCGGAAGGATGAAGGATGAAACGTAAGGACGGAAGAACTTTTAATTAAATCTTCTATCCTTAACTTTCATCCTTCATCCTTCTGCCTTCCAATGCCTCCTTCATCCTTCTTTGTATCCCTTCAATTCGGGTAAGCTTCGCCGGGGCGGGCGATTCTGATTTGGTGATCGGTGAATTTGAAATGCGCTCCCGGTAGTTCAACTTTCGGCATGTGACATGAGGCGCAGTTTTGCTTTCCAACCGGGCAAATACGAACCTTCTTTGCTGAGACCGGAAGCTTTTGTGTTGTCTGATGACAGGCTTGACACTTGGCGTCGTAGTACGATGTCTCTTTAACTAATTCCGTGTGCGGGTCGTGACATGCCGTGCAACTGATGCGTTTATCCGTGTGGTCGTAGCATTTGCTGTTAAAAATTCGGTACGGTTGGAAGCGAACATTTTCCGCTCCTTGAATGCCCATCATCTGCACTTGAATCCATGAGCGGTGGCACGCGCCGCAAAACTGCGTCACACCTTCGGTATCAAAGCGGCCGGGATTGAGGATATGGTTGTCCGCTGGCTGAGGGCTGGCCTCCGCGCGGGTCCACGCTTGGCTGCGCGTTTTCATCGCCGCGATGTGTTTCTCGCCGGGGCCGTGGCAACCTTGACAGGTGACGCCGGGCGTCATTTTGTCGAGTTGCAATTGTCCCCCGCTCACCGATGCAGTTGAGTGACAGCTGAAACAATCATTGAGTGAAGCGGAATCCAGGACGCGGCCAAGAGCCGTCTCAAGAGACAGCGGAGTCTCGCGTGAGGCGCCGAGCGTGAAATCGAGTTGATTGATGCGGCCGTAAAAACTGACGCGGCTTTCGTAATGCTTTCCTTTGTGTTCAAGCACATAAGTCTGTCCGACTTTGCCTTGACCGAAGGCGTACAAAATGGGCACGCTGAGCGAGTCTGTTCCGTCCGTCACGGTGTAGATGCTTTGATCGCCGCGCCGGGTGATGGAATACGTATAAGGCCCGATTTTGAAAATAAGTTGCGGGTGCTGTCGCAGAATCCTGCTCTCAGCCGGGGTTTCAAGCGCCTTGGCCATCGGCGTTGCCGGCTGCGTCGCGGCCTCCGTGTGGCATTCGGTACAAGCCGTGTCACTCGCGTAGCGTGCGCCGCCGCCGGCGGCATGCGTCGGCCGCCAGTCCGGCGACGGATCAAAGGTTTTGCCCTGCGAGGAAGGCAAATTTTGACTTAACGATTTAAGCGGTATCCAAAGCACAATGATCGTGCCCAATATCGCCAGCACGTTGGACAGATTTTTAAGTTTGGACTTACTCATCGTGAATTCGCTCAATCCCCAAATCGATCCTCCTCTGCGTTTTCAGTGTTCTTTCTCGTGTTTCTCTGCGTTTAGGTAATTCTGACTTAAACGCAGAGAAACACGGAGAAAGAACGACAGAGAAGCACAGAGGTATCTAGTGCGGCTTACGTTTCTGCTCAATCTCGCCAGCCGGCTTTGTTTTTGTCCCGGTGCTCTTGCTTCGGCGCGGTTAAGCTCGCCGAGTTTCGCGAACGCTTCTTTCGCTTCCGTTGGCCGACCGAGTTTCTGGTAAGCGCGACCGAGCACGAAGTAAGCCTGCTTCAGCTGGGGTTCTAATTGCAGAGAAACTTTCAACTCCGGAATCGCCGCTTCAATCTGCCCGCCCTGGAACAACGCATTGCCAAGCGCAAACCGCCCGGCCGCCGCGTCGGGAGCCAAATTCACGGCTTTGCGCAAATACTCAATGGCTCGCCCGTGATCCTGCTTGTACGTGTAGCAGGCGCCAAGTCCGTAAGCGATGTCGTAATTGAGCGGCCCCGTTTGTTCCGCCCGCACGTAGTAGGCGATCGCCTCATCAAAATTCGACTGAAAGCGCTTCAGCTCGGCCAGTTCCGTTAAGACTTCGACGGAGCCGGGCCGGGCTTTGAGGGCGGCGATAAATTCCGCTTCCGCTTCCGCGTGCTTTTCCGCGGCTAAAGCGGCTTCGGCCATCAACTGATGTACGCGATGAGAATCCGGAGCGAGCGCGAACAGGCGTTGATACTGCTGTTGCGAAAGAACCCGGGAAACCATGGCCACGTAATAGTGCGCATCAACGTTGCGCGGATCGTGGGTGAGCGCCTTTCGCAGTTCTTGAAAAGCCTGCTCGAATTTTCCTTGCGCGAGTTCCGCGCGAGCCAGTATGACGCGCGCCGGCGCGTCGCGCGGATATTGCCGGAGATGTTTCTCCGCCAAGCGAGCCGCCTGCTGATACTCGCCCCGGTAAAGCGCCCTTCTGCTTTCAAGCAAAACAACAGTTTGCGCCGCACTTTGCGCGCCGGCGATGGTCATCAAGATCAATAAGCAAACTATACGGAACATGTGCGGTGATGGTGCGAAAAAGTGCGACATTTCTTGACTTTATTGAGGAGCCGGGAAGGGACGCACCTCAACGATGCGCAACAATTCTTGCATTTTTTCTTCGCGCAATTGCTGGACTTCCGCGAAGCGTTTCTCCTGCGCCTCGCGGCGTTCGTCTTTGGCGCGCGCGTAGAGCGTCAGCAGATTGAAGTTCGCCGCATAATGATCGGGATTGATTTCCAGAGCGCGCCGCAGCTGCGCTCCGGCCCGCTCGTAATCCTTACGCATAAAATAACACTGCCCAAGCTCGGCCAGCGCATCCGGGTAGTCGGGTTTGGCCTTTAACGCCAGTTCCAGTTCGCTGACGGCCTCATCAATCCGCCCCTGCTGCCTGGCGATGCTGCCCAGGTAATAACGAGCCGTCGTCGCGTTTTCCGGGTGGGCAGTGGCCTCCGTTAATATTTTGGTGGCCGCGTGGTAATCTTTCGCCCTGAAAAGCGCGGCGCCGAGCGCCAGCTTGCCGCGCGGGTCCTGCGGTTTGAGCCGCAGATATTTCTCGAAATAAGGAATCGCTTCGGCCGGCTCACGGCGAAAAGAGGAAACCGCCCCCATCGCGTAATTGTAGGATGCGTTGTCCGGTTCAATGCTAATGGCTTTGCCAAAGGCGTCGCGCGCTTCGGCGATCAAATTTGAACTCACGCAAACGAGGCCGAAATAATAATGCACGCTGGCGTTGCGCGGCTCAAGATCGCGGGCGTGCGCCAGATAGCCGAGCGATCCTTTGTCGTCGCGCTGTTGGTGCGCCACCCGCGCCAGCTCCAGCAGCAACGCAACGGACGGTCGTTCACCGGTCATTGATTTTTCCAGCGCGTCGCGCGCTTATCCAACACGCCCGCACGTTCATAAGCCAGCGCCAGAGAGCGCATCATTCCGGGCGATAATTGTTGACGCTTCTGCAAACCTTCAAACAATTTGATGAGCAAAGCACTGTGCTCGCCGGGTGTTGCTAAAGCCGACTGAATTGTGCGCACGTCGAGTTCGGAGAAATCAGGATGCGCGAGCAGACGCGACGCCGCTTCGTTGGCGCGCTCGCTGTCGCCGAGCCCAGCGTAATCGGCGCAACCGACGGAGAGCGCCTGCGCGCTTTGTTGAACGTTCGCCGGAAGACGTTGCAGGTGATCAAGCGAATCACGGTACGCCCCCTGCCGCATCAGCAGCATCGCGCTTTGGTAATTCGCCTCTCCGTGATCGGGATCGTATTGCAATACTTGCCGGTAAACGGCAAGGGCTTTTGGCGCAGCCTGTGGATCAATTGGCGAAGTTTCCTGATACAGCCGGCCTAAATTTAAATAAGCTCCGGTGAATTTCGGCGCACTTTTAATGGCTCGCTGAAAGCTGCTTTCCGCCGCCGCCGTGTTGCCTTCCTGCGCCTCTATGATGCCCAGCAAATTGTCAAAGCCGGCGTCTTCTGCCGGGTATCGCTTGGCCGCTTCACCCAGCAATTGACGCGCGCCCGCCAGATTCCGCTCCGTCATCAATTGCTGAATTTGCAAAATCAATTGCTCCTTCGTGCTCGCCTGCGCCTGTTGAGGAAAAACAGGAACACAAAGAAAGAAGGCAATCACCGCGGCGGAAACGGCAATCAAACATCGTCGTCGCGCTTGCATCCTCGTCGTCCGGGTCATTAAATAAAGTCGGAAGTTTCGTTGAACAGAATTCATATTATAGGGTAAACAATTAACCCGGACTATTCATTTTCTTCTCAGCGCCCTCTGTGTCTTTTCTCTGTGCTGCTCTGTGTTTAGGTGAGACCTACTTAAACACAGAGAAACACAGAGAAAAGACGCAGAGAAACGGAAGATGGCCGCACCGTACGGATGCTTGCGCTATACTGAAACGGCTCATGCTTTGATGAATGAAAATGTCTCAAAAATTCGCCCGTCACTTGCTAACTAACGCGTGCGTCGTGGCCGCGTGTTTATGCTTGGTGCTGTCGCCGGGCATTTGCTGTTACGGTCAGTCCACGGCGCTGGAAAAGCAAATTGTGGCGGGAACCGAGGCGCTGAAAGCCGGCGACCTTGAGACCGCCGAGAAAACGTTTTCTCAAATCTTGCGGCAAGGCGTGAGAAACGCGCTCATCGTTCACAACCTCGGCGTGATCGCGCAGCAGCGCGGCCAGCACCAGCAAGCCGCGGCGCGATTTCGCGAAGCGATTCTGCTGCAACCCGATTACGCTCCCGCACGATTGCTGCTCGGTTCCAGCCTGCTCGCGCTCGGCAAGAAAAGCGAGGCCGTCGGCGAGCTTAAACGCGCCGTTCATCTGCTGCCCGAAGAGCCGCAAGCTCGCCTGCAATTGGCCAGAGCCTATGAAGCCTCGGATGATTGGCCGGCCGCCGTCGACGAGTACCAAGCGCTAGTGCAACTGGCTCCGCAGGAAGCGGAATACGCTTATCAATTGGGCAAAGCTTTGTCAAAGCTCTCCGCCTGGTCTTATCAGCAGATCGTCCGGCTCAAACCTGATGCGGCGCGCTTGCACCAGAGTTTGGGCCAAGAGCTTTTGATGCAAGAAAAGTATGATCGGGCCATCGCCGCTTACAAACAGGCCGCGCGCTCCGACCCGAGCTTGCCGGAAATTCAGTTGGCCTTGGCGCTCATCTGGCTGGAACTGAAAAAATTCGATGACGCGCTCGCGGCCATCGAGCTTGAATTAAAGTTGGTGCCCGAAAGCAAAGCCGCGCTGGAAACGAAAAAGAAAATCGAAGCTGCCAAGTCCGCAGCGGCGCCATAATCGACGAGACCGCCCCGTGTGCCTGCGAAAAGCAAATTTCGTGATCGTCGCCTCCGTGCTCGGCGCGTGTTTGTCGCCGCCTCTCCCGGCGCAAACCTTCTCGGCGCAAACCCTCTCGGCGCAAACCCTCCCGGCGCTGCAAGAAAATTCGCGCGTCGCTCCGCTCGTTGTCTCTGATCTGCCGCTTGACGGCGCGCGCCGCTTTGAGCTTGAAGACGCCATTGCGCGGCGCGATTACAAACGGGCGGAAACGATGCTCGTCGATGAGATCGCACGCGATCCGAAATCAACGCGCGCCGCGAAATTGCTGGTGGCCGTCGCAGGGATTTTCTTTCTCGACGGGCAACATCTTAATGCAGCGATCGCTTGGAAAAAAGCCGAAGCGATCGCGCCGCTTGACGAGCGCAGCAAATTCACGCTGGCCATGGCCTACATCAGGCTGAACCGGAATGATTGGGCGCGCCAGGAACTTGAACGACTGGCCGCCGCCGAGCCACGAAATCCGCTTTACCAATACTGGCTGGCGCGGCTCGATTATCATGCGCAGGAATACACGGCCGCCATCGTCCGCTTGCAACAAGTCATCAAGCTGGATTCGCAGATGATGCGGGCTTACGATAGTTTAGGTCTTTGTTATGATTACTTGGGCCAGTACGATGAAGCGATCAAAAACTACCGCCAAGCGATTCAGCTTAACCGGCAGCAATCGCCGCCGTCGCCTTGGCCGCACGTGAATTTGGCCATTTCGCTGATCGCGGTCAACCAATTGACGGAGGCCGAAAATCATCTGCGTGAAGCGCTCGGTTACGACGCAAAGCTTCCGCAGGCGCATTATCAGCTCGGCCAAGTTTTGGAAAAGCAAGGCAGATACGCGGAAGCAATCGAATCGCTCACACAAGCGGCGTTGTTAAATCCGGCTTATCCCGAACCGCATTACACGCTCGGCAAAATTTATCAAAAACAAGGCGACAAAAAGCAGGCGACCGAGGCCGTCAAACGATTTCAGCAATTGAAAGGTAAAAACACACACCTGCCAACGTCATCTGCCCCGCCGCATTAAAGATTAACCACCCAGTAGTCGCGAAGCCCGCGTGAGCGGGCGCCTAGAGTGTAGCCACATGCGTGAGCATGTGGTAGGCGCATGCAACATTCTCCAAGCCTGCGTCGAGCAGGCGGCAGAATGTTTCTTTTAT
>JBBJMB010000181.1:0-7897 GCA_037719755.1 Pyrinomonadaceae bacterium
TGACCCTATCAAAGTTTCCTCAAAAAGTAAAAGCAACCAATCGCTATCTAATTATGTTAATTGGGCTTGCCGCAGCGCTCGGGCGAGTTTCTGGGTTTGCACGGGCAGCGTGTAATGCGCGAGCGAGTGACGGCGCGCGGCCTCGCCCATGCGCGCGCGCCGCGCGCCGTCGGAAAGCAGATGTGCCAGCGCCGCGTACCATTCGTCGCCGCTCTGGGCGGCGAAATGCGTCAGCCCCGGCTCGCCGATTTCGGCGCACGCGCCCACCGGCGTCGCGACGTACGGAATCCCGATTGCCAGATACTGAATCGCCTTAAACCCGGACTTCCCTTCAGACCATTCATCGCGCACAATCGGATACAAGCCGATATCAAACGACTGCAAATCGCTGACCTCCTCGTCCATGCGCCACGCCAGGTTTTCAATTTCCACTCCGGAAAGCGCGACTTCATTCCGACCGGCGCCAATCACCTTGAGGCGAAACCTGAAGCGCTTTGCCAAACGTTGCAACACCGGGTAAATCGAGACCAGGTAGGGGTACGTCGAATGAGTGCGATCCACCCGAGAACAGGCGCGTCTGAGTTTCGCGGGCGATTCGCGGGCCGAAAGAGTTCCGTGTCGACCACGGTCGGAATGATTTCCGCGGGCGTTCCCTTCGCTTTGACGTAGGCGGCGATGGAGCGATTGCCGCAAACAACAACGCGCGCCCAACGAATCAAGTCGTCTGTTTTGCTGAACCACTTGAGCGCGCTTCCCAAACGTCCGAACGTAGGGCTTTGGTAGGAAACATAAGTCGCGTCGTCCAGATCAAGCACCATCGGGCAGCGCCCGCTGCGCGTGGCCAGCCACTCGATCACAGGCGGGCCGAACATCATCGCCTCACGCTGCACCAACAGCACGTCATAGTGCTGCGCCCGCCACGCGTCACCCAGGCGGTTCACGCTCGACCTGAGCAGCCCCACGGCCGTGCGCGGCGCCGCCGCCCGCTGGTAAAGCGCGGCGAAAAGGCGCGAATCCAAAAACGGGCGCACGGAAAGCGCGATTCCCTGCTCGGCCAAAGGAGCGACGAATTGCGTCAGCCGGTAGCGAGTCGCCGCCGCTTCCACCGGGTACGATGCGAGGGCTAAGACTTTCAATGAGAGACCACGCGCCTTGCGCCCTTCGTCGCGTCCGCACGAACGCTCAAGCAGGCGATTACTACCGTACAAGCTGGCGCGACTCGAGTTCGGCGGCCGCCTGCGTGACAAGATCGCTCGCCTTCTGCTCGCGCACCCATGCCAGAACTTCGGCCACGCCGTCACGAAGCGTTACCTGCGGCTCATAACCAAGCAGATTTACGGCGCGCGAGATGTCGGCCACGCAATGCCGTATGTCTCCTTCGCGGTACTTGCCGACTATTTCCGGCTCGATCTGCTTGCCGAGCCCTCGGGCGACGAGACGAGCGATCTCGTTGATTGAAACAGGCGCGCCGGTCCCGATGTTGAGCGCTGTGTAGTCGGCGCGGTCAGTCTCCAGGGCCAGCAGATTGGCGCGCACGATGTCCGAGACGTGCACGAAGTCGCGCGTCTGCTCTCCGTCTTCGTAAACAAGCGGCGGCTGATCATTGAGCAGGCGCGAGGAAAAGATCGCGCACACGCCGGTGTAAGGGTTTGAGAGCGCTTGCCGCGTGCCGTAGACGTTAAAGTAACGTAGCGCCACGGAAGGAATGTTGTAGGCGCGCCCCACGATCAAACAAAACTGCTCTTGGTCTTGTTTGGTCACCGCGTAAACGGAAGTGGGCACAAGCGGCTTTTCTTCGGCGGTCGGCGCCGGCGCAAGCGTGGCCTTGCACTGCGGGCACTCCAATTCCCAGCGGCGCGCGGCCAATTGCTCGCGCGGGCGAATTTGCGGGTAAACAACGCCGCAACGCTGACACGTGTAAGCGCCTTCGCCGTAGATCGACATCGAAGAAGCCACGATCAATTTGCGTATCGCGCCGCGCCGCTTGGCCAGGCCTTCGAGCAACACGGACGTGCCGAGGTCGTTCGCGCGCACGTAACGCTGGATCTCATACATGGACTGCCCGACGCCCACCTCAGCCGCTTTGTGATACACCACGTCAATCCCATCCAAAGCACTCTCGATTGCTTCCGGGTCGCAAACGTCGCCTCGGATAAACTCCGCTTCAGAGTTGAGGTATTGAGGTGAGTTTCCCGCATGAACCTGAGAACGAGCGCATCGAGCACGCGCACGCGGTGCCCGCGCGCCACCAGAGCGTCGACCAAATGCGAGCCGATGAATCCGGCCCCGCCCGTCACCAGTACATTGAATCTTTCCACACGCACCTCCGCTTGAGAAGCCCCGAGTTGTCCAACAAGTTAACGCGGATCGCCGCCGCCGCAGAATCTGTCTGAGCACGGAAAAGTTGTTGAAGGTAGCAGAGTCGCCCGCACAAGTAAAATGTGTTGAAGATTGCCCATCCTTTGCGTCTTCTCTTTGCGCTTCTTTGCGTTTAGGTGAAGCCTACTTAAACGCAAAGATCGCAAAGGTGAAGACGCAAAGGGAGAAAGCAGCCAGGATGGATGCTCTCATCTCATGACGAGAGTTAAGTAAACTCTAGGCGGGCTCCGCATCTCGCGACGGCGCATTTTCTAATAAACGCCGGTAGAGCCTGCGATAAGCCTCGCCGCCCACACCTTCCAGATCAAACCTTTTGGCGGCGCTTTCCGCACAACGCGCGGCCGTCTCCGCCTCTTGCGCCAAACGCTCGACCGCCGTTAAGGCGCTCAGGTACGCGGCTTCGTTAAATTCGCGAACGATCACTCCCACCCGGTCAGATTCGATCATCTCGTCTAGGTCGCCGATGCCCGCGTTGCTGATAACCGGCAGGCCGGCCGCCAGATACTCGGCGATTTTCGTCGGCGATGAGGCTCGCTTGGAATAGCATGGCTTGATAAACGACAGCGCGAAGTCGGCCGCCCTCAAGTAGCGCGGGATCTCGTTTGGCGCCACTTTGCGAATCATGTAATCGCGCTCCGCCACGCCGAGGCTGCGCAAGCGCCGGGCGATCATCTCCGGGCGACTCTGCGTCAGAATCAGTGAAAATGTCGCCGCATCCTGCCTGTGCGCGGCGGCCAGGAATTCCGCCATTTCGTCGGTCAAATACCAGCCGCCGAGCGCTCCGACGTAGACAATAACGCGGCACCCATCAAGCTTTAGTTCACTTTTTAATTCTTGCTTGGACGCCCCACTGGACCAGCTAAAACGGCAGAGGTCAACGCAGCAGGGGATCACTTCGATGGGGCGGCCGCGGGCGTCACGATTCGCGCCGTCTCCGAAGAGCATCCTTCGCGCTTGCTCGGTGAGCACCACAAAGGCATCCGCGGATTTGAAAAGGCGACGCTCGGCTGCCTTAGTCAAGCGATACAGGCGACCGCCGGCGGGCCATACGCCGGCATCGACGTACTCCTCCGGCATGAACCCTCGAATATCAAAAATCAATTGTCCGCCGCTCACTTTCTTGGCGAGCGCGCCCATCGCGGCGGCGACGTGGCTGCGCGCATGAATGATCTCTATTTTGTGCTGGCGGACAAGCTTCGCTGCCAACCGTGCGCCCGCAGCGATATCATAAAGAGTGGACGGAAGCGATGGTCTTTTGTGGTAAGGCAGGCTGAGCCATTTGATGCCCTGATTTGCGAGGCGCTCTTTTTCTCGGTCGATCTCTTCATCAGTCCAATGCGAGCGAAACTCCGGCTCAAATGTGAGCAGGTAAATTTCGTACCCGCCTTTAGCGATCTCACGTAGGTAAGGCAGCACCTGGGTTTGCACCAGCGGCTCGCGCAGTCCGAAGTAGCACAGGTAGAGCGTGCGAAAATTGGTTATCGCTGGCGAATTTGAATTTGGCATTAAGGCCTACGGCCGGGTCGCGCTGCAACACTGAGTCGTAAATACTCGAGGCTTGATCGCGGCACGGTGCGGATCAAATTTTTCGCGCGTCGATTCTCTCGCCCTTTCTCCCAACTGTTGGCGACGGTTCGGATCGTCAGTAAAGCACACACGGCCTCCGCCAGTGCTGCGGCGTCTTTCGGCGCAACGAGGCATCCGTTTTCGCCGTCGCGAATCACCTCGGGGATGGGCCCTGTGGTCGTGGCGACGCACGCGCATCCGACGAACATCGCTTCGATGAGCGCAATGCCGAGACCTTCGTGCAGCGAGGGAAAGACGAAGACATCACAAGTTCGTAGAAGATCCGGAATTCCTGAGCGCGCGCCGAGAAAGTGCACGCGCTCGGCCACGCCCTCGGTTTCCGCGACGCGCCGCAAATGCCCTAGCCACGCTTGATCGTCCGTCGCCCCGACGGCCAGCAAATGCGCTTGCGGAAATCGCTTCCTGATCAACGACAGAGCGCGAATCGCGTAGAGCAAACCCTTCTGCGGCGAGATACGGCCGACGTTAAGCAGTAGCGCGCTCTCTTCGTGCAAATTCAGCTCGCGCAACAACGGCCGCCGCTCCAGGCGCGGCGGCGATTGGAGATCCTCCACGTCGACGGGATTGTAAAGCAGATCAATGCGTTCTAAGGGAACCTAAGTTGCCGATGGGCCGTGTCTCACGTATTGGCTCACCGCGATCATCCGGTCGCAGCCGAAACGCGCCGTCCAGCGGTCCAATTGGCGGAAGAATTTTCTTGCGGAGCTGACCGCTGAGCCGTCGTTCCATGCTTCCGGCTCGTAATCCGGATTATGAACGGAGCTGACCACAGAACGCCGCTCAAACGGCCCGCCACGCGCCCGATGATGTTTGCCGCCCAAAGGTGCGTGTGCACAGATTCGGGCGCTCCTGGTTCAACCAAGCCCTCAACCGAACGACGCCGCGGGCGAGACCCTGATAGTCCCGGCATCCGAGGCTCTCCACCTCCACGCCCAGTTCGCGAATCGGCCCCGTCCATCGGCCGGGCGTGTCAAAGACGGTGATGACGATGCTTTTAAAGCGCGGCGCAGGCAGATGCTTAAGGTTTGTGTAAAGCAATCTTTCCGCGCCACCTGATCCGAGCGTTTCGATTAAGTGGACGATGGTGTGGCGCCCGTCTGCGGCACACTTTGGGGCGGTTGAGCGAGCGGCGAGAGAAATCATTAATTATGGTCTTCGCCGGTGTGACGCAGAGGGGCCGCCGGTCGAGTTAATTGAACCAGACCATGATAAAGATCGTCCATCCGCGACATTTGTGAAAACTTCCACGGGCGACGACGCGACCGCGGGCCTCCGCGCGCTCAGAGCGTGAGCGAAGCTGTGGTCATTTATCATGCGCAAATTGCGGCCGCGATTGCTTCATTATCTGCCGCGCTTGCGGCTAAAACCGTTTTGCCCGGCTCAATGTATTCCGGGTCATAGTCAGGGATCGCGCTGACCACCACGGGCGTTTCGCAGGCCATTGATTCGAGCACAGACATGGGCGTTCCGTCGGTGCTCGGTACGGAGACGGTGACATCAGCCAAGCGATAATAGTCAGGCATTTCGGCATGCGGGATGGCGCCGACGAAGCGCACCCTTTCCGCCACGGCGCTGCGTGCAACTATCATTTTCACTTTTGCTTCGTACTCGGCGTTGCTCACGTCCGGCGGATAGGCGAAAACGAAGTAAGCGTTTTCGCAAGCGGCGCCGATGATCATCGCGGCTTGAGCGATTTTATCTAAGTTATACAAAGGCCGCATCAAGCGTGGGCTGAAGATAACTTTCGCATTAATCGGGAGAGACCAGCGCTCAAGCAGGTAAGCCGGACGCGCGCCGGGACAAAACCGCGCGGTATCTATGCCGCCGTGGATGACGGCGAGCGGAGTGCTGGCGGGTGAAAACTCACGAACGACTTTTGACATCGTGTTCGACCAGCACGTAATGAGATCCGCTTGGCGGAGGGCGAACGGAGTAAGCAGTTGCTCTCGTCGCCCCTGCGGCTTCCATCCTGGGCCGCAAACATCGCCGCCCATCACCGTAATCACGAACGGATGAAAATTGCTGAGGGCCGCGTACCAAGTGTTGACGCCGAGAAAGTGACAGTGCAACACCTCTATGCGCTCGCTTCTTAACACGCGTTTCAAGCGCGTCAAGTCGGCAAGGGTTCGCCAAAACCGCTTGATGTGAAAGGGGCCGAGCTCGCCCAGATAGCGTGCGCCCGTCTCTTCAACCGCGGCGATGTGCGCGGGTTCCATCGGTTGGAAAGAGAGAAAATACAGTTTGTGCCCGAGGGCGCTGAAATAGCGCATCCATCGGTGCGAATGGACGTAGCGTCCGTCGGCGACGTAGCAGATGCGCATCAAAAGCGTCTCAAGCCGGAGCCACGATGCGATGAAGCCGGCGCCTCCCCAGCTTGGCTACCTCCAGCAATTGATGCGGGTCGAGAGAAATAGCGTGCAGCAGCGCTCGCAAGCCGCCGCGGCGGTCGCCCGCGTAAATCCTGCTGACGCCCATCTCAACTTCGACCTCAGCGATGCGGCGGCGGGCGGCTTTGCCGAGCAAGCCGCGCAGCTCTGCGTTCCGTTCAAGTGCCACATCCAGGCATCTGATTGTTTCGCGGCCAACGCGAACGGCATTAGCCGCGCCTGAGCATTGCCCGAGGTGTTCGCGGCGAAAACAAAGCGACTGGTTGGCGTAATAAACTTCGTACCGACTGCCGGCGACGCGCAGCGCGAGATCGTAATCGTCCAACGGAAAGATCGTTTGATCGAAGAGGCCGACCTCCTCAAAGACGCGGCGACGAAGAGTGAAGCCCGGAAAGCAGTTCGAAAATAGAAAAACGTCCTTCAGGCTGCGCCGGCCGCTTTTCACCGGATGCCGTTTGATCTCACTCTGGATACGATGCCAAGTCCGACCCTCGTAGAGCACTTCGCCTTCGGGATCGATGAGCGTCGAGTCGCAGCAAAAGAGCCCGACCTCGGGGTGCCGGCGAAACACATCAACGGCGGTCTCGATATGCTCGGGCGCGAGCAGGTCGTCGCTGTCGATAAAGGCCACGAGCTCGCCGCGGGCCAGGTCGATGCCGGCGTTGCGCGCCTCTGATGCGCCTTTGTTCCTTTGCTGCACGTGAATGCGCGCAAAATTATACTGCGGCTCGGATCTGAGCCACTCAACCGTGCCATCGCTTGAGCAATCGTCGATGACGAGCGTCTCCAGATGCTGGTAAGTTTGAGCTCGGACCGCACTCAAGCATTCGCCAATCCATTTGCGGCGATTGTACGTGGGGATGATGACGCTGACTAAAGGAGTCCACATATTCTTCTCTCTCTTAACATCAAAAAAAGTCCGCAGCTTAAGCGAGCATATCTTTCATCAAACTGTAAATGCCGTTGGAGTAGCGCATGTAGCGCAGCGACCAAGCCTCTCTTAGCACCACGGGCAGCCGGCGCACTTTTGAAGCGGGCAGGCTTGACCTTGCTTTCAGGTGTGTGAGCCGCTCGTCAATGCTTGCCAGCGCGGCGCCGAGATCAGAGCCGTTGCGGTGCGCCGCCAGCCTCGCGCGAATCGCTTGCAGCTGCTTGATCTGCGCCGCGTAAGAATTGCTTCTCCGGGCCGCCTGAGCCAAATCGCTCAGCATGCTATGAGCTTCCGGGGGTGGTTGAACCTGGACGGCTCTGATTCCAAGTTGCTGTCCGGGATGAAGCCGATATTCGATCAAAGGGTCAGCGATGAAAGCAATTTTCGAGACCGCGGAGATGATCAGGGCGACCCAGCCGTCGTGAATCAAAATCAAGTCGTCTTGAGTTAAATCGTCCGGGATCGGCAACAGCAACCCTTTGTACTTCGCGCGAAAGGCCATCGCCGCCCCGGTCACCACGTTGCGCAACGTGAGTATGTCAAACGCCTTGCCGTTGGCAAACGATTTCTGCTCAATCTCCGTAAACTTGAGGCTTTGCCAGACGCGCCGTCC
>JBBJMB010000182.1:0-7875 GCA_037719755.1 Pyrinomonadaceae bacterium
CTGGTGGCTCTCTTTTTTTTTCGGGGGGCCCGCGGGCGCGGGGGCGGCGACGCTCATTCACTTGGCGATCGACAGGTTCGGGCTCGCCTCCGTGTTGCTCGCCATCCCGGTGGGGTTTACAACTTGTGCGGCCCACCGCGTTTGGTTGGGACGCGTGAACGCGAAGATTCGTGAAACTGACGAAATGGCCCGCCTTCACCTCGCCACGGTCGAGGCGCTGGCCACCGCCATCGACGCGAAAGACCAGACCACACACTGTCATGTGCGCCGCTTGCAGCTTTACGCGCGGGGCATGGCCACTCTGCTCAAGCTTCCGGCCAGCGAGGTCGAGGCCCTCAAGGCCGGGTCTCTGCTCCACGATATCGGCAAGTTGGCGATTCCCGACCTGATCTTAAACGAGCCGGGCAAACTTTCGCCGGCCGACTTTGAAAAGATGAAGATGCACACCGTGGTCGGCGCGCAAATTCTCGAACGCGTCAACTTTCCTTACCCGGTGGTTCCGATTGTGCGTCATCACCATGAGCAGTGGGACGGCCAAGGTTATCCGGACAACTTGCGCGGCCGAGAAATCCCTGTGGCGGCGCGCATTTTGAGCGTCATCGATTGCTACGATTCCGTGCGCGAAGACCGGCCTTATCGCCGCGGCATGACGCGTCCGGAGGCAATCGCCGTTTTGCGCAAGCACTCGGGAACGCGGTTCGACCCGCAGATCGTCGAGCTATTCATCGACAACCTTGACCTCTTCGAAGCCGAGATTTCCGCCGCAGGACTTGATGAAGGCCTCGCCACGGAGGGCGAAGACTGCTTCATAAATACCGCCGGGGAAGCCGCCATTGCCCGCCCGCTCACACACCAGAGAAAAGTGTTCGCCCCGTCTTATTTGAATCAAATCAAGGAAGCGCAACACGAGGTCTACGCCTTTTACGAAATCGCCCGCACCTTCAGCTCGTCGCTCAATTTGGAAAACACATTCGCCATTTTGGCCGACAAAATCAGTCACATTGTGCCGTGCGAAACTTGTGCGCTCTATCTTTACGACGAGACTTCGGGCTCGGCCGTGGTGGCCCATGCGGCCGGAAAAAACGCGGACGCGCTCAGGGCGCATGCCGTTTCTGTCGGAGACGGCGCCATCGGAAACGTCTTGGCCCGGCGGCTGGCGCAAAGCTTGTCCGCGCCCAACATGGAGCTGGCAGGCGTGGCGCTCGGTCCCGACAGCGCTGACCGCGCGATGGCGCTCGTTCCGCTCACCAAAGGCGAGCGATTGATTGGCGCGCTCGCGATCTACACCGCGCAAACGAGCGCCTACACCGGCGAGCATATGCGGCTGCTCGACACCCTCGCGCGGCTCGCGTCGGATGCTGTCGCCAACGCCATTCGCCATTCCGAAGTGGAAGCCAATTCGTTGACCGATGTCTTAACCGGGCTTCCCAACGCTCGCTGTTTGTACCTGCAGTTTGAGCAAGAAGTCGCGCGCGCGCCGCAACCATTCAGCTTTTCACGTCATCATGTTGGACTTGGACGACTTCAAACAAGTGAATGACAATTTCGGTCACAAGATCGGCGACCGTATGCTGCAAGAAGTGGCGCAGATTATGAAGGCGCAACTACGAGAGTATGATTTCCTGGCGCGCTACGCCGGAGATGAATTCGTGGCCATCGTGCAGGGATTGATCAACACGCAGGCCGTAGAGCTGTGCGAAAGATTCGAGAGCGCCGTGCGTGTGTTTTCCCATCCGGTGCGGCACGACGAAAGCGCGCGCGTCGGTTTGAGCGCGGGCTGCGCCGTTTTCGGCATCGACGGAGAAACCATGGATGAGCTTCTGACGGCCGCCGACCAAGCGATGTACCGCAACAAAGCCACGCACAAGACAGGAAGGACGGCTGCGGCTCGCGGATAAAATTAACTACCGAAATGTGAAGTATTTACGTGGCGTTTGCTGACCGAGTTTCACGCACGATGGAAAGAAACTGCCGCGCGCGTTCGGTGACCGTGCGCTTCACCTGCGCAGCGCGCGGTGTCGACCAAATCCGCGCCGACCCCAAGCGCGAGCGCCCGGCTCGGATAAAGTCGGCCGCCGTTTTGAGATTAACGCCCCGGTGGGAATATTTCGATGTGCGGCAGCGGCGCTTTCAACGACTTGATGTAGCTGGCGCCGCCCAGTGCGCCGGCCGGAAACACCTTGACGCAATCGGCGCCCGCCGTCCAGGCCGTGACGATCTCGGTCGGCGTCAGCGCCCCCGGCATCACGGGCACGCTGTAACGACGACAGCAGGCGATGGTCTCCAAATTGAGCGACGGACTGATGATAAACTGCGCGCCGGCCAGAATGCAGATGCGGGCCGTCTCGGCATCAAGCACGGTGCCAGCCCCAATGAGCACGCCGTCCGCACGGTAGCGGCGCGCGACTTCCTCAATCGCTCGGATCGCGCCGGGCACGGTCATCGTGATTTCCAACACGGGCACTCCGCCTTCGGTGATCGCCTCGACGGCGCGCACCGCTTCATCGGCCGAGTCTGCGCGCACCACCGGCACCAGTCCGATCTCGCATATCCGCCCCATCACTTCGGAGCTGTTCATCGTCACCTCGCTTTTTGCCGCGGAACATCAATTTGCTCGAAAAGAAACAACCCAGACTTTCCCGGAGCGACCAGATCCAGATCAGCGTCGCCGTCCAAGTCGCCGACAAAGATTTGCATGCCGCCGCCGGTTTTGCTCCCGAAGTCTATGACGTGCTTTACGTATCGGCCGTCGCCGCTCGAGCGGTACCAGTAAAGCCCCAAGGGTTCGTAAGCGCCGGGGTCGATGTCATGCGCCAGGTAGCGCTTGCCCGTAATCACGTCGGGGCGGCCGTCGCGATCCAAATCCGCGAGCGTGACGGCGTGCGCCTGCGACCAACTGTCGTCAATCACATGCTCCTCCCATTTCCCGGCGCCTTTATTCTCCAGCCAGAAAACTCCGTAGCCGTGCCCCGCGCCGTACACCAGATCACGCCGGTTATCATGGTTCACATCCAGCACGTGAATCGGGCTGCTTTGGCCCTGCGGCGCGACGAGGCGAAACTCGCCGCGAAACGTCCACGCTTCGGTGCGCGGATTCGCGGGAGCTTGAAACCAGCCGTAGGCGGTTAAGATGTCCGCGCGATTATCGCCGTCGAGGTCGCCCGCGCCGACGCCGTGCAGACCTTTGGCCTGCGGCACTCGTCCGACGACGTGGCGGATCCATTGCCCGCCCGAGTGCGGACGGCTGCGCTCAAACCACACGAGCTCGCCGCTGCTTCCGTAGTTGGGAACAATTTCCTCGGCTTTGCCGTCGCCGTCTACGTCGGCCAAAATCATCAATTCATAATTAAAGCCGCTTTCAATCACATGTTCGCGCCAAAACTCCGCTGCGGGCGACTGCTGCTGCTCGCGCCGGCCGGGATTTTCATACCAAAATAACTTTTTCCGAAACCAAGAGCACGCGATCACGTCTACGTGTCCATCCGCATTCACGTCCAGCGGGAAATTGCTGAAGTCGTCGACGTAGCCGTTAAGCGTAGGTATTTCCCGCAAGCGATGCTTTTCCCAAAGAGGAGCGCTGTACCAGTTCTCTCCTGAGATCACATCTTGTTTGCCGTCATTGTTGAGGTCGGCGATGGCCACGGATTCGTTCGCTCCGCCGTCAAGCATGTGTTTGCGAAACATAGGCCAACGCGGGGGAGCGGTCTGAGAAAGAAGTGCACCGGGAAATAGCAACAAGAACCCACCGAGCAACAGCAACCGAACAACGACATTCATCAGCTACCTCGTACGAGCATGTCTACCTGGCCACGCGCGCGCCGCCGCCTTGCATGACTTTTTCGACTTCCGAGAATGTGGCCATAGTGGTGTCGCCCGGCGTGGTCATCGCGAGCGCTCCGTGTGCGGCTCCGCACTCGACGGCCCATTGCGGGCCGTGATCCTCAAGGAAGCCGTAAATCAGGCCGGACGCGAAAGAATCGCCGCCGCCCACGCGGTCGTAGATTTCTAAATTCTCACGCGTCGGCGCTTGGTAAAGAATTTTGTCGTGATAGCACACGGCGCCCCAATCGTTGAGCGTGGCGGTTTTCGCATTCCTGAGCGTGGTGGCCACGATGCGGAAATTGGGGAAATCGCCCGTGGCCCGCTCGATCATGCGTTGAAAGTTTCGCACCTCCAATTGCGAGTGGTGCTCATCCGCGCCTTCGACCTCAAAGCCTAAGGCGGCGGTAAAATCCTCTTCGTTGCCGAGCATCACATCGACGAGCGGCGCGAGCTCGCGATTCACCGCTTGCGCACGCTTTTGGCCGCCAATTGATTTCCACAGCGAGTCGCGGTAATTAAGGTCGTAAGAAATTACGGTGCCGTGTTGCTTCGCAATCTCCATCGCCTCACGAGCGATGAGCGGAGTGGTTTCGGAAAGCGCCGCGAAGATGCCGCCGGTGTGGAACCAACGCGCACCCGCGCGCCCGAAAATCTCGTGCCAATCGATGTCGCCGGGCCGCAATTGAGAAACAGCTGTGTGGCCGCGATCCGAGCACCCGAGCGCGCCCCGCACGCCGAAGCCGCGCTCGGTGAAGTTCAAACCGTTGCGCACCGTGCGCCCCACTCCGTCGTACTTCACCCAGCGCACATGCGTTTGGTCTACGCCGCCTTGAAACATTAAATCTTCGATGAGCCGGCCAATCGGATTGTCGGCGAGCGCCGTCACAACCCCCGTCCGCATCCCGAAGCAGCGCCTGAGGCCGCGCGCGACGTTGTACTCGCCGCCGCCCTCCCAAGCTCGAAACGAGCGCGCGGTGCTGACGCGTTCGTCTCCGGGGTCGAGCCTCAGCATCACCTCGCCCAAGCTAATCAAGTCCCACTGACAATCCGCTTTCGGTTTGATTTGCAACGCGGGAAAACTCCTAAAGCTCAAAACCTCTGTGCTTCTCTGTGCTCTTTCTCTGTGATGCTCTGTGTTTAAGTGAGACTTTCCTAAACACAGAGCAGCACAGAGAAAGAGCACAGAGAAGCACAGAGAGTGGAGATTGACACCTAAACTTCCGCTTCAACTTTGGCTGGCTCAAGTCGCGGCGCAAGCAGATGGATGACGAGCAGCGCGACCAGGTACGCCGAGCCGGCGACGAAAAACAGCGGCACGTAGTTGCTGCCGGTGCGCTCTAACACGTTTCCGACAACCGCGGCGAAGACCATCCCGCCGATTGATCCGGCCATGCCGCCGATGCCGACCACCGACCCGATGGCGCGGCGCGGAACATGTCCGAAGACATCGTGAAGATGTTCGCCGACCAACCCTGGTGGGCCGCCGCCGCAAGGCTAATCAAGCCCACCGCCACCCACAAATTCGAGGCCTGCGAAGCGAACACAATCGGCGTCACGCACAAAGCGCAAATCAGCATCGTCGTTTTGCGCGCGGCGTTGATGCTCCACCCGCGCTTAATCAAGGTTGACGATAACCAACCGCCGCCGATGCTGCCGACGTCGGCGACCAGGTAGATGATGACCAGCGGCAAACCGATTTTGGTGATCGTGAGGCCGTAAGTTTTGTTTAAGAACTTGGGCAGCCAAAACAGATAAAACCACCAGATCGGGTCGGTCAGCATTTTGCCAATCGCGAAAGCCCAGGTTTGCCTGTGCGGCAGAAGCGTCGCCCACGGAATTCTGGTGGTCGGCTCAGGCGGATCGCTTTGAATAAAAGCCAGCTCTGCGGCTGAGAGCCGCGGATGCTCTTCCGGCCGGCGATACATCGCCAGCCAGAAAATCAGCCAGACGAAGCCGAGCGCGCCCGTCAGAATGAACGCCCACTGCCAGCCGTAAAGGCCGGCGATCAATGGCACGGTGAGCGGCGCGATGATGGCGCCCACGTTTGTGCCGGAGTTAAAAATTCCGGTCGCAAAGGCTCGTTCTTTTTTCGGAAACCACTCGGCCACGGTTTTAATCGCCGCCGGAAAGTTGCCGGCCTCGCCGACGCCGAGGGCGACGCGCGCAACGCCAAAACCAAAGGGCGAGCGCGCCAAGGCGTGCCCCATCGCGGCGATGCTCCAGAAAATAATCGCGAAGCTGAATCCTTTGCGCGTGCCGAAGCGATCCATCAGACCGCCGACCACCAGCAGGCCGAGCGCGTACGCGCCCTGAAAGGCCGTGTTCACGTAGCCGTACTCGACTTCGTTCCAACCGATGGTGCGCTGAAATTCCGGATCAGTGGTGAGAATGCCGAGCACCTGCCGGTCTACGTAGTTGATGGTGGTCGCGAAAAACAGCAACGCGCAGATGACCCACCGGTAGCGCCCGATCCGCGCTCCGGCTCCCTCGGCAGTCGCCAGCACCGTTCCCGTCACGCTCGCGCCGCCCAATTTCGTGGCTTGGGCCGGCGTGACATCCGTCACCGACTCGCGCAAAGCGTTCAAGCTCGGTTCATCTCCGGCCGGCTTGCTGGTAATTGCCACGGCGTTGTCCTTTCGCCCGACGAGTAAGAGACTGTTTGAAGAGTTCCTATTCCCCGAAGGGGATTTATCAATAGCGTAGGGCAACGCCCTACGTAGGTGCATTATAAGGTTTCGACTCTGAAGGGGTCGCACCGCACTCGATTATGCGACCCCTTCAGGGTCGGGATGTGATCGCTCGGAGAACGTAGGGCGTTGCCCTACGCTATTGAATTTGTCGCTTTCAGCGACAAGAGGAAACTTTCTAAGCGGCAGCGTTAATCTAACAGATTTTTTACTTGAGCGCGTATGTCTCTCACGGAAAGAGATCCGGCCTTCACCAATCTCCAAACGGCGGGCGAAGAGTCCATCGAGTCCGCCGCCGATCCGACGAATGAAGAATTAAGCGTTCTTTCGTGGCTTGAGCGCCTCGCCTTTCGCGTCGCCCACCGCATGAATCGCGGCCGCTGGAAAACGCTTTGGACCGCTTGCCAGAGCACCGTCGGCGCGGGATGGATCAAACTCGCCACTTATAACATATTGCGCGTCTACGGGCTCGAGCACGTGGAGGCGACGGCTCATGATCGGCCGGTACTGTTGGTCGCCAATCACCGTTCGTTTTGACATGTACGTGGTGTCGGCCACTCTTTTTCATCGCACGCGCTGGCCGAAAATTATTTTCCCGTTCGCGGTCGTTTTTTATGAGTCGCCGGCGGGCATGCTGGTCAACTTTGTGATGGGCTGGTGGTCCATGTACCCGCCCATTTTTATGACGCCCGAAAGAAAACGTTTGATAAATTCTGCTGCGGCGCTTAACCGATTTGTGCCGTCACGGCGAAGGACACTCATCGGTTTTCATCCCGAAGGCACGCGCACAAAGCGGCGATCCGTATTCGTTTTGCGCCCCAGCCCGGCGTCGGAAGGTTGATTAAAGATGCGCGGCCGCAAGTGGTGCCGGTGTTTGTGGCGGGCCTCAACAACAGTTTGCCCCGACAGGTCATCGGCAATTGAACGGCGAATTGATTCGCATTCACTTCGGGCCGCAAATAGACTTCTCCGAGTTTCTTGAGAAACGCGACCACCTGCGCACCTACAAAGAGATCGCCGATCACGTGATGGCCAAAATCGCCGAGCTCGCCGAACAAGACCGTCGCCTGCACGGGCGTGTGCGCCCGGTGGTCACCGATGAGTGAACTGCCGCTAATTATCGTGAATCCGGCCTCGGCCGGGGGCGCCACGCGCGATCGCTGGGCGCAAGCGGCCTCAGCTATGTGCGCGCACTTCGGGCCGTTTCAATGTGCTTTTACCAAAGCCGCTGGAGACGCGCGCGCGATTGCCAACGGGGCGGCGCGCGCTGGGCATCGCTTGATTATCGCTTGCGGTGGCGACGGAACGATTCACGAGGTGGTGAACGGGATTCTGGAATCGCAAAGCGACACGGTTGAGCTCGGCA
>JBBJMB010000016.1:0-23675 GCA_037719755.1 Pyrinomonadaceae bacterium
CAAAGAAGGCTCGGTTCCGGTGCGCGTCGTAGAGCATCGCGCACAATTGCTGGCCATCCGTCGCGGCGAGGTTTCCTGGCCGGAGGTCGATGCTTGGCGATTAGAGCTGCACCGCAAGTTTGATGCGGCGCTCAAGCGGTCGCAACTTCCGGAGCGTCCAGACTACGCTCGCGCAAACGAATTTCTCATTAAAGCGCGCCGCGGCTCATACGCCCGCGTAAGCGCACGATCAACATTGAGGTGCGCTTTTACACGCTACCTGCCAAACCTGTCCCGGTATTCCACTGAGTTCATAAACCCATTGACCATGGATCTGGCGTCCGACGGATTGGCGTTGATGACCCGCAGCCACGCGTTTGTAGCCGTCCGGCTGGGGTCGCGCCGCAGATAGCCGAAATACTGCATTGCCACAAACGCTTCGTTGTAAAACTTCGCAGAAATTTCTGCGCTTTCTACCGCATCACCGAAGGGACACTGTGCATTGGGCGCCAGGGCAGCAATATACTCTGTGAGGCGAGTGGTTCAAGAGTCTTGGTCATGGCAGAAACAATGCTCTCACGAATCACTAACTCGTTACCACTCACCTGCTTATCAAATGTGTCCAGACATCAGCTGATGCGCTATGATCCAGGTTATATCCAGCCCAATATATGGGTTACTTTGTTATGTCTCTCACCTTAGGGCTACCAGCAGTACCACAAGCCCAAAAGGTAGCCTTCTCCCCAGGGCTAATGTAATCACTACCGCAGTCGTCATCCCCCCCGGAGGACACCCCAAAACAAACTTGAACGTGCCTTTCAGTAGTGCATCTGTTTGATACTACTACTTTCCGATATCCTTGACAGGAATGGTTATTGTCTCTGACATAATCCCACGAGATGCATGATTGGGAAGATTGTTCCGTCTCAGATTCAAGCGGCGAAACTGCCACATACTGGGCGTTGACAATGCCAATCATGGCCGCAACTCCTACCATCACAACAGACGCGACGAGCGATTTTGGCGTTTTCATTTCATGTTTCTCCTTACATAGTACGAGTTCTTGAGCTGAACTGCTCCGAATACCATTGATAGAGCACAGGCACCGGTTTTTAAGATTAAAGACCACATTGGGTTTGATACTACCGCTTGGAATGGGGATTACTTCCCGATTTACCTTATTGGAATTTGTCTTACTGGGAAAATAACCTCATTTGGAAGGTTAGGGGATGAACTCGTTTTAATTTCCAAAAGTGAAACCTTCAGACGATCCTTCGCATTCATGCAAAACTTGCCCATGACTATTGCGCCAGGTCGCACATCATCCTTCAAAGCCAGAGACAGATTCTTTCCTCCTCAGTGACTTGTATACGAAACGTTGTAGCGGATGTTAACGCTCTGGCGGTAGTGGCTGAGAGCCCGCCCCCAATTGCTATTGTCCTATCAAGAAACGTTACATCGACTAGGATTGTATGTTGACGACAGCTTCTTGAAGCAGTCAACATACAGCTCGATTATGGCAGCGGTGAAGCCGTGCCAAGGCTCAGACCTCGAGGTCAACAATTACCGTTTCAAGTCTGTAACCTTCCTGCTTCTTCGGTGTTATTGGTCTGCGCTAATAGAATTGATTAATTGCCCTGAGATAAAATAACGTCAAGGATAGACCTCAATTTTCGTGAAATTTGAGTTGCCGCAAAGGGATGTAATAATTAGCACCTCTGAATTCAATAACAACCAGTGGCCCATCATGCGGTTTCTTACAGACGCGGAATATTTTCGGGTTAACAAATTTGACCTGTTCAGCATATGGAACAGATGGATCTGCCATTTCACAATTACTGAAGAGCAGGTATGCCCTGTTATAAGAATAAGTCTCAACCTTTGCAAATATCTTACCCTCAAAGGCTGCTTTTACAGCCACATCCTCTTCGACGGCTAAATTCATCTTAGATATATGAATGACTTTTTGGTCGTCGCTCGTGACCTCTACGGTTTGGGCCCATTTGAAATACCCGCTGAGGCTCACGGCTTCTAGAAGATGTTCTCCGCGACCTACAGTTGCCTTATAAACACCATCGGCTTTTATCGTTGCCACTTCGCTGCCATCGATACTTAACTTGCAAGCCCCCTCATTAGCTTTAATCAGCAGTTGACCGTCTGCTTTAATTGTCCCAACGTTGAGAAACAGGAGAGTTGTGAATGCAGCGGTTATGAACATTTTGTGCGCCTTCATAATCGTCCTCCTTTGATTTAACAAAGCTACCTTCTGTAGCAACTTTCACTTGCTCATTTCGTCTGTGTATATGACATTAAATGCGATTAAGTAACGGTTGGTTTGCGACATTTACCTTTTGTATGCTTAGATCATCTGGGCGCCGATATTCCGCTATAGTTTATTCGTGGCTTGTATAGCGCATTCATTACATAAGATCCTTCTCCGGTGCTGCGGGCATTCATAATGCTGAAGGACTTTTTGTGACCGCTTTCACCTTTACCGTCCATGTATTCCACGGTGTAGTTAATTTGCACCCTGGAGGTAGTGTCATTCTTAAACTGGCACTCCCAGCCGCCGTAGCTAAGATGCCGCCAACGTATAGAGATATCGTCGTAGTCCGTGCCCTCCCAACTCTCCCACCGATTGAATTGTCCTGCTGCCGCTGTGGCGTAGTTATAAAGGGGGTAGTAGTCAGGCCCCACAACAAACAACCCGTTGTTGGCAGCGAACGTGGCACCACTCAACGTCAATTGATTGTTCAAGCCAAAACTTTTGCTTGGGGCGACACCTTCGAAATCGAAAGTCTGAATGTTGATTGATGCAGCAGTGAAAGATGATTGCTTTGTGTATAAGACTACTGGGGCGGCGACTAGTGAGGCAGACGCGCCATAACTGAGTACGGCAAAGATTATCAGCGTAAAGATGGATTTTAACAATGAAAGCATTTTATTGTATCTGTTCAGAGTGTCAGGTAGGAGCGGCTAACATCTGCCGACAAGCTTCATAAACGTTCAGTCCTTGCACCAGCCAGGTCCCAAACAAAGATGCCAACACGCTCTTGGTCTCACTTCCTTGCTTGGAGCGTGTGCCGCCGCTAATCTTGCGGCTCACCACTGGCCCGCGCAGGCTTCTCTCCGCCGCGTTGTTGTCCGAGGCCACGCGCGGGTCGGCCACAAACATGAACATCTCCGGCAGGTATTTCTCCACTCGCCCACACAATACTGACATCGGCTGCTTGGTCTTCACAAAGGGTGCGCACACCGCCATCAACTCCTGCTCGAAAGCATGCTGTTGTGCTCGGCGTGCGGCTTGTTGCTCGACCGTCGTCAGTCGTGCAGCTGGCCCCACATAAGCCTTCGCTTTGTCATACACGGCTCTGAGAGCCGCTGCCCACTCAAGCACTTCCGCATTCTCGGCATGCTGTTGTTTCAACTCATGGATGTCTCTCAACAAATGCACCCAGCACCGTTGATGGTATCCTTCATGGATGTTGTAGCCGGCATAGAAGTCACTCACCAACACACCTTCGAATTCGTCTCCGATGACATCTGCCACGACACTCCCCGCACGTGTTCGACGATACAGATAGTAGCGCACCTCGGGCGTCGAGAAACTCCACAGATAACCATTCTGACCATCTTCTCGCCATCCCGTCTCGTCACCGTAAACCACTGCTGAGGCTTTGATTTGCGCTCCCAATGAGGCATACATTGAGCGCCCGCGCGCGGCCACCCCATTAACCAAACTGACCAACTCGCCGACACTCAGATGCAATCCACAGCGCAGTTCAAGATAGTCCTGGATGAGACGAAACGGCAGGCGCAATCGCTCTCTCAAGACGGCTACTTCCGTTTGCAGATGGATGCCGATGCGTTGCTCACCGACCACTTCTGCGCTGAGATCAACTTCCGGCTTCCACGCCGTGTGGCAGTGCGGACACAGGCGTTCAACCACCACATGATCGATGACTTCCACCGGCACGGGCGGCACGTCGATGACTTGGCGACGGGACACTTCACGCCCACCCAGCAGCGGCACATGACACTGCGGGCACGTTGCGACCGCATGCTCAATGACTGTGGTCGGTGCTTGTCGCGTGCGTCCATAGCCACGCGCACGCTTTTTGCGCTCTTTCTTTTCACCTCTCGTCGCACGATTTGCTTTGACCCACGAGGGCGGCTCCTTCTGGCTATCACCTGAACGCAAGCGCTCATTCTCCGCCTCTAACTCCTGAACACGATCTTCGAGTAACTGCACGCGCGCCAGCAGTTGCTTGACGAGTTCGATCAGTTCCGCTCGGCTGGCCTGCTCCACAGCAACCTTCATGTCTGCACTCTACTGATCTTGCCAGAAACTTTCATCACCCGAATCTGGCTTTTTAGCTACAAATTTCTTCAGTCTGAACAGTTACATTTTATTTCTCCTCTTCGTCAGCTGTAATTGAGAGTTGATTCCCCGTGGCCGATTGATGTATTCACTATCTGGCCCCGCTCAGCAAAGGCATTTGAAGGGATCGGCATTTCCCCTCAAACAATTGTTCGTTTCCATGTGGTCGCGGACTTTAGACATCGGAAGCGGCGGAGTCAACAAAATCTCCCTAAAATAATTCCAAAATTTTTCCAAAACGCTTTATGAGCCGGCAAACACAGCACTTTTACGAGTTCGGGCAATTTCGTTTGGATCCGACAGAGAGGTTGCTGCTGCGCGAAGGTGGTGCCCCTGTACCTTTAACCGCGAAGGTCTTTGACTTGCTGCTGTTACTGGTAGAGAGGCGCGGTCAGTTAATTGCGAAGGAGGAGATCTTCGGGGAGATCTGGCCGGACCGGTTTGTTGACGACGCCAACTTGACGGTTAACATCTCTACATTGAGAAAGCTGCTCGGCGAGGATCGCAGCGGTTCTCAATTTATCGAAACGGTGCCGAAGCGCGGATACCGGTTCGTCGCAAAAGTTACGAAGATCGAAGGTGAGACCGATCTCAGGATTGCCGAAGCTGAGATAGAAACACTTGTGTCTGTTGGGAAAGCTGCTCCCGCAGAAGAAGTCAATAGAGTTGCATCGTTTCCCGCCGTAAAAGCCCCGGATGAACCAACGCCAGCGATTATTCGCCGGCGGCCGAGAATAATCGTCACCAGGTCAATTCTTTTTGCCTTCGCGTTAATCGTTGTTACTTTTACTGCCTCTTGGTTTACCAGCAAGCCACGGGAACACCAAATAAACGCGCAAATTCGCTCTTTAGCCGTCCTGCCTTTCAAGAGCCAGACCGGGGAAGACGTTGACGCATTGGAAGTCGGCTTAGCCGACACCGTCATCAGCAAGCTCAGTAGCTTCAAACAGATTACCGTTCGACCGAAGAGCGCCATCCTCAAGTATTCGGATCATGACCCGATTGCCGCCGGACGTGAACAGGGCGTGGACGCAGTGCTCGATGGCAGGATACAGAAAGCCGGTAATCGCGTTCGAGTCTCAGCCCAGTTGATGAGGGTCAGAGATCAGCAAACTCTTTGGTCGGGCACGTTTGATGAGCAAATTACTGACATCTTCGCTTTGCAAGATCAGCTGTCGCTGAAGGTAGCCGAAGTGCTCATGCCTGACTTGACGAAGGTGGAAGAGCGGCGTTTGGCGAAACCTTCGACCGTGAATTTAGAAGCCTATAAGGAGTACATTCGAGGTCGCTACCACTGGGACAAACGAACGGGAGAGGGTCTTCAGAAAGCCGTGCAGCATTTCAATCAAGCGATCGATCTCGATCCGGCTTACGCAGAGGCTTATGCCGGTTTATCCGATAGCTACAATCTGCTCGGAGTCTTCGGCGTGCTGCCCATCAGTGAAATCACGCCCAAGGCGAGGGCGGCGGCACACAAGGCTTTGGAGATCGATCAAACTCTTGCCGAAGCGCACAGCTCATTAGCCGCGATCAAAGAATGGTACGAAAGGGATATGGCCGGCGCGGAAAGGGAGTACAGGCAAGCCATCGAGTACAAGCCCAGCTACCCGACGGCGCATCAGTGGTATGCCTTGTATCTATCCAAATCAAACCGTCATGCGGAGGCTGTCACGGAAATCAGGCGCGCGGAGGAACTGGATCCGCTCTCACTCATCATTAGCTCTGACGCAGGGGTGATTTTTAGAAACGGCGGTCAGCACGAACAAGCCGTTCAACAGTTTCAAAAGACAATTCGGATGGGGCCAAACTTTACCGAAGCACATGTTGAGCTTGGAAGAACTTATGCATTTGGAGGAAGGCACGAGGAAGCAATCGAAAAGTTTGTCAGGGCAAGAGAGCTTTCCGGTAATGACCCTTCGATCTTGGGCGATTTGGGTTACGTCTATGCCGTGGCGGGAAGAAAAGAGGAAGCGCTGAAGATTCTTGAGGAATTAAAGGATCTCTCACGGCGCCGTTTTGTGCCAAATGAAAGCATGATCCTGATTTATGCCGCGCTGGGAGACAACGACCTCGCGTTCGAGCTGTTGGAAAAAGAGTATGAGGCCGGCTCCGATTATATTTCGAGCATCAAGAACGATCCCAGATTAAATCGCATTCGCTCGGACGTGAGATTTACCGAACTGCTCAGGCGTGCCGGCTTGTGAGGCTATCTTAAGGCTTCCCGAATCTCCCACGGTATTCCACAGAGTTCATAAACCCATCGACCATTGTGCGCGCGCCGGAAGGATTGGCGTTGATCACGCGCAGCCAGGCGTTAAAGCCATCCGGCTCGGGGTCGCGCTTGAGATAGCCGAAGTATTGCATCGCGACGAACGCTTCGTTGTAAAACTTCACATCAACCTCTGCGCTTTCGACTACCGCGCGCACCACTTGCGCGCGCGTTTTGGCGCCGCTTGTCAGGTCGCTCACCAACTGCGCTTTGTTCGCGAGCGCCACCTCGGCTGTGCGCTCCAACTGATCGACGAAAGCCTGCGGATTTAAACTGCTCGGGTAGCTTTGCTGAAAATCAATTTTGGTTACCCAGGCGTCTGTGAAAGCGGATTTCTTTTGCACAACTTCGTCGCCCGTTTGTCCCGTCACGGCGCGCATGTCGGCGGTGATTTCGTTGTAGAGCGGCAAGCGTCCGAAAGATACTTGGTAGAACCGGTAAACGAAGTAGCCCTTCAGTTGAAACTCCTGCGAGCCGAAGAAGCTCGTCGAGACGGCGATGCGGTCACACCTCGGATCGTTGTTGACGTCGGAGCATCCGTTCAAGAGGTTCGCCCAGGCATTGAACCCATCGGATTCCGGCTCGCGCGACAGGAAATCCAGGTATTGAACCCGCACGAAAAACGGCGTCGAGTCGATGCTGTTGGACGCGGCCGAAGCGCTGTCGTTATCAGTGATGGTGAGCATCGCACTTGTTTGCGCGCCGAGCGTGGCGCCGGTGGGGTTGGCGAGAGCGATATTAAAATTCTCCGCGCCTTCTTGAAGTCCGTCGTCGATGATGGGAACCGTGAGCGTTTTGGTCACTTCGTTTGTCTCAAAGCGCAGCGTGTCAACGGTCATAGAGTAATCGCAGCGAGCGGAAGCGAGATTGGTGACGGTCGCGCAATTAACGAGCGGCGATTGGTCAGAGGTGGCGTAATCAACGGTCGCCGGTTGAGCGGCGCTGCCGGTCCGCGTGACGGTGATCGCGACGGAGACGCCGCCCTCATCGCCTGTATGTCGGGGCCGAGAGCTGGATAAGCGTCGGGGCGGAGTCTGTCGCCACGGCGAGGCAGTTATTGTAGGCGCTCAGATGAGCGTTGATTTCATCGCGGGAGACTTGGCAAAAAGTTGAAACCGTTGACGAGCTGCCGACGGCGGACATGATCGTGTTGTCACAGCCGGTGCCGCTGGCGTGCGAGGCTCCGAAGTTGTGACCGATTTCGTGAGACGTGACGCGCACCTTGCTGGCGGCAGCCGTGCGCCGCTCCGTCAGACCGTAGCCGTAAGTGGGCGATTTACAAGTCACTCCGCTGTAGGCCACGCCGACGTTGTTCATATTTCTGGTGCCCGCCGAGTCCGTTGTGTAAATGTCTTTGCCCGTCCACAGATGTGCCAAATCGCGCGCGACATCGGAGTGGTTGCTGTTCCAGTAAGTTCTGAATTCTTCGAGGATCTTCGCGCTTTCCACTTGCGTGTATGGGTCGGCGGCAACGCTCCATGTGCTTTGATAGGAAACTTTAAAAGAGATGCCGAGCTCGGCTTTGTAAATCCCTTCAATTTGGTTAAGGATGCTCAAAATCTCATTGTTCGCGGCGGCCGCGCCGCCGAGCGCGGTGACATACTCATAGTCGGCTTCCGTGGCCAGCTCCACTTCTTTGTAGGTCATCGCGGCCGCGATTTCCGGAGCGCCGCCGGTGGCGGTGTGCGCAGCGAAATTTTCATACGCGTTCTCCGCTTTGTGTTCCAACGTGACGCCGCATTCTTCGGATTCGGGCTGATAAACATCAGACCCTTTGTACAACACAAAATCCGTGGCCCGCGCGCCCGCTTCGTACTTTCGCAGCGGCTCAACGAAGTATTTCTCGTCGGCCGTGATAATCACTCCTTCAATTGTTTCTTCATCGACGGTGAAGCGGGCCTCGGCCTCGGAGCCCACCGCTTTGCCTTTGAAGGTGCGCACCCGATTCGTTTCGACGATGGCGCTGATGCCGCCTTCCGCCGTATCAAGCGCTTGGTAGTCGCGCGCGCGCAGATCGTGCGGCGTTAATTGAAGTTGGAAATTGTGAGAGGCGCTCGCGATGGTCAGTTGTCCGTCTCGCCGCACACGCGCGGCGGCGTCCTCCGCGTCCAGACTGATCGACTCATGCTTGCTGATATGATGATCTATGCCGCGCCGCCCGCGACCCTGCCCGAGACCTTGCCCGGGACCTTGCCCGGGACCTTGCCGCGCCTCGCTTTGGCCGTAAGCGTTCGGGTACGATGGGACTAAGATAATTTGAGCGAAGGCGAGGATGGCGGCCGTGAGCATCCGACCGCATCGGTGGCAATTCATACAAATCTCCTGGAATTAAAGAATCCGGCAAGAAGCGGCCGAAGCGCGAACGGACGGAGAAAAAGGCGCGGACGAAGATCGAAGACCGCGGGTTTACGCCAGATTTGGGGAGATCTGTTGATCGCAGAATGCCATTAAATATGCGCGTTCGGCGACGCTACCAACTGAAGGTACATATCGGCGAAACTCCCTGTTTAGTTGAGATCTCACTGTGGGGAGAATGAACTCTTAAGCGGGAGTGTTTGCGGGCCCTCACATGATGCACACCGTGTTTGCGCCTTTCATAAAAACGAGCAGCAGAAGAAGAGGCGACCTTCAATGACTTACGCAGATAAAGTTGTGATCATCACGGGCGGCACCAAAGGCATCGGGGAAGGTTGTGTGCGCGCGTTCGTCGGAGCGCAAGCGAAAGTTGTGTTCTGCGCGCGCGAAGAACGGGGGGGCGAGCAATTGGCGGCGGAATTAAACGAGGCGGGGCCGGGCGCGGCGCGCTTCATGCGGTGTGATGTCTCACGTGTTGAGCAGCTTCGCAGCTTGATCGATCACACGCTTGACGTGTACGGCCGGATCGACTGTCTGATCAACAACGCGGGCTGGCATCCGCCGCACAAGCCAATTGATGATTTCACGCCGGAAGAGTTTCGCGAGCTGCTGGAGCTAAACCTGGTGAGCGTTTTTGCGGCCTGTAAGTTTGCGCTTCCGAGTTTGCGCGAAACGCGAGGCAATATCATTAACATGTCGAGCCTCGTCGCGCAGATCGGTCAGCTTTACGCGACGACTTACGTCGCGACCAAGGGAGCGGTGACCGCGTTCACCAAAGCTTTAGCCGTTGATGAAGCGCGCTACGGCGTGCGCGTCAACTCGGTGTCGCCGGGAAACATTTACACGCCGCTCTGGCAAGAAGCGATTGACGCGCACGAAGATCCCGCGCGCTGCAGAGCGGACGGCGAAGCGGCCCAATTGACGGGTCGGATGGGAACCATTGCAGAAGCCGGCAAACTTTGTCTTTTCATCGCCGCCGAAGCGACCTTCACCACCGGCGTCGACCACCTTCTCTCCGGCGGCGCGGAACTCTCGTACGGAAGGAAATCGAGAATTTCCGAATCGTAAGTTTCTTTGCGGCGTAACTTCGCGCCCTTTGCGTTTAAGTACCGTTTACTTTGCAAAGAAGCTCAAAGAAACAATCATCAGTACGGCCGGCTGTCGCCGAGTTTGAGGCCAGCTCTATATTGCTGCCTTTGGCCGTGGCCGCCGCCCGACGGGTAATCGATCCAACCGTCAGGCAGTAGGATCAGGTTGTCCGCGAGAATGATGCTCTGACCATCAAAGCTTTGGTACTGAAGCGCCGGCGGCGCTGCGCTTGTTTCTTCATACTCGCTTCGCCCGAGTTCCTGACTCCACGCTATTTGTCGCAAAACGTATTCACCCGAGGATCGCGTCCCTCCACTGCGGCCGTCAAAAACTTTGCAGAACCGGCGTTGCCCTTTCGCGTCAAGCGCTTCGCAAAAGATCCACTCTCCGTCTTCCCTTCCGCCGACCCACACCGCGGTCGGCGGAATGCCCGGCTTGCGGTACGGCCCATCCGAACCTCGGCAGCCAACGCTCACGAGCAGCGCCGCGCAAATAAAAATTGATCGCATGTTCGACTTCTTTTGGGTAAATTTGGGCTTACTCCGTGTCTCTGCGGTGTTCTTTCTCCGTGCTTCTCTCTCGTTTAGGTGAGACTTTCTTAAACGAGAGAGAAACACGGAGAAAGAACACCGCAGAGACGCAGAGAAGACAAAGCGGCTTAACGCACGTCTAGGTAAGCACCCGCAGGTAGCCCCACCCGCCGGTCAACAGATCTTCTTCGGAAAGGCCGTCCTCGCTGCTTCCGGGCATCACGAAGACGCCGTCGGCCATCACCGTTTCGGGGTTCACCAGTAAAAGCCCCCGCACCAGACTGCTGATCGTCGACGTTTTCCAGTAGTTTTCCTCGCCCTTTATTTCCGCCGGCGGAAACGGCCCGCTGAACAACATAATGATCGTGACCGAAACGTAATCCTTTTTGTTTGATAAGCGGTAGCTCATGTCGATCACGCCGTCGAGCTCTTCGCTTTCCGTAGCGGTGCTCGCCGAAAGCTCCGCTGACCACGACTCAAATTCGGCTTCCGCTTCGGTGCGATCGGTTTTGTAATCCCAAAAAGCTTGGCTCCAGTAAGGCTCTTGATCCAGCAAAAGCGCGATCACGCGTTTAATGTATCGCCGTTTGGATTGCACGTCTTCGAGCGCGCCCTCCGGATGAGCGATCACCTCGGCGAGCCGCGCGCGCAACGCGTCTTCGCCAAAGGCGTGAATCACAAGCTGCAACCCGAAGAAATAGCGTCCGTCGGAATCTTCACTGCCGAAAACATTCCGCAGCCACGAGCGGCGCGTCATTCTGACCATCTCCTTGTTGCTCTCAAGCGGAAACGAAAGGGCGCCCGATTTTGGCCGCTTCGTTTGATTTCAACGAGCGATTCATCAGCCGCTGGTGGAACCGCCGCGTCCGAACGAACCGGACCGGTTCGGCGAGTAATAGCCGGAACGGCCGGCGCGCGTGCCCACCACGCCGCCCGCAGACGAGACGCGCACAGTCGCGCGCCCGAAACCGCTCGGCTTGCTGCGCCCGACGCCGGCGACGGTGGGCCTTCCGATGCGTGTGCCTGAAAACATCGTCGGTCGAGGCGCCGGGGCAAAGCGCGGCGGCGAAACGGGAGGCGCGCCGCCACGCGCATAACCCGGGTAACGACCCACGTACGACGGATACGGCCGAAAGAACGGGTAAGCGTAGAACAACCACATGTGACCCATGGGCTTCCCCGTAATGATACTGCCCCTGGCCGCTCCCGTTATTATCGAAGGACCCGCCGCCGCCGCCGCCAGCCCTCGCATCAGCAGTTGTCAAATCCGCAAGCGGCAGCATCGCCACATTAATGCCGCTATTTTTGTACTCGACAAAGTCGTCGTTCAAATCATCCAGCTCTTCGGCGCGCGTGCGATCCGGAGTGACGTAGACGACCGACTTGATGCCCAACTCCTGCAGCTTTTGTGCGGACGGAATTTTCGCCGCATAGCGATTATCAAATTGCGCATCGGCATCTTTGTACGGCGCGAGGCGCTGCGAGTCGAGCAGGAAAACGGCCGGGGCCTGGGCGGGCAGATTCTGCTGTTTGGCCTCAACTTCGCCGGCGTAGTAGAGCATCGCCGCGAGCGTTTCGTGAGACGGAGTGACGCCGAGCGGGTGCGGAAAATTGTCGAAAGTGGTGACCAGGTGTCCCGCCTCCGCGAGTCCCGCGCCAAAGGCGACGCTCGCGCGACCGGGCAGATCGGCGATCACCGCGACCTCGCCGGCGTTCTCGGCGTTGGCCAGAAGATCTTCGCAATCGACTGAGCCCGACCGTAAGCCTCGGCCATGTCGGGCGTTGAGATCGGCGTCAGTTGCGCGCGCAAACTCTCAGATTGCAGCGACTGAATGAGCGTCGGCACAAAAAACGGCATCCACGTTCCCGACTGCGGCTGGTACGCCGAGAGCATCGCCGACTGATCCAGGTACCCGGCCCAATCGCTGCTTTGCCGCGAATCCAGGCCCGACGCGTTGGGGAGCGCGAGCGGCTGCTCTTCGGAACCCACGTTCCAGCCAGAGCTTTGCTGCAGTTCGAGCGAGTCTTTGTCGGCGTCAGTGGTGTCGTCGCGCGTGGCCAGCCACGTGCCGCCGCCCACCAGCGCGACGCCGGCGGCCGCCGCGCCGCCGATCAGAAACGTGCGCCGCGACGCGGTCCACCAACTTTTCGGCTCACCCGGCTCTTCGCGCCGGCGGTTGATGCGGCCTGTGAAACTTACTTCTTTAGTTCGTTTTCTAAATCGTTATTCGACATACTTTCCTACTTAGTTTCTCTTGGTCAGCGCGCCCCGATAAAGGTCGGAACGGTGACCGACGTGTAGCCGGTGCTTTGTCGTGACAAGCGTGTAAAAAAGCCGGACGCTGCGCCGGCCAGCAAGTATACGCCGTAGTTGGGAATCATGCCTCGCGCGTCCGGCGCGGCGTGGAAAAATCGCTGGGCGACGAAGTGCTCCGGCACAGCCAGATCGACGGCCTTCGCCCAAGCCTCGTCGCTGACAAACGGCCTGCAAACCGTCTCGGCCCTTCGCAGCCGTAATCGCTTTTGAGCACCCACAGCTCTTTTTCATCGCGCAATTGCTTTGCCGGTATGCCGCTCATACGGCGAGTCTCCGGGATGTATTGGCGGATCCAGCGGCGCGAGCGCGCGGAAAACCGCTGTTGTTCTTCCCAAAAGAAAGCGAGCGACAATTTGTTCTGCGTCACCACCGAGCCGAACGGATTAACCACTGTTACTTCGTCGTTCATCTCGGCCGAAAGCAGCGCGCCGAGCGGAGCGTCAAGCGGGTCCGGATCCGGGTAAGCGGCCGCGTCTTTCCAAACCGGCAACCGCTCGCCCCACCAATCCGTTTTGTAATGACGCACCACCAAATCTACGGGCACGCCCAGCACTTCCACTCCGCCGCGCGCGCTGCGACGTAAATTGTACGGAGATCCGCTGATCACGCTGATGCCGGCGGCCTCAAGCCAGCGCGTCAAAAGCGTCATCATTCCCAGGTCTTCGGTGAGCTCGGTCGGGTAAACGATGCCCGCCGATTCAAGCGGCGCATCGCCGCCGCGCTTCGCGTGACTGGCACGCAGCATCTGGACGAAACGCTGCTCGAATTTTTCATTGGGATCGAGCGCGCCATCGTGCGCGCTACTGAGCAGCCCATTGAGAATCACCGCTTCGGCCTGACCCGACGGCGTGTCGCTGTTGAGTTCGCAGCAAACCACTTGGTTGTCTGCGAGAATAAAAAGATCCGCACGGGCCATACCGTGCCAGAGACCGCCGGCCGACTCCCACATGGCGCGCTGGTACGGCGTGAGATGGTAAAAATCGGTGAACAGCGTGGGCTCACGCAGCAAAACCTGCACCAACTCCTGATGCACGTAAGCCACACGCTCGGCCGCTTGCGCAAGTGCTTGCGCCCGCCTGGGCGCGAGCACCGCGCCTTGCAGCTCAAATCGCTCGTTGCCGTCGAGCCACGGGTCCGAGAGCACGCCCGTTTCGTAGATCGCGCGAGCGAATTCTGCGTAGTCCGCGTAGCCGATTGCTTGTTGCTTAGCGCTAGACATCCTTACAACACATGAGCAAGCTTAATCGCCGCCAGCAAAGCCGGTAAAACTATAACTGCGATCGCGTGAAAGCGTGATCGGTAAACGTGTGGCCGACGAACATCAATCGGCTTGACATTCAGCAATGAATGCAGCCGGGTGTTAGACAATGTCAGACAACAACTCTCCCAACATCTTGCTTCGCTCGACCGCATGCGTAGGATAATACCAATTTTTGCGGCCGCGCGCAGTATGAGCCGAGAGGCAGAGAGAAAGCACCGTCCAAACCCGAATTCTCGGGTCAAGTAACCGCTCGTCACGAAAACATTGAAATGGCGGCGCCGGTGAGGCGCGCAGAGCTTCGCTGCCCATCTGTTGATTGACCCAGTTGATGCTCGAAAGATAAACGGCGGGCAGCACGGCCTCTGCAACTTTAAGCGTTGCGGCTTGCGCCGTCGCCGCGTCCCAATGTCCGCGCTCGTAAGCGAGCATGCAATCGTAGACGCAAGCGTAGGAAGTCTTTTCGCCAAGTGAGCTGACTTGTTCTTCCTCTGCGCCCCCTTGCGTCTTTCTTTGCGATACTTTGCGTTGAGGTGAGTCTGACTTAAACGCAAAGTATCGCAAAGGAAAGACGCAAGGGGCGCAAAGATGAGTCAACTCATGACTGGAGTTAACTTAAGGAGATTTTGACGGCACGGCGAGCGGTCGGGAGCCGGCCCACGGCGCCACAGGAGTCAGCGCGGCGACCGCTCGCCGCGCTGACCAACTAGCGGATGACTTCGACCGAGCAGAGGGCGCGGGCGGCGACGGCCGACGAGACGCTGCCGATGAGGAATCGTTGCAGGCTGTTGCTGAAACCGGCGGAGCCGACGAAGATAACATCCGCTCCCCACTCCTCCGCCTCTTCCACAAGCGCCCGCTTCGGATCGCCTTCAACGACGCGCGTCGAGGTGGCTATTTCGGTGTTCTTGAGAATGGCGGCGGCGTTTTGGAGGATCTCCTCAGCCCAAGCGCGTTCCTCACGCCGGCCCTCCTCAATCCAGCGCGTGATGGGCGGAATGAAACGATCAATCGCTGTTGGAAGCAGCGGGTCATCGACGACCATGATGCGCGCTTCGGTCTGCGGCGGCCACGGGCGCCGAGCCACCGCGCGCACCGCATCATAAGCGCCCGCCGAGCCGTCCGCTCCGATCACAATGCGCACCGGCGTATTGCTATGCCGCGCGCGGCCGCGCGCGATGCGCACCGAGCGGCGCACCTCGGTCAGAATTTTTTGCGAAACGCTGCCGAGCACAAGCCTTCCGATTGGTGAGCGCCCCTGCGCGCCGACAATCACCAAGTCCGGTTGCCACTGATCGGCGAAGCTAATCACCTCCCAGGCCGGCGACCCGCTCGCCGCCTCAAGCTGCACATCCCACGAAGGAAATGTTCGCCTCAAGCGCTCGCCGGCTTGTGACGCCAACGCCTGCGCCGCCTCCAAGATGCGCGATGTCTCGGTGCGAACTCTTTGCAGCCCACTTGTTAACTCATTGTTCGCGACGCCAACCGTCTCCGCTTCGCCGGTTCGCGCGGGAGGCGGCAGCCAGACCTCTGCGACCGACATGACGACGGCCTTGGTGTCACGCGGAAGACCCGCCCTTTCCAGATCATCCAGAGCAGCATCGGCATAGTCCGAACCGTCGTAAGCGATCAGGACATTCATTTTTCCTTCCATGATGCCCTCCCTTCGTGTCGAGCCTTCTTCTTGTGGCTCGCGCTAGCGGCAACTTCCAACTGTTGGCGGCGTGCCCGCTAAACTTTAAGCGCTCGGTTCAAACTGAGCGCGCCGGCCGGCGCTCCATTTGTCGCTCGCTGGGCGAGGGCACTGGAGGCAAGCAAAATGAGCGCGATCCAGATCAGGTCTGCGAGCAGCAGATGCACCAGCTGGAGCCAGATCGGCGCCAAGAGGGCGACGTTTAAAGCGCCCACCAAAAGTTGTACGACGTTGAGTGCGATCACCAGACGAGCGAAACTCTTCGTTAAACCATCAGGCCGAAGCAAACTGACAATCGCGGAGAGGGTGATGATGTAACCGGCTGCGACAATGGCGATGGTCGGATGCAGCAAGCGCAAGCGGATCAGCAAGTGAGCTGTCGGTGAGAAATCTTGTCTGAGCCCCTCGGCGAGCGAGCGGACGGGGAAAAGCGTGTCGCCCAGAGCCGCCACCGCGCCGCTCATCCCGAGAACCATGACGGCGGCAAGCGCGACCGCGAAGGCGAAGGCAAGCTTACTTTCCTGGCCCTTGAATCCCAATGAGCTTCCGCCCGAAGCCCACCACGCGGTCGCGGTCAGCGTTGCGATCAGCACAAAAGTATTGGCCAGATGAATCGACATGAAGAGGGCCCGCGCAACGGAAGCGTTGTCCGCGACCAACTCAAAACGCACCAGTCCGGCGCCGATCAAAGCTTCCGTTAAAAGGAACACAACGGAAAGGCCGGCGCCTTTACGCACGCGGTGGCCGCGCGGGTAGATTCGCCAAGCCCAGATCGCGAGCGCGACGATCAGAGGCAGCGCCAGGCCGCTCGTCAGGCGATGGGAAAGTTCGATCAAGGTCGCCGTTTGCGGAGCGTGAGGAATAACTTCGCCGTTGCAAAGCGGCCAATGGCTGCCGCAGCCGGCGCCGGCGCCTGTGGCGCGCACCACTGCGCCCCACAAAATCACCAAGAGGATGTAAGCCAGTACGCCCCACGCGAAAACCGCGAATCTGTTCAGCTTCAACATCTAACCCACAAATCAGCCCCGGAGCAGCAAACGCTCACCGATTCCAAATTGAGATGTGCGAGCCGAACTATTCTATCTCAAGACAAGCAGTTGGGGCATCTCTCCGGCGGTCAACTATTTCTCGCGATTCCGTACACACCGCCGCATCAAGCGGACGTCACGGCGGCGTCGCCGGGAAGCTCGCTCGCCGCCGCGCGGTCGATCACCCAAAGCAATTCCCCATCCCGAGGCCGCACCAGTTGCGCGGGCAAAGCGAGACTCGCCGTTTCCTGCGTAACTTCACGGACTTTCGCCGCCTTTTCCCTGCCGCTCACCAAAAACATGATCTCGATTGCGTTGTTGAGCACCGGCAGCGTCAAAGTGATGCGATAAGCGGAGAACTTTGGCACCCACGGCGCCGCCACGAGTCGCGTGGTTTCATCGAGCACCTCGGTGCCCGGAAAAAGCGACGCCGTATGTCCGTCGGGTCCAAGACCAAGCAGAATTAAGTCGAAGCGCGGCAAATCACCAACTCCAAGCTCAAAAAACGCGCGCAACTCTTGCTCATATTTCTCCGCGGCGCTTTCGGCACGTTCCTCCTCGCTGATCACCCGGTGCACGTTATCCGCGGGAATCGGAACGCAGCGAATCAGGGTCTCATGCGCCATGCGGTAATTGCTTTCCTGAGTGTCGGGCGGCACGTGGCGCTCGTCGCCCCAAAAAAGATGCACTTTGTCCCAGGCCACTTCGGCGCTCCACGAAGGCGTCGCGAGCAACGCGTAAAGCGAGCGCGGCGTCGATCCGCCGGCCAAAGCCACGGTGAAGCGCCCCGCCCGCTTGATCGCTTGCGCAGCGGAATAAACAAACCTTCGCGCGGCCCAGTGGGCGAGCGATTCATTGTCTTCGCAAACGATGATCTGTTGATCTTTCATATGGCGAGTTAAGTCAAAGGAACAGACAGCCCCGGCAGGGGCTGAGGGCTTGCCCCTGCCCCTCTCGATCCTAATGTCCAGCGGTGAGATTTAAAGCTTGCGCCAGCTGTGTCCGGTGCGCTCAAGCAGCTCGTCGGCCGCGACGGGGCCGTCGCTTCCCGCCGCGTAGTTTGGAAGAAACGTTTGGGCGTCTTCATGCGCCCAGCTCTCTTCAATCGGCGTGATTAGTTTCCACTGCGCCTCCGATTCATCGGCGCGCGTAAAAAGCGTGACGTCGCCGCGCATCGCGTCGAGCAGCAGCGTTTCATAGGCCGCCGGCGAGCGCATATTGAAAGCGGTCTGGTAAGTGAAGTCGAGCGGCACGGTGCCGATGCTCATCTCTACGCCGGGGCGCTTGGCGACGAAGGCCACCGTGATGCCTTCGTTCGGCTGCATGCGCAGCACAATGACGTTCGGTTCCACGCTGTCGGTCGGCGTGCGCGAAAGAGCGCCTGCGGAGTTCGCTTCAAATGCACCGCCACTTCCGTCGCCGTGCGGGCCAGCCTTTTGCCTGTGCGCACGTAAAACGGCACGCCCGCCCAGCGCCAATTCTCGATGCGAAACTCAATGGCCGCGTAAGTGTCGATGGCTGATGCGGCGGGCACTCCAGGCTCCTGGCGGTAGCCGGGCACCGGCTGGCCGTCCATGTGGCCGGGTCCGTATTGCCCGCGCACGGCGCGCAGTTTGACTTCCTCTGGAGACATCGGCCGAATGGCGCGCAAAACTTTCACCTTTTCTTCGCGCACCGCGTCGGCGTCAAACGCAACGGGCGGCTCCATCGCCGTCAGCGTCAGAATTTGCAGCAAGTGATTGGCGACCATGTCGCGCAGCGCGCCGGCCTCTTCGTAATAACCGGCGCGGCCGCCGACACCGAGCGTTTCCGCGCCGGTGATCTCAACGTAATCAATGTAATTGCGGTTCCAGATGGGCTCAAACAAAGAGTTGCCGAAACGGAAAACGAAGATATTTTGCACCGTGTCTTTGCCGAGAAAGTGATCGATGCGATAAACCTGGCTTTCCCTAAACACCCGATTGATCACGCCATTGAGAGCGCGCGCCGAGTCGAGGTCGCGGCCGAACGGCTTCTCCACAATGATGCGCGACCAACCGTTTTCCTGCGCCGCGAGCCCGGCGCTGCCGAGGCCCTCAATCACGGTTTGCGTCACGGAGGGCGGCACGGAAAGGTAAAAAAGCCGGTTAGGGCTTGAGCCGCCCGCGGCCATCTGGCCGAGGCGCTCGGCCAGCTCTTCCTGAATGTTGTTGTCGTTCGGGTCGCCGATCATGTAGCTCAATCTCGGCTCCAAGTCTTGCCACTGCGCTTCGTTAAAGTCGCGCGTGTCCTTGGCTTTGGAGACCGCTTCGCGCATCTGCGACCGAAACTCCTCGTCCGTGAGCGGCGTGCGCCCGACGCCGAGCACTTCAAAGCGCCGCCCCGTGCAGCCTTCGCAGGCGAGGTTAAAAAGCGCCGGCATCAGTTTGCGCTTCGAGAGGTCGCCCGAGGCTCCGAAAATAACGACGACGCATGAATCCGCGCGCGGCAACTGCGCGGCGGTCTGCGATTGATCTTCCGTCGCGTTCGCTTCAAGTGTGGTTGACATGAGTTGACCTTCCCCAAGTTTAAGAAATTTTTATCACCAACTAAAACGCCCGCGAAGCGTCTCACCCCGCTTCGCCGAGCAGTTGCGCCCAATCGGTGTGGACGAAGCCGGCATCGGGCCGGTCGACGCGCTGGTAAGTGTGGGCGCCGAAGAAATCGCGTTGCGCCTGCGTCAGGTTTTGCGGCAAACGCGCGGTGCGATAGCTGTCAAAGTAAGCGAGCGATGACGACATCGCCGGCACAGGGATGCCCATCGCTTGCGCCGTTGCGATGGCCTGCCGCCACGACGCTTGAGCGCGCCCGACGCTCGCGTTGAAATCCTCGTCGAGCAGCAAGTTGCGCAAATCCGGTTGCCGCTCGTAGGCGCGCATGATCGTATCCAGAAAGCGCGCCCTGATAATGCACCCGCCCTTCCAGATGCGCGCCATCTCGCGCAGTGAGACAGACCATTTGTATTCTTCGGAGCCGGCGCGAATGAGATTCATGCCCTGCGCGTAGGAGCAAACCTTTGAGGCGTAAAGCGCGTCGTGCACGGCGGAGACGAGCGCCTTGCGGTCGCCGGTGAAAGATTCAACCATCGGCCCTTGAATCTGATGGCCGGCAGCGACGCGTTCATCTTTGAGGCTCGAGAGCACGCGCGCGTCGATGGCCGCGGCGATGGTCGGAACCGACACGCCGAGGTCAAGCGCCACTTGCGCCGTCCCTTGCCGGTGCCCTTTTGTCCGGCTTGATCAGAATCTGGTCTACGAGCGGCGCGTTGGTTTCAGGGTCGACGGCGCGAAAAATCTTGGCGTGATTTCGATCAGGTAAGATTCGAGCGGCCGCGGTTCCACTCGGCGAAGATGTCGGCCAGTTCCGCCGCTGGCAGTCCGAGACAACGGTGCAGCAAGTCGTAAGCTTCGGCGATCAACTGCATATCGCCGTACTCGATGCCGTTGTGCACCATCTTGACGAAGTGGCCGGCGCCGTCGGGACCAACATAAGTGACGCAGGGGCCGGAGTCGGTGTTTGCGGCGATGGCCTCGAAGATGGGGCGCACGTGCTCGTAGGCTTCGCGCGAGCCGCCGGGCATCAAGGAAGGACCGTGGCGCGCGCCTTCCTCGCCGCCGGAGACGCCCGAGCCAAAGAAGTTGAGCCCCTCGTCTCTCAAGGACGCTTCGCGCCGCTGCGTGTCTTTAAACCAGGAATTGCCGCCGTCGATCAGGATGTCGCCTTGATCCAAGTGCGGCTTGATCCGTTCGATGGTCGCGTCGACGGGCGCGCCCGCTTTAATCATCATCATGATGCGCCGCGGGCGTTCGAGCGCGCGCACAAAATCCTCGAAGGTTTTGGTGCCGGTGAATCGACCCTGCGCGTTGTGCTCCGCGATAAAGCGGTCGACCCAATCACCCTCCAAGTTCCAAACCGCCACGGAGAAGCCGTGGTCGGCGATATTGAGCGCCAGGTTTTCGCCCATCACGGCGAGGCCGATCATCCCGAATTGCGCGCTCCCTTCGTGACTTGCCGCCGTGCTCGACATATGTTGTTTCTCCTTCGTGGTTGAAGCTTGCGTCGTTTCCGCGGAAAAGCGTGCCGCGCATTATAACCGATGTGAGCGAGAGTGAAACGTCCGAGACCGTAGAGGACAAGAAGGTTTTTTCTCTCTTTAGTCTGGGCGGTCGGTCTTCGCCGTTTCAATTTAGGCGCCGCTCGGAAATCCAACCGCTTCGCGGACTTCTTGCGCCTGCCGGAGGTGGCGCTTTTCGTGCGCGATGAGAATCTTGTATCCGTCCAGCAAGCTGTAAGTCACAAAGCGTGAGACGGGCGAAGTGATGATCGTCCGCCGCAAATCCAAATTCGCGGCTGTCATTAAGAGGGCGCTCAACTCTCTCTGATGCGCGACGAAAGAATCGACGACGCTCGCATCGACATCGCTGCTCGACGGCTGGAAGCTTTGCGGCGCTTTAAACTTTCGCGTCGCGTCGGGGCCCATGACTTTGATTAACATCCGGCCGAATAAGCCGGGCAGCAACGGCGACGCTCAAAGACGGTTTTCTTCGCCGCGCCGGCGACGAGTTTTTCGATCAGCGGGAAATATTGCTTGTTTGTGTTCATGAGATGGTCAAGGCATTGACCGATGCTCCACTGCTCCGGGCTCGGCTTCCAATTGAGCTGTCGCGCCGAGAGCCCACCCAACTGCGACTGCGCCGCGCGCGCGGTGCCTCAACCTGGTGGGTAATCTCCGTTAATTGACTGTTCGCGCTCGGCGTCATCTGCTGCGCACCTCCGCAGCGATTGTCGAGAATGTCACACATCGTTTGTGCGAGCGCTCTTTCATATCACCTTTTGAGCCCGAACGGTTAGTGTTTCTTGAGCAGCGAATCTGCCCGGCGTGATAAAGATCGTGCTGCGCGGCGCCGTGCAGCGTCACGTAGCACGACACGCCGCCGCCGCTCTCTCTGTGGCTTCGCTCAAAAGAGTATCTTCCAGGCGCGCATCATGCAATCCCTTAACGGCCGCGAGCAATTCCTGGTGGCGCTCTTCGAGTCTCCCCAACGCGCCGCGCCGCGCCGCCTCGCTTGCGTCCGCCCCCAGCTCCGGCCAATCTCCTTCTACGGGCAACCGCATCAACTCGCCATCCAGACGCCTGCGCACTACTTCCTTCCACCCGGAGATGTGCATCACGATCTCCCAAATGCTGTGCGCCCGATGTCGCGGACGCGCCACGCCTCGTACCTCTTCACAGCTCGCTCCAGCGCCTCGCCACTCTGTTCCTCCTGTGCCCGTCTCCCTTCCATGAACATCCGCTCTGCCGCGATCCGCGCCCGCTCTTTGCCGCCGGCCGCCGCCGCCTTCCGCAATCGCACCTCGTAGCGCCCCGGGTTGGCTGCTTTCGCCACGGCTCGCACCTCCAGCAGGTGCTCGCCGCCGCCCGCCACCTCCCACGACAACTCCTCCTCGCCGAGCATTCCGCTCAGCCCGTCCATCTCCGTCAACTGACTGCCGTCCGGCCCGCGCAACGCGACCACCCGTTGATGCCGCGTTGCTCGACGGCGACGTGCAGGTACTCGCCCGCATTGAGCGTGATGCGGTAGCTGTGGCTTTCGCCGCCGGCCAGCTCGCGCTCGAGCGGCGTGCCCGGCGCAAGCGCGCGCACATCCTCCTCCTGCGCATCCTTCGTCGAGCCGCTTGTTGCATCACGCTGTGGCGCCGACTGCGCGAGAGGCCGCGCCTGCGGCGCAGATGCGGTCGCGAGTAGAAAGCTGAGTGCAAGCAGGAGAATTGTGAGCACGCGAGCCGGACACAGAGCGTTGTGCCGACAGCAGCAGCGGTAGTGCAGGTGAGGCATCAGAGCAATCCTTATGTTAGGGCCCCTTGTGCGAGATGCGGGGCGAGCATCGTACAGAAGCGTGAGCGAAGTGTAACGTCAAATTAACGGCCGAACGCCCGGCATAACCGGCGCGCAGGCTTGTGCGAGAACAAAAGACTTGCTGGAAGCGCGTCCGGTTGCAGCGATTGTTAGGCTTCGGGCTCACGCCACTTGCTTCACTTCCCCAGGTAATTTGCTCAATATCAACTCTTTCATTTCCATCTTCAGGCTGGCTTCGTCGATATCAATCCCCACCAGATTGCCCTCCGCATCATAGTCTAGGACGATCCCTTCTGATACTTCGCGGCTATCCACACTCGTCTTCGATGAGAGGTCTATGTAGAGCGAATCTGTCTCTGGATAATAATTGATTTTCATCTCTTGAACCCTCGATCTGGAAATGCGTTATGGATGGTCACCCGATCAGCTAAGGTGACTACTCTGAACACGAGGTTGTGAAATTCCTTCACCTTGCTCCAGAATCTCACTCGGCTATCACCTTGAACCTCAGCACGGATCGGATGTTCAATTATCCGAACGCACCATTCTTTCTTTATATATGGACGCTTACGCAAGACCTCGTTCTCGAAATAAGCGGTAAATTGGTACGGTGACATGCATTTACTTTTAGCATATTTCTTCCCCGCATTTCCAGGCACCTACGATTACTGAAACCTAACAAGAATTGGGTGAATGTATGTCGGCGCTGCGGGCGTGTCAAGTTCTCTTCGCCGTGACTCGCCAAAATCCGTGGGTATCAGCTCTTTTCAGATGGGCCCAACCAAGCTGTCTGCTGCTCACCCAGTTGTAAGCATTCCATCGATCACAGACAACAGTTGCAGCCTCTCCCAGCAGAGACTTGGCAGAGTCCGTGCCTCGACTCAGGCTGAGGCGAAAGGCG
>JBBJMB010000183.1:0-7866 GCA_037719755.1 Pyrinomonadaceae bacterium
CGAGGTCTGCACGGATCTGCGCCCCGACGAAATCGCCGCCCTGCGCGGCGCCGCGCAAAGCGGCGAGCGCAATCCGCGCGACCTCAAAGCGGAACTCGCGCAACGCATCATCGCCGACTTCCACTCGGCCGACGACGCCCGCATGGCGCTCGCAGAATTCAATCGCATCTTCCAGCGCAAAGAAGCGCCCGCGGAAATTGAGGAGCGCTCGATCTCAACGGGAATGTGGAAGCTCTCGCGCCTGTTAGTGGACGCAGCGCTCGCGCCGTCAATGGCCGAGGCGCGACGCTTGATCGAGCAGGGCGGCGTCCGCGTCGACGGCGAGAAGATCACACGCGCGGACTACGAAGCAAATCTGACCGCCGGAAGAATCGTCCTGCTGCAAGTCGGCAAGCGACGATTCTTGCGGCTTCACGCAAACGCTCCGGAAGGAGATTTGGAAGGAGATTTGGAAGGATGAAGGATGCAAGCTAAGGATTAAAGAATTTAATAAAAGTTCTTTGGCCTTACGTTCATCCTTCATCCTTCCGCCTTCATCCTTCTAAATCTCCTTTCAAAGCGCTTTGGCTTGCGGCTTGCACACCGCTTATTTTGCGAGCGCGGCGGCGGCGGTTTCTTGGAAAACGCGTCGCACGTCTGAGTTGTCGGAGTTGGGAAAGTTTGAGCGCTGAACCATCAGGATGTACACGAGGCCCTTTTGCGGATCAATCCAAGCCTGCGTGCCGTAGGCGCCGCCGTGCCCGAACGTGCCCGGCGAAAGCATCGCGGTGACGGCTTGCGGCTGACGCACCACGCACCAGCCCAAGCCCCAACCATTGCCTTCGGTGAAACCGGTTTTGAGCTCGCCCGTCTGCACGCTCGTCATCAGCTTCACGGATTCGGGTTTGAGGTAGCGCTGATTGTCAAGTGTGCCTTGGTTGAGAATCATCCGGCAAAAGCGCGCGTAGTCCGGGGCGGTCGAGAAAAGGCCGCCGTTGGCCGCCGGATACCGGTCGCGATGCGTCGGCGCGGCGCCGTGAAGAAGCATGATCGCCGATTCTTGTAATTTGTTGCCTTCACTTTTGTAAGATTTGGCCAAACGCGGCATCTGCTCTTGTGCCAAGTAGAACGTCGTGTCCTTCATGCCGAGCGGAGTGAACAGGCGTTTTTGGAGAAATTCGGTGTAGCTTTGGCCGGAAACCACTTCGATGATGCGCCCGGCCGTATTAATGCTCGACTGGGAGTATTGCCACTTGCTGTCCGGCTCAAACGCCGTCGCCGGCCGCGCGATCACCGGCCAGAGTTTCGCCGCTTTGCTTTGCTCGGGCGTGGCTTCCGCGAGACCGGAGGTGTGCGTCAGCAAATGGCGGATCGTGAGGTTGGCGACCACGCCGGAAGGCGTCTTGAGCGCGGATAACGCCGGGATATGCTTGCCGACCAAATCGTCAATTGAAAGTTTGCCCGCGTCTTGCAGCATTAAAACGGCGGTGGCCGTGATGGGTTTGGTCATCGACGCGATCCAGAAGATCGCGTCCGGGCGCATCGCTTGAGCTTCAGTTGCGTCGGCTTGCCCGGCGGCTTCCAGGTGAACTACTTTTTCGCGCGTGGCGACGAGCGTGACCGCCCCGGCGATCTCGCGCTTGGCGATAAACTCATTCATCCGCGCGGAAATCGCCGTTAATTTGGCTCGGTCAGCTTCACCGGAATAAGCCGGCGGCGGCGCCGTCGCGGCGATGACCAACAGTGCGGCAACCAGAGACCGCAACCACGAAGTCTGTGGCCGCCGCCGTACGGGGGATGATTGTGTGGCTTCAAATTTCAGCTGCATATGATTGATCTCTCCTCCGGAGCGCTTCGTTGATGTTCGTTTGAAAGTGATGAAAAGGTTGGGCGTTATGCCCGCGCATTATTCTTATCGTACAATTGTCTTCCTTAAATTTGGAAGCGCAGAAACCGCGACATTATTTTACGGAGAAGAGATGCATGCACAGCTTGCTCAAAGACTTTCCTGTGGCCATAGAGTTGCCCGTCGTCTGGGGAGAGATGGACGCTTTCCAGCATGTCAACAACATCGTCTACTTCCGTTACTTCGAGAGCGCCCGCATGGCCTACTTTGAAAAGCTGGATCTATGGAACTTTATGAAAGAAACGGGCATCGGTCCCATTCAGGCGACGGCGCAGTGCAGGTTTAGAATTCCCCTCACCGCTCCGGACACGGTCACCGTCGGCACAAAAGTCTCAAGGATCGAAGCTGATCGGTTTCTGATGGAATTCGCCGTTCTCAGTCATCAACACCAAAAAGTGGCCGCCGAAGGCCAGGGCATGATCGTTTCGTATAACTACCGCGAAAAAAAGAAAACGCCGCTGCCCGAAGCGATCAAAGAGAGAATCGAAGCGTTGGAGGGAGGCACGCGCAAAACCGCTGCCACTGATCAAGGACGACTTTGCACTTCCTAGCGCATTATTTCTGGGGTAAATTCACTCTCTCTCGTGTGGTCTGAAAAAGTAGTGGACAATTTCTAGAGAGCGCCGATAATTGTCGAATCACGGAGTATTCTGTGAAATTTCCAATTCAATGATGAGCACTCAAGCAGTCAATGGCAGCATAAATACAGCGACTCAAGACGATGTCGCACCAACAACTGCACCGCGTACAAGTCAAGGATCCTCAGCGATCAACGCGCTTCACTCACTCACGCCGGCACAAATCAGTGCAGCCTTCCAGCATGTCGCCGCTCAAGTTCAGCATCAGCAGTCGGAAACCGATTTGGCCATCGCTTTGCCAAGAGGTCGAGAGACGCTCACTCGCCGAGAACTCGCTTATAAAATTGCAGAAAAGGTGTTCGCTCACAACGGCGTTTTCGTCAGCCGTGCCGCTTTGGAAGAAATCGCTGCGGAGTTGCGGCAAATGCAGCAGATGGACATCAACGGCTCGAAGCGTGGCAAATGGGTTGACCCGCAACTGATTTCTCAGGCGAACGGCCAAGCGGTCAAAGGTTATTGGTTTAGATTAACGCCGGAATTTCAGCAACACATTTTAGGCGGTTACAAAAACAAAGCATTGCAGGTCACAGAATCCGGAACGCAGCCGGTAACAGGCGCGAACATGCAAGAACGGATGCGGCGTGCCATTGGTTTAGCTTACGAGCGACACCTGACGCCGGAATTGAGGACGGCTTTAGGTGAGAACGCCACACCGGAGCGCATTGCGGCACTGGTAGGTGTTGCTGGCACGCACGGTAGGCATTCTCGCGAAAACACCGCTACGCGGCGCGCTGGGGATAGCTGGCGCAGGACTGGCAGCACACCAGGGCATTCAGACTTACATCAAGTGGGACGACTTTTTAAAGGCGTGCGCCGAGGCGAAAAGTCCGTCGGAACTGGATGTAGCCGCACGCGAATTCAGCAAATTGACGGCTCAACTTGGCGTTGATGGATTGGCCACACTGATGGGCGGAGCAACGGCGAAAGCGGCGCCGCGCGTCGCCGTAAAAGCCAACGAACTGATTCCATAGGCGATGATGGAAAACCAGCATTTAAGCTCCAAGCTGTAATGAAAGCTCTAAAAAAACACTTCCTCAAAGGCAATGTCGTTCTTGATTATGGGCGATTAAATGATGTTGATACGACGGCTTTAAGGAATGCTGTTGATGCATTAACTGACGCTGAGAAGCGCGGTCAAAGAATTGTCGCAGTTAGGGCAGGAGAATAATGTTATGTCGTACATATTCGACGGAGCGAACGGACAGGACTGGCAAGGTGCAAATTGGGTATTTCGCGGGCTGAGCGAAACACTATTGTCAGTTCTACGCGAAACCCCAAGTGCTGAAGCAGTTGCTGAACGTTTAGAAGAAGCAATGAACATGGAAATAGGTTACATGGATATTTCAGACCTTTTGGAATCCCCAAGGGTAAGCGCAGCATGGGTGACGGCAGTTGACCGCTCCATTTGTAAGCTTCGCGAGAAAGGCAATGCACATTGGCACGAGCCTGAGGCGTTCGAGGGATTTTTAGAGAAGGTGGCTGAATTAAAAAGCTTAGCATTGGTCCAGCAGCAGCCCGCATGAAGTGTTCAGTCTAAAGCAATCCTCAGCAGGCCAATGTGAGCAGCTTCTCGACCTTCGGCTATCTCTCTTTCAAAATTCAATTATCAAATGCTTTTCCGGTGCGGCTTTTGAGCGTGATTTCCGGTTCAACTTATGTCGTCGTTTATCTCCACCGAAGAAGCTCTCATCATCGAGACGCCGGAGCGAGTGCCGCTTCACTTCGCGCTTGCCTCAATCGGCAACCGATTTCTCGCCTGCGCCCTCGATCACGCCGTCCAAATCATCGCGATCTTTTTGGTGATTCTCGTGGTGGCGGCTGCTTCAGATGTCGAAGTCGTCAGCGCCAAGCTGTGGGACGCGCCGAAGTGGCTGCAAGCGTTGCTGATCCTGATGATCTTTGTGCTGTGGTTCGGGTATTTTGTGGTTTTTGAATGGCGCTGGAACGGGCAGACTCCCGGCAAGCGCTTTTTGAAGCTGCGCGTGATTCGCCAGGACGGTCGTCCGATCACATTCTGGGAAGCGGCCGTGCGCAATTTGCTGCGCTCTTTTGACATGATGCCCGCGCCTTTCTACTCGATTGGCCTCATCTCGGTTTTCTTTAGCGCGCAGGATCAGCGCTTCGGCGACATGTTCGCCGGAACCGTGGTGGTGCGCGAGCGCGAAGAGCAGGCGCCCACCTTCGATCAAGTTTTCGGGATGCGCTCCGAGGGAACGGATGTGGCGCTGCGGCGAGTGCAGCCCGTGGCGATGTTTACGGGAGACATTCGCGTTTTGACCGAGAACGAAATCCAGGTGGTTGAGGCTTTCCTCCGGCGGCGCTGGGAATTGCCGCATATGCCGCGACAGTGGATGGCGTGGCGCGTCGCGATTCCGATTCTCTACAAAATTAAGCCGACGCTCGCAGAGCAGGATTTTACCTACGAAGGATTTCTCGAAGAATTGCTGCACCGGTATCGAGCTGACCGACGGTTCAGCGATTGAATTAGCGGCCGGGGCGTTGGTCTCGCTTTAATCATCCGCCGCGCGTTTCGGAAAGAGCAGCGAGCACAGCACGAACGCTCGAGCCGGGTCGCTCCTGCGTCTCAGCGCTCACGGAAGCGACCGTCTTGACGAACTCGCTGAACCCATTTGCCAAGGCCACCGCGCGCTACGGTCGACATCAATCTCATGAAACGTAGCAGATTGGATTTGCCAGTGCCGTTCGCGCCGATCAATACGTTCAGGTCGCCGGGCGTCCAAGTTACTTCCTTCAGCGAACGAAAGCCTTTGATGTCGAGCTGAGTAATTCGCATGCCTTATGTGCCTCCCGCGTCTTTCACTTAACGCGCGTCGAAAGAAACGTCACCATTGTATCACTTAAACTTCCAGCGTCGGGTCGGCGGCGCGGTATTCGTCGAACTTGCGTTAAGCGTTTTGCTAGCTAAGCCTAAAATTAGGGCGGCGCGCGACTTGTTGCCACCGGTCTGGTGCTGGCGCTCGGCGCGGCGCGTGCGATCAACTCGAACAACTCTCCTATCTGGCGCGAAGCTCCCGTGATGCGGGCGGGCGCAAAGGGCTGTGCGCGCCTCAGCCTGGCTTGCTCGCGTTACAGTGCAGTCTGCTCCAACGCTTCGCCGAATGGTGCGAAGCAGTTCGGTTGTTTGAAATGGCTTCGTCAGGTAGCTGTAACAAGCGGATGACGACAAGCAAACGAGAGAGTACAATAGCGGAGCGCATGGGTAAGCGCTGCTGTGGCAAGGACGCCTCTTTTTGTGTGTGTGAACCCTCCGGCAGTTAACGCTTGAGCTGCTGACGGAGAAGATGCAGAGCGGACAATTAATCAGGTAGCACGGCTGCTGTCAGGCGGCTCACATCAGTCAGATGAGTTAGCGGCTATGACACTTGACGATTGATCTGCTAACTTCCTTGTTCACGTCTCCCACCGTAGTTCGCAAAAGAAAGCAACACTTCAAAATGACTCGTGATGTATTTATTTTAGGCGGCAAGCGCACGCCGATGGGCTCGTACGTCGGAGCGCTGAAAGATATTTCGGCGATTGATCTCGGCGCCATCGCCGCGCGCGGCGCGCTTGAAGCCAGCGGCGTGGCGGCGGACGAGATCGACCACACCATTATCGGCAACGCCCTCCAAACATCCGGCGACGCGATTTACGGCGCGCGCCATGTCGCTTTAAAGGCGGGCGTTCCCGTTGACCGCCCGGCGCTCACAGTCAACCGCTTGTGCGGCAGCGGCATTCAATCAATCATCTCCGGCGCGCAAATGATTCAATTGGGCGAAGCGCAAACGGCGCTGGTCGGCGGCATCGAGTCTATGTCGCAAGCTCCGCACGTCATCTACGGCGCGCGCTCCGGCTTCGCGCTCGGGCAAGGCAAGCTTGAAGACAGCTTGATGGTGGCCTTGCTCGACACCTACTGCAACACATCCATGGCCGGCACCGCGGAGAATTTGGCGCGGCGTTTTGAAATCACGCGCGCGGCGCAAGATGAGTACGCGTTGCGCTCGCAACACGCGGCGAAGCGCGCGGCCGAGGCTGGCGTGTTCGCCGAAGAGATCGTAAGCGTTGCGGTGAAGACGCGCAAAGGAACAAGTCTTTTTGAGGCGGATGACCACCCGCGCCCTGACACCACGCTTGAGGGCCTCGCGAAGCTCAAGCCGGCTTTAGCAAAGACGGTTTTGTCACCGCAGGCAACGCCTCGGGCATCGTCGACGGCGCGGCGGCGCTGGTCATCGCCGGCGAAGAGTATGTGCGAGCTCACGACGCGCAACCGCTCGGGCGCATTGTGAGTTGGGCGTATGCCGGCGTCGAGCCCGACATGATGGGCATCGGCCCGGTGCCCGCGGCGCGCAAGGCGCTGGAGCGGGCCAACCTCAAGCTGCAAGAGATGGATGTCATAGAAGTCAACGAGGCGTTCGCCGCGCAGTACCTCGCGGTGGAAAAAGAACTCGGTCTCGACCGCGACCGCACCAATGTGAACGGCGGCGCCATCGCCCTCGGCCACCCGCTTGGCGCCACCGGCACGCGCATCGTGCTGACCATGCTGATGGAACTTAAGCGCAGGCAGAAACGCTACGGCCTCGCCACCGCCTGCATCGGCGGCGGCCAAGGCATCGCGATGATTTGCGAGCGCGTATAGCGGGCGGCGAGCCACAACTACGAAAACGTGAGTTTGATGTCAGAGGTGATGTGTCAAAGTGTCCGACAATCTTTAGATTGTCGCTGGGTCGTGCCAAGCCGCTAAGGTTGATTTCCGTCGTGTCCGAGCGACAATCTGAAGAGTGTCGGACATGTGCTTGGATCTCCTCTGCGCACATCGAACTCACGTTACGGAATTGCGGTTTGGGCGAGCAATGGTTGAAGCGTCGCCTCAAGCGCCGCGTCTGTGTCGCCGAGCTTGACGTTCGGAAACAAGTGCCAGCGCTCGGTGTATTCAACTGAAGCGCCGGGCGCCAGTTGTCGCTCGGGGCCAAGTGTTTCAACTTCAACGAACGAGCCGGCGGTGTAAACTTCCGTGTTGCTGCCGTAGTCCGGGTAGGTCGCGCCTTCCTGATAACCGAAGCGCTTCACAAACAAAGTGGTGCCGTGGTGATAAGCCGCCCAGCCTTGCTTGTTGGCGATGCCGATTTTCTGTGATTCTTTCATCGCTTCGACGATTTTCAAACGAATGTACTTGTCGCCGAAAGTCCAGCGCGGATCAGAGAGCTTTGTGTAGTGCCAGAGAATTAGGGGCCGGGCCGGCAGCAGGTAATCGTCGTGGCTGCGGTAAGGCTCTTGGGGAAGAATGGCCGTGCCGCCGCCGCGCATAATGCTCATCGCCCAGGGAGCGAGACTGACGGCCCACAA
>JBBJMB010000017.1:0-23598 GCA_037719755.1 Pyrinomonadaceae bacterium
GCTTATTCTGTTTTCTTCCAGCTACTAGCGTAGGACAAACCGCTAGCGCCAATATTTCAACTGCTGATTCCAACACCGCGCAGAAATTTTCCAAGTCAGATCCTCTCGGCGCGCCCGAGGAAGAAATGCGCGCTCGCAATAATATCAAGGTCGAGGAGAAGAGGCGCAGCGATACGCTCACACGCGTGCGTGAAGGCGCGGGTATCGCCGCCGCGCTTCATCAGCAATTTACGCAACAGCCGTTTCTCGGTCGTGAGGAGATCAGGCAGCTTGAAAAGTTTGAGAAATTAGTTAAAAAAGTTCTGGGGGATGTCGGCGGCGATGATGATGATAAAGAGTTAACGCTGAGCAATTACCCATCAGACACTAATGAAGCGCTTCAGCTTTTATCAGACTCCGCGGCCAAGCTGCGCAAGGAAGTTGAGGCAACACCCCGGCAAGTCGTTTCCGCATCGGCGATCAATTGCGCGAACGAACTGCTCGTGATCATCAAATTACTTCGTCGACAATCCCAGCCACAAAGATGAGCTTCTGATTCAAAATAATATGAAGCATTTGTTTGCGCTGTGCGCCACAAGTTGGTTGATCGTCATTGGCATCTGCTACCCGTCGCTTGGTTATCGCTTACGCCTGCCTTGGCAGGAAGAAGTAATCAAAGTTAATTCGGATTTGATTGTGCTTAATTTAACGGCGACTGATGCGCGCGGCGAGTTTGCGCGCGGACTCGGCATCTCTAACTTTGAAGTGATGGAGGACGGACGCCCGCAGAAAATAACGACTTTCGGCGTCGCCGAAACTCCTTTCGCGGCGGCAATTTTGCTCGACGCGTCGGGCAGCATGGAGCGCCGCGTTTCGCTCGCGAGGTCGGCGGCGATTCGTTTTCTGGATGCATTAAGAGCGGATGATGTGGCGGCAGTTTACGGGTTCAGCTCCGAGATCGAACGCATGCAGGACTTCTCTTCCAGCCGCGACTTGGAGCCTGTGGCTTACGATCTACGGGCCAAAGGCATGACGGTTCTGAACGACGCGATTGTGCGCGCAGCGCGCGACTTGGCCGAGCGTCCTGAGAAACGGCGGGCCATTGTGGTGCTTTCTGACGGCGCCGATACACGCAGCAAAGCATCAACGGAGCAAGCTCTTTTATCAGCGCTCGCCGCCGACGCCACAATCTACACAGTGGATATGTCAGGCCCCGAGATGGGAAGCGCACTGGTCAATCCCGACAGCAATCAATCGCCGTTCTCAAAAGTCTGGCCCATAAAACAGGCGGGCGCTACATTTCATCGCCGGGCGGTCAAGCTTTGCGAGACGCCTTCGCAGGCATCGCGGCTGAGTTGAGCAATCAATACACGATTGGCTACCAGTCCGACAGCGTCGTACGCAAAGGCCAATGGCGAAGCATAGAAGTTAAGCTCAACCGGCCGCACGTTGTGGTGCGTACGCGCCGCGGCTACCGCGCCGCCAAATCGTAAAGCACCCCTGACCCGAGGTCTCTGCGAACCCAGACCCGACGCGCGCGCTTGCGCTTGCGCTGCTGCTGCTGTGCCAGACACCCGAAAAATTAATTCCTGGATTGAGCGTCAAGTAAGACTGGTCACGTTGCGCGATCGCTCGCGATGTCGCTCCAAAGCCAAAGCTATTAATCGGTCAAGCAGGTCGGTAAAATTAAGACCCGAGCTGTGCCACATTTTTGGGTATCCGGAGACATCCGTCAGTCCCGGCATGGTGTTGAGCTCGTTGACGTAAAGTTCTCCGGAATCTCGGTCGATGAAGAAATCTACGCGCGCGAGACCCGCTCCGTCGATTGCTTGAAACGCTTTGATGGCCAATTGTCGTATGCGGCTTGTCAGAGACTTGGTGAGCGGCGCCGGCACCACAAATTCGACGCGGCCTGTGTTCGAGTATTTTTCCGTGTAGTCCAAAAACCGCGCGCGCTCGTCGTGCACCACGTATTCGCCCGGCAAACTCGCCTCCGGATGCTCGTTGCCCAAAACAGCGCACTCTATTTCGCGCGCGTTAATGCCCCGCTCCACCACAATCTTGCGGTCATAGCGCGCCGCCACATCTATGGCCGCCGCCAGCTGTGCGCGATCAACTGCTTTGCTGATTCCCACCGATGAACCCAAGTTCGCCGGTTTCACGAAACACGGGTAACTTATTTTACGACTCACGGCTCGCAGCACGCGAGCGCGATCTTGCTCCCATGCGGATCGCAAAAACCACGTATCCTCGCACACGGGAAGTTGAGCCTGACGGAAAAGAATCTTCATCGTTACTTTGTCCATCCCGCACGCCGAAGCCAATACCCCGCAGCCGACGTAAGCCAAGTCAGCCATTTCCAACAGACCCTGTATGGTTCCGTCTTCGCCGTACGTTCCGTGCAGCACCGGAAAAATAACGTCCACTCGCTCGGTTCTCAGACGTTCGCTGCTCGCCGCGTTGCCTAAGGTGAGCAACCCGCGCGGCGCAGAGGAATCCCCGGTAATGGCGACCGCGCAATCATCAACTAAGTCGCGGTTCGCTTTTTTTTCCCACCTGCCGACTGCCTGCGGGGTCAGCAAACCGAAGGATTTTTCCGGCGTCAACCAGTTTCCCGCCTTGTCTATCGCGATCGGCACTATTTCATAACGGCTCAGATCAATGGCCAAAACCCCCGCGCATGCAGACCGCACGGAAATATCGTGCTCTCCGGACCGACCGCCGAAGATCAAGCCCACTCGAATCTTTTGAGGCATGTTAATGTAGAAGTTTAATAAACCAGAGGTAGATTGAGAGCAAAATACTGCTAATTATTGAAAGAGTGGAGCTTACAAAATCTTTTTGCCGAGCGCCGAGAGAATTAATTCGACGCCCAATTCCGCCGTTCTATTGTTGGTGTCAAGAGCCGTATTGATTTCGACTATTTCCAGAGATACCATGCCTCCGCGTTCCGCCACTTTTTCCATCGCCAGGTGCGACTCGCGATACGTCAATCCTCCGCGCACCAGCGTGCCCGATCCCGGTGCATCGCCCGGATCCAGCACATCCACATCAACAGTGACGTGATAGCCCGCCGCCGATTGGGAAACGATCGCCAGGGCTTCGTCAACGCAAACCGCCATTCCGCGCTCATCCACTTCGCGCATCGTGTAGAAGCGCACGCCGGTGCGTTTAATCAATTCACGTTCGCCGGGATCTATGTCTCGCGCGCCGATGTGCGCGCACCATTGCGGATTTAATTTCGGGGCAAAGCCTGCGAGATGCGTCAGTTCAGCCAGGCCGTGGCCGAGCAGCGCGGCGAGAGGCATGCCGTGAATATTTCCCGAACCCGTGGTTTCCGCCGTGTTCATGTCGGCGTGCGCGTCAAACCACAGCAGTCCGACGCAGCCTTGGCCCCGCTCTTTGAAGTGAGCCGCGACTCCGGACACCGAGCCGACGGCGATCGAATGATCGCCTCCCAGCACAAGTGGAAAATCGCCGTCGCCCAAAGCGCTTTGTACTTTCCCGGCCAAATGCTCGCACGCTTCCGTGACTTCGCGCAGATGTTTAGCCGGCTCATCTGAAGCCGCCGGCGAGCGCGCGGCGGCGACCGGCACGTCTCCCAAGTCGCGCACCTCATAACCGAGCTGCGCGATTCGCTGACCGAGGCGGGCCACCCTGAGCGCTGACGGCCCCATATCAACTCCGGCCATATTCGCGCCGAAAGCAAGCGGAACGCCGAGGATGGCGACGCGCTTCGGCATCCCTCGCGCTTCGTGGGCAATTTGTCGGGTTGAATCTTGGTCGCGTTTTCACTCATGTTTATTTACTGCCGAAAACGCCGCCGAGATTTCCGCCGCCACCGCCTGCGAGGAAAGAACGGTCGCAGCAAACCGGCGAGCGCCGCCAGGTTTCTCGTTTGAATAAATTTCGCCCGGTCCCGTAAACTCTGCGACAATGCCTTCGCCGCTCACGAAGCTGCGGAAAACCCGGACGCCGCTTTGCGGCGTGTACTGCAGCGAACCTTCCCAGGCCACCAGATGGCCCGTGTCAACTACGTAGCGCTCGCTCGTCGCCAAGCGCTGCGATAAATCGCGCCGAACGAGGAAACCAGCAGCAACCCGCTTCCCTGCACTTGCAGAACGAATAAACCTTCGCCGCCGAAGAAAGATTTCGCGCCGCCCCAGCGCGTGTCTATGCCAAGCGATGCGTCTCCGGCCAGGTAAGAGCTCGACTGTATAAAAAACACTTGTTGCGACATTTCAATGGCCGCAATATCTCCCGGCGCTCCGGGAGCGAGCGTCACCTCGCCCGATTCACCGCGCGCCGTAAAAGTTGAAATAAATGCTGATTCGCCGCCCACCGCGCGCTTTATGGCTCCGAACACGCCCCCCTTCTTCTGCGACTGCAGCTCCACGTTGGCCGACATCGAAACCATGGCGCCGGCTTCGGCTAAAATCGATTGCTCGCGCTCGGTTGCAGCACCGCCAGCGAAGCGCCGGCTGGGTTAAAATCTGATGCCACGCGTATCACGCCTACACCCTGCATCATCAATTTTGAAGCCGCCGCCGCGCCTGCGGCTCCGGCGCGCCGAAAATTTCCGCCGATGCCGCCGTCGGCGGCAAAGCCGCGACGGGCGCGCCGCAGTTGCCGCAAAATTGAGCCGCCGCCGCGAGCATCATGCCGCATCGTGAACAGTTCATGTTGACACCCCTGGATTTTTCAGTGATAATCTGAATGGCCTGCTCCGGCGTCTCGGCGAAATCCAGCATCGCGACGTCACCCGCCGTCACCACCAGATGTGTGCGCCAGGATTCAACAATTGGCGGCCAGCAATCGCCCAACAACACCAGCGGGCGGGCGTTGATGACGCCCGTCTGGATTTTATTCCACACCAAAGACATCTCCGTGACCGTGCCCATGCCGCCGCGCAGTGCAATGAATCCGACCGAACGCGTGATTAATTTTTGCAAACGCTCATAAAAATGTTCGGTCGCCACTTTGTCCGTGAGGTAGCGATTGGGTTCGGCTTTGAATTGATTGACGACGATGCCGAGCACGCGGCCGCCTCGTTCGCGCGCGCCGCGGCTGGCCGCCTCCATCACGCCCAGATAACCGCCCGTGCAAATTGTGTAACCGGCCTCGGCGAGCAACTGCCCCGCGCGCCGCGCTTCGGCGTATTCGGGTGAGGTTTCCGCACAGCGGGAACCGCCGAAGATGGTGACGATGCGTTGCTGTATTGCGCTCATAAAATATGCCCCGTGATTTCTCCGGCGCTTACGGTCGCAGACGGTAAAGCATTCTCGGAAACGGAATGGTCTCGCGCACGTGCTCTATGCCGCACATCCAGGCCGTGCAGCGCTCGATGCCCATGCCGAAGCCTGCGTGCGGCACGCTGCCGTAACGACGCAAATCCAAATACCACTCGAAAGCTTCTCGCGGCAACTGGTGCGCAACGATTTGCTCTTCCAAAAACTCGAGCGAGATGGCGCGCTCGCCGCCGCCGATCACTTCGCCGTAGCCTTCGGGCGCCAGCACGTCTACGCCCAACGCCAAGTCCGCACGCTCTGCGTCGCGCGCCATGTAAAACGCTTTGATGGCCGCCGGATAGCGATGCACCATCACGGGGCGGTCGAATTGGTTTGAGATGTAGCTTTCGTCGGGCGCCCCAAAGTCTCCCCCCCACTCAAAGCGCGTTTCAATTTCGCCGCGCTCGTGCGCCGCTTGCAGCATCCGCACGGCTTCATCGTACTGCACGCGCGGAAACGGAGGAACGATCCGTTCCAAACGCGACACGTCGCGCTCAAGCACTTTCAATTCCTCTGCGCGCTCCGCCAATACTCTGGCCGCGATGTAGGAAAGAAATTGCTCGCACATGTTCATCACGTCATCGAGCGTCGCGTAAGCCATCTCCGGCTCGACCATCCAAAACTCGGTTAAGTGCCGGCGAGTTTTGGACCGCTCCGCGCGAAACGTCGGGCCAAAGCAATAAACGCGCCCCAAAGCGGCGGCCGTCGCTTCGTTGTACAGTTGCCCGGATTGCGTGAGATACGCCTTTTCATCGAAGTACTCAACTTCAAAAAGATTGGTGGTGCCTTCGCAGGCGGCGGGCGTCAAAATCGGAGCATCGCACAGCGTAAAATTATTGTTGTCCAAAAAGTCGCGCACCGCGCGCACCACTGAATGTCTGACTTTGAGAATGGCATGCTGGCGTCGCGAGCGCAGCCACAAATGCCTGTGGTCCATCAGAAACTCTGTGCCGTGTTCCTTCGGCGTGATCGGATAGCCTTCGGCGCGCTGCACCACCTGAGCATCCGTCACATCCAACTCAAAGCCGCCGGGCGCGCGCTCATCGCTGCGCACCGTGCCCCGCACAATGAGCGCCGATTCTTGCCCCAACCCTTTCAGTTCATTCCACAGCTCTGCGGGTACGATTTTTTTGAGCACCACGCACTGCACCACTCCTGTGCCGTCGCGCAACTGCGGGAAAAGCAGCTTGCCGCTGGAGCGTAAATTGTAGAGCCAGCCTCTCAGCTCCACCGCTTGTCCGTCGTATTCAGATAATCGGTCAATGGTCGTCAACTGCATATGAGATCGCTTTACCCGCACCGAGGTGATGACTTTAACGCGCCGCAATTTCCTCGTTCACGCGCGCCTCAAGAATTTTTCGCAAAATTGGAAAGCGTCCGAGTTGCCCGGCGGCCTCAATCACAATGATCAGCATCGGACGAATAAAGCGCGCATAAGCGGCGGCGCGATTGAAATTGGCGGTTTGATTGGCAAAAGTTCCGACGGCCTTGAGGCACCTTTGCACCGTCATTAAACGAAACTCTGCGGCAAACTCATCCGGGTCTAGCTTCGCTAATCCCCGCCGCGTTCTCTCGTCGAGAAAAAAGCTTTGCTGTTGTTTGATGTCATCGCCGGCGGGCGGCTCTGTCAGCCGATCAAGCAGCAGCGAAACAAGGTCGTAGGTGGATGCCCCCATGCGCGCATCCTGATAATCGACAACTCTGATGCGCTCGCTGTGATCGACCATCAAGTTCGCCGTATGGTAATCGCGATGACACAGCACACGCGGGCGCGCCGCGAGCGTTGCCGCCACGTCGTTCAGTTCAACCATCAATTCCGCGCTCTCCGCGCGACGCAGCTTTTCGCGTCTCAGACTTGTGAAGTAATGCTCCACGAAAAACTCAAGTTCCCACATCAGTTTCGCTTCATCAAAGGCGAGCCGGCAAGCGATCGAGTCGCGCGCGTAGGCCAACCGCGTGGCCGCTTGAATGTCTGCGATAATGCCTATGGCCTGCGCCATCAGTGCAACGCGCTGCACGGCGTGGACGCGCTCGTTTAACTTCACCAGCTGGTCGTCGCCCAGATCCTCTTGAATGATAATTCCGCTGGCGCCGTCGACCAGGTAGATCTCCGGCACGGGTATTTGCGCGGCGGTGAAAAGATTGGTGACGTCTAAAAACGGCTGCACCTCGGGATCGAAAGGCTCAGGGTAGACGGCCGCCACCGCCGTCATGTTCGTGCGCCAGGGCACACGAAAGTAACATCGCGTTGAAGCGTCAGGCGTCATCGCCGCCGGATCAACTTCCGGCGAGCCTTCGACCGCATGGGCTTGTAAGAACCGCTTGAGTTTCTCAACCGCGGAAAGATCCATCGCAGCTGAGCTCACCTTCGACGCGTTAAGCATATGACTAACAGTACAGGAGGGAATGCGTGAATTTAGCGGCCGTGATCCTCGACTATTGTGACCACACGGCCGCGATCTCGTCGCATTGTATCATTGCGGAAACGGCACAATAAAGTTTTCTCCTGAAAATATCCTTTCAAAGCTTTCGCGGGCGGCTCCTGGCCGCGCACCAATTCGGCGCGCACCACTGCGGCGCTCTCCAAACGCGCTCCGGATTCTATCACTACGTTGTCGCCAATCACCGCACCTCGCACTAGCGCCTCTTCGCTGATGCGCACATCATCCCAAAGAATTGAATCACGCACTGTGGCGCCGGGCGCAATCACCGTGCTGCGTCCCATTATCAAATCCTGGCCCGCCTGATGAAGAAAGCGCAAACTCACATCTCTGTATCGCGGAATAGTTGACAGTTCGTGCCACTCGCCTTCGGCCAGGTGCGCCGCGATGCGCTCGCCGCGCGCGATCGCTTGCGGGTAGACATCCGTTGTGGATTGAGAAAAGCACGCGCGCGGAATGTAATCAAAGATTCGCGGATCTAAGATTTGAATGCCGGTAAACATCAGCGGAGCCGCACCGTCGTTATCGGACGCTTGGGAGGATGGCATGCCGCCAAATCCAGTCACGAAGCCATCGCAAGTGTTAACGACGCTGAAGTGCTCGCGATTGATGTTGGCGCGCAGCACCAGCGTGGCCAGCGCCCCTTGCTCAGAGTGCGTGCGTAGCGCGGCGTCAAGATCTATGTCCGTCACAATTTTGCCGTTGATGGCGAGAAACGGCTCATCCGCTAAAAGGCTTCGCGCATTGTCCCAGGCGCCGCTGGTGCCCAGAATCTCTGGCTCTTCGACGTAATGCAGATGAACGCCGTACGTTGATCCGTCGCCAAGCGCGCGGCGCACAGTGTCGCCCTGGTGATGCAAATTAACGAGCACATCTTGGTAGCCGTAACGCGCCAAATACTCCGCGACGTATCCCACCAGCGGGCGCCCTAGAAAAGGCATCGCCGGCTTGGCGCGATCCACCGTCAGAGGCCACAAACGCGTGCTGTATCCGGCGGCCAGAATAAACGCCCGCATGCACACCTTCAGTTGGTCAATTTAACTTAAGCGATGCGAGCTTGTTCAGAGTGCGCATCAACCGCAACTTAGCCGATGCAGGTCGGGTGCCCGCAATCACACAGTTGCACAACTTCGCTGCGACTCGCTTGCTCGCAATAAGGTCCGCAGTAGTCGCCGCCTTCATCCGCAGGGCAGTTGCAGACGCCGTGCGCACAGATTTTTTCTTGTTGCTGCTCCATACCTTTACTCCACACTTACCGCAACTTCGTCAGTTTGACGATTCACCGCAGAAGAGATGATCGCGGTGAGATCCGCGAAAAATCCGCGTCGCTGCCACTCTTCCCAAAGCATTAACGATGCGGTGTAGCTTTTGCCGCGCTTTTTCGTGAAAGTCGCCAACAGCCATGCAGCCGCCTCGCTCCACTCCGCGGAAAATCGTTGGCGGTATCGTAGTTCCCGCCCGAACTCGCTGATCCATTCGTCACAATCGTGCAAGTCGCCGAGATCGGCCTGCAAACGCGCGATTGCTTCCATCGATGCCTCAAGCGCTTGGGGCCAACACGGCGAGAAAAGCTCAACGGCGTAGCGCAGACGCTTCGCCATAATGCGCATTTCATGAAGCGGACTCGTTTCAAACGGCCGGTATAAGCTCGCGCCGAGCCGCCGTAAATCCTCTGACCTCTTAATAATCACTTCGCGCCCGACGTCGGCGAAACTCGCCGACGAACTTGATTGATCCATTGCCGTCGGCCATTTCTCGCGCACACGAGCGAACCGTTGATGCGATTGTTGGGCCGCCTCCGGACCGATCGCCAGGCGCAGCTCTTCTCTGTACGATTCGCGTTTCAGTTTTCTGTCGCCAACGATCTGCTCTATGCCCGCTTTAACTTCCGGCGCAGCTTCATCACGCAAAGCCTCGAGCGCATCGATGCCCACATCCAGGTCGCGCACTCGCCCCAGCGCGGCGGCAATTGTGCGCGCGTTTTTCTGCAACTTCTTTAAATGAAGCTGTGGCAAATGCGCGCGAAAATCTTCGAGCGCGCTACGCAGCCGTCGCGAAGCTACTCGCATGCCGTGCACGCCTTCGGGGTCCGCCCATTCGAGCGCGCCTGCGCGCAGCGTCCACATCTCCGCGAAGCGTGTCTCGATGACGAGTTGCGCGCCATCGGCGGCGTTCGCCTGACAATTCAAATTTTCAATTTTCGCAGCTCGCGCCATAAATTATCTCACGCCCAATTTCCTCACGCCCTTTTGGTGACGGCGGGAACGGTCAAGTCCAATTTTCTTTTGAACACTTGCTCGAACAACTCGCTTTTCTGCCGCGCATTCCAGATCTCTTTTTCGCAATCGTGCGCGGCGTACAATTCAAGTCGGGTGTCTTGATTATCGGAGGCCACCTTCAGATCTTTGACTGAGCTCTCATGGCCGCGATCCAGACCATCGGCGACGCGCAGAATCGCGCTCAAAGCGAGCACCGTTTCGCGTTCGGGCGCGCCGAGCGCGGCGTAATCCAGGTGGCGCTCTCTGGGCATGCTGCGCCTATGGTAGCGAGCCACGTTGGCGATCACGAGTTTCTCCGTTTCCGAAAAGCCCGTCAATTCTGAATGCTTAATCAGGTACAGAGAGTGTTTGTGATGCGCTTCGTGAGAGATGTGGTAGCCGACGTCGTGCAACAGCGCTGCGGCGGAGAGCAGCGTCCGATGATGCCGCTTGAATTTGAAAGTCTGCGCCATGCCGTCGAAGATTTTTTCGGCCAGCATCGCCACTTGGTAGGCGTGTGCTTTTTCGTAGCCGAAGCGCACGCCGACGGCGCGCACGCCGCGCAATCGCGGATCGGAGACGTCGGGCAGCGGCGGGCGCGTTTCGGCGTCAAGCTCGCGCAAACGGTCTATAATCGCGCCTTCGCGCAAAGCCCATTCGCAAGTGCGCACTTTGTTGATGTTGAGCGCACGCATCACGCCTTCAAGAATTTGCCCGCCCGCGATCACAATTTCCGCTCGTTGCGCGCTGATGCCGGGAAGTGCGGCGCGCTCCGCCACGCTTTTCTTTTCCAAGCCCTCATTGAATTTAATTAGCGGCTGAAATCCTATTTCCCAGCTCGCCGACGAAGCGGAACTTGCCGGCCACATCCCGGCGCGCGCGTAATTAACAGCTTCGCCGAGCGCCAGGATGGTTCCCGAAGTGCCGGACGCTTGATCCCACCGCTCGCGTCCGAGCTCGCGCGCCGGCCGTTCCAAAGCCGAGCGCACTTCATCTTTTAACGCCTTAAGCTCTCTGGGCTTGACTGGGTCGGCGCTGAGAAAACGCTCGGTCAGTCCGACGGCGCCAAGCTTGACCGAAAACAATTGCAGGTGATTGAGGTCGTGATAAAGCGAAAGCTCTGTGGAGCCGCCGCCGATGTCTACGTTGAGCTGCGTGGTGCCGCGAATGGCGCAGGCCTGTTGCGCGGCGAGGCCGATCAGCCTCGCCTCCTCTATGCCCGATAACACTTCCACGTGCACGCTGGTGCGCAGCCAAATCTCATTGGTGAATTCGGCGGCGTTATCGGTCTCACGCACCGAAGCGGTCGCAATGGCGATGACCATTTCGGCGCCGCGCGCGTCCGCGATTAATTTAAACGCTTGATGGCGGCGGCCGCTCGTTCAATGGCGGCGTGCGATGTGACCTTGCCGCAGCGTTTCATGGCCCAAACGGACGACTTCTTTCTCACGGGCCAGAACGGCGAACGAGTCGGGCGTTGCGGCCTCCACGACAACCAACTTGATCGAATTTGAGCCGATGTCAATGGCGGCAATTCTCAAGGCCGATTTTCCCCTTCACCTGCGGCGATTAACTGTTCCGCCGCCAGCGTCGTGGCGGCGGCGGCCAAATTAATTTGCTTGGCGAATGTGGGCGCCTTCGTTGGCGCGCTCACAGGCTCCAGCTCCCGCACCACGCGCGCCACCGCGCGCCGCAAATCGGCGGCGACTCTTTTGAGCGGCCGCGAAGCGTCGATCGTGTGAAAGCCGTATTCGCCGCTCATGCGATCAAACTCTTGCAGCAGTCGCGTTTGATACTCAACAAAACTGTCGTAAAAGTCTTCGCCGAGATGCAGATCCATGCCCGACTCCCAATAATCCAGGCCGCGCGAGGAAGTCAGCACCCTGCCCACCAGTTCTCGCGCCGAACGTATGCGCAAGTAAAAGATGGCGTCCGGGATCAGCGCCATGCCGTAAATGGAGCGGATCCAGTGTGGATCGGAGCCGCGCACAATGGCCCGCGCGATCGCCGAATAAATGTAGCGATCCGTGAGCACCACGAACCCGGTGCGCAGGGCGGGCAGCATTTCGTTTTCGAGACGGTCAGCGAAATCCGTCGCATAAAACAGCTGCATCGTTAATCGCCCGAGCGTGTGCCCTTGCTTCGCTTCCTTGATGCCGCGACCCGCAAGCACCGAACGCGTCATGCCGGTATCGAGCACCGCATGACCGCGCGATTCCAGCCAAGCGCGCAACATCGCGGTTTGCGTGGAACGCCCGACGCCGTCGGTTCCCTCGATCACAATCAACTTACCCGTGTACGATAAATCGTTAACTCCAGGCAGAGATTTACCGTAGGCGGAAATTTTCTTCATCACAATTTTTAAACGCGATTCCCCAAATGCCGCATCACAATGGCCCGCATCTCACGTTGCTGCGCTTCGATGGAACGCGTCGCATCAATCACAGTCAAATCGTATTCGCCGATCATCTTGTCGTACTCTTCGAGGATTTTTCCCTGAAAAATCCTAAAGCTGTCTTCCGCGCCGCCGGCCCAATTCATGTCAAGCCCCTTCGTAGTACTTCAGTTCGGGTCGATTGGTGAGAATCCTGCTGATGGCCACTTCGAGCGGCGCGCGAAAGAAAAGGCCACCGCCGGCCTGACCGCGAAGCGATACATTTCCGCACCCACTCGCGGTCGCAACCGCGCGCCACGTCTCTCGCAAAGCCGTGTAGATGTAACGGTCGGCCAACACGATGGCGCCGGCTTTGAGCGGCGGCACAATTTCTCGCTCCGTGCGGTCGGCGAAATCCGTGGCGTGCAGCAGCGAAAAGGTGCTCGGCGTAAAAAGGCGCCGCCGCTTCGCCCGCCGTGTGGTGTCTTTGACCAGCAGCGAGGAGTTCCATTCGGAAAAAAAAACCGGGTAACCCTCGGACTTGAGCCACTGGTGCAGCAGCATCAATTGCGTGGACTTGCCGCTTCCGTCCGTTCCCTCAACTACGAAAAGCTGACCGGGAAAGCTGTGTTGCCCGTAAGAGATCATCTGGCCGGTTAAGCGTTACTGACAGCCTTTAGCGCGGAATTTGTTCGCCGCAGCTGGCGCCCATAAATTTGATACGCCGGGAGAATAACACACTCATCCACGCGATATCATGCATCATACGCTTGGTCATCAACTGAATCCTTGGCCAGATGCTTTTCGACAGTGGGCCACCGCCGCCATCGAGGGCCGCGCCCGCAAGGATCCGGATAATTGACCGCTGAAAGCATCACGGCGGCGCGCGCATCCCTCACTCTTAATGACAGCTGTCGAATTCTTTGGCCATGAGTTTGGCGCCTCGCTTGAGGCAAGTTTGATAGGTGCAGACGAGCAGGTGAGTTTTGCCTCTTCTTCAGCCGTGACCATTGATTACCCGACGTTGGAAGCCTGTGCGGCGTCGCGGATGATCAGGTCGAAGGTTCCGGGCGCCACTTTGCGGAAGCGGCGATTTCGGTTCAGAGAAACGGCAATGCTAATTGTGGGATTATGGCCGGTGAAGAGAAAGCCGCCCTCCTTTAGTCGAGCAAGTATCTCGTTAACATGAAGCGGGCCGCCGGCTTCTCTCAAAAGCATGGTCGCGGCCTGTGGAATCGTGCGGTCCAGAAAGCGGTCGCCGATTGGCTGCACGTTGGTTTGCTGCAAAGTCTGCCCCGGAGCGGAGTGGTGATGAGGCGGCGTGTGACCCGCCAATCCGCGCGCCGCATCTTGACGCATCGCGGCCTCCAGTTCGGCGTCGGAAACGGCGGGCGGATGGGCGGCCGCGGATGCCGGTCCCATCATAGACGTCAGCAATCGGTAAATGGCGGCCTCGGTCTGATTCGCTAAAGCGTCAACCTCAAGCATCTCGCCGCGCACTTTATCGGCTTCCGCCTCAAGCTCTGAGAGGCGCGTCGCCATGCGAGCGCGCGTGGCGCGCGCTTGGCGCAGACTTTGTTCAAACGTCGCGAGCAGGTTCTCGTCAGCCATAAGTCCACTTTATCAAGTGAGGCGGGGCCAAAGCAATACTTGAATTTGACGCGCGCGACGGCCAACAACGCGGCTTTAATGATCTCGCTCGATGATGTAGCCGGGAAGCATCCGCAGCGCCGCGGTGTAGTTTGAGGCCGGCAGCGCGTTTAATGATGCAATCGCCGATGCGGCGTATTCTTGCGCGCGTGCCAGCGCGCGATCCAGCGCGCCCGATGCTTCGATTTCGCGCACAAACGATTGCCGGCCGATGGCATCGTAGGAGCCTTCGCGCATCACGGCCTGGATGGTTGCGCGCCTCGACGGATCTTCTTTAAGCAGATAAATAAGCGGAAGCGTCACTTTGCCTTCGAGCAGATCGGCGCCCGCGGGCTTTCCCAGCAGTTCGTCGGTCGCCGTAAAGTCGAGTAGATCGTCGACCAACTGGAAGGCCGTGCCGAGATGCATGCCGTAGTCGCGCAGCGCTTCCTGGCTCTCCGTATTGCCTCCGCCGAGAATCGCTCCGATCTCGCAACAGGCGCTGAAAAGATAGGCCGTTTTGCGCCGCAGAATATCGAAGTATTGATCCTCTGTGATGTCCGCGTGCCCGAGCACCGTGAGTTGAATGATTTCGCCCTCGGTCATTTTTCGCGTCACGGTGGTCAGAATATCCAGTATTTGCAGCGATCGCTCGGCGAGGCTTGTTTCAAAGGCCGACATGTAAAGCCAATCGCCCATCAAAACGGCTGTTTGATTGCCGAAGCGACTGTTGATCGAGGCGCGGCTGCGCCGCATCTCGGCGTTATCTATAATGTCGTCGTGGACCAGGGTCGCCGTATGGAGAAATTCCATGACGGCGGCCATGCGAATCGAGTTGTAGCGTGCGGCGTCGCCGCCCACAGCGTACTTGGCCAGGAGGGTGAGCGCCGGACGCACGCGCTTTCCTCCCGAGGCGCGCAAATAATCTCCGAGATATGAAATAACTTGTACGTTCGAGCGCGCCTGCCGCTCGAATTCCACTTCCACGAGCGCCAGTTCGTGGCTGATCAGAGTGAAGATGCGGCGCGCGGAAAGATGGGGCGCTTCGAGAGCAATGCGGGGGACGTAAGATGGCATGTCTGTAATCTATGAGGAAATCCGCTCACCAAATTCGAGTCATGAGTCGAGTTAGCCCAATTAGTTCGACCGGTAATTGGTGAATTGCATATTAATGCCAAAATCCTTGGTCTTTAAGTGTGCAATCGTCTCCTGCAATACATCGCGGTCTTTGCCGGTGATGCGCACCACGTCTCCCTGAATTGAGGCCTGCACTTTGGCTTTTGAATCTTTAATAAATTTAACAATCTCTTTTGCTTTATCCGTCGGAATGCCTTCTTGAATCACCACATGTTGACGCACAGAAGAGCTTGCCGCCGCCTCGACTTTGCCGTACTGCAGCGCTTTGAGCGGGACGCCGCGTCTGACCAATTTCTGCTGCAAAATGTCATTCATGTTGCGCAGCCGCGGTTCATCTTCGGCCGTCAGCACGAGATCCTTTTCCTCAAATGCAACTTTGGCGCTGCTGCCCTTGAAGTCGAAACGCTGCCCGACCTCTTTGGTCGTTTGATTGATCGCATTTTGAATCTCCGCGTGATCCACTTGGGAGACGATATCGAAAGAATTTTGTTGAGCCATATACCCGCCGCAAAGATGTTTGATCGCGTTGCATGTTTCAACTCGGCCGACGTTCGCCCGGCCGGCCGGCATGAGAATACATCAATCATTCGGCAAGCGAAAGTTAAGCCAAGGCGCTTGCGGCGCGCGATCTGCGGCTGGCGGGTTCAAGCCCAAAGATACGCTCGAAATTGCTCGTGGTGGCGCGGGCGAGCGCGCCGACTTCGACGCCTTTGAGATTTGCAAGAAATTGCGCCGTATGAACGACGTTGGCGGGTTCGTTGCGTCGGCCTCTGAGCGGCACCGGCGACAGGTACGGACAATCGGTTTCAATCAACAAACGGTCAAGCGGCACAAGGCGCGCGGCGTCTCTGAGCGCGTCGGCTTTTTTAAAAGTCACGTTGCCCGCAAAGGAAAGATAGAAACCTGCGGATAGTAGCTCTTCGGCCGTCTGCGCGTTGCCGCTGAAACAGTGCATGATTCCGGCGCGCGCGGCCCCGCTCCACTCCCGCTTTAAAACAATCGCGGTGTCTTCGTCAGCCTCACGCGAGTGAATAATCACCGGCAGATCAAGCGCACGCGCGATCCCCAATTGGCGCACAAACACGTGACGCTGGTTTGCGCGCGGAGAGTGTTCGTAATGATAATCAAGGCCGATCTCTCCGAGGGCGATGACGCGCTCGCTCGAGCTTAACAAACGCGTTAATTTCGCTTCCGCCGCATCGTCATAGAGCCGCGCGTCATGCGGATGCACGCCGACGGCGGCGAACACCTCATCGTAGCTTTCGGCCAGCTTAATCGCCCTTTCCAAAGCATCGCTGTGCGGATCGCCCGTCCCGATTGTCAAAATCCTGTTGACGCCGGCGGACAAAGCGCGCGCAATTACTTCAGCTCGGTCGGCGTCAAATTCTTCTCCGTCAATGTGTGCGTGCGAATCAACAAACATCTGGCTTAAAGGAGCTACGTCACGATGCTTCAGGGTTTGGGCATCCCAAGTGAGGAGTTGATCAGAACGTTCTGCCGATGGAGAAGCGAAACACGCTCTTCTTCTCGTCAAAAAACAACCCGCTCGTCGCTCCCTCGCGCGCGTTCGGATTGTAGGCGTAGATCAACCGAAACGGCACGTTGATCACCGGCACCTGCACCCGAAACTCCAACCCAAAACTCGAGCGAAAATCACTCAGGCGCGCATACGTCGATTGCGACAGCCGCACCACGGTCTGCGTCTGCGCCTCGCCCCTCAAGTACACGGCCTGAAAACCCGCCGGCAACCCCGTCACACCGTCCACCGGCCCCACTCGCAGCGCGCTCGCCAACTCCTCTTGCCCCACCAACCGCCCGTCTCTGGCCACCAAACTCCCCGTCCCCGCCACATACGCCAGGCGCCCGTCCGCGGCCGCTGCCAACGCCGACAACGTCGGCGTCACAAAGGTGCCGCGCAACGGCAACGCTCCCGCCGTTTGCAAAAACGGCTGATCCGCCAAAAACTCCGACCCATACGTTTGATCGCTGCCGCCGCGCAAGTTAAATATGCGAATCAGTAGTTGAAATTTATGTTTGTTGAAAACAAGAGACTTACGGGCACAACTTTTCGAGATCAAGCAAATTCACGTCTGCAAGTCGTTGATTTAGCAAGCCCGTTTTCAACTACTGATTCACATAAATATACAGTTCAAACAATTTGCGCGATTATTATCGCAATGACGCTCACCGGAGTCGCATCTGCGCAAAGCACGACCGGCACGGTAACAATGAGCGCGACCGTTTCAAAATTTGTCGAGCTTAATTCAGGCGGCGCAATTACTTTAAGCGGAAACTCTGGCGGCGGTGTCACAACCGATGGGACAGTTAATAACCCACTTGCGGCTGTGGTTAATCTCGGTGAACTAGGCCCGAGCAACACAAATAGTTTTGTGACGGCAAATGTGCCGCTCAAAATCAGGAGCAATGCCGCTTACGTTCTTTCGGTGAACGCCACTGTAACAAGCACTGGAACGACCACCAATAAAATTTCAGCAGTTGATGTCGGTTTCGGCTTAGGCGTAGTCACGCGCACTGGGACGGGCGTCAACACGACTGGCACCGATACTAATGCTACTTCCGGCGACCCAACGTTGGTAGCAAACGGTTCAATCAACGCGACGAGCGGCAGGTATGAGTTCACGGCCACGCGGTCAAATTTGAGCGCTTTTTCCACCTCAACCACTGCTTTGAACGGCACCTATATTATGAATGCCGTACCGCGCAGCAACGGGAACGGCCTCACGGTTCCGGCAATTTTCGCCGTCAAACCGCAGTTTTTCGAAAATGGCAGCACGACCGTCTCGGTTACCTTTACCGTTACCGCTCCGTAACCAGAAAAAAATGAGATTACGCGTCATAAACATCACCCTTTGCTTTTGCGTCATCATCTTTGGCGCAGCAATCAATATTTTTGCCCAACAGCAAAATTATGACATCAGCAGCGGCGGTCAATCGACAATTACGGGTGCGCTCAACGGCTCGGTCAGCGGAAGCAGTACGTCACTTCAGAATTTAACGGTCACCATTAACTTCGGAGAAGTTTCAGCTGCCAATCCGAACGCGATTGTAAGAGTCGTTGTTCCGATTGGCGTACGAAGCCTTCAGCCGTATCAAGTCAGCGTTTCGATGAGTGGCAACGGAAATGCCGACTCGCGCGCAATCCAGCTTACTGACATCGGCTATGGAAACAGCAATATGCGCCCGCTCGGAGCTAAAGGGCAGCTTTGCACTAGAAGCAGCCATATATTTTACGCGCCTTTTGATAATGACCCTGCGACAACCAGGACGATTAATTCAAGCGGTCGGGTTGCTTATACGTCGACAACAGCGAAAATTACAAGCTCAACCGTTATTTTAAGCGGACCTAAATTGACTCAGGGAAAAGGCAGTTCCCGTTTAGTTGACGACGGATGGGTTTTTGACGCGGTTTTTGTTATCACGCCGCAGTTTTTCGCTCCAGGTTCCACTACCGCCACTTTAACTTTTATTATTGCGGAGGGTCCGGCAGCTCTCTGCTAATTTTTTTATCCTTAAACTTTTATGGAAATCAATACAATGAATAAATTTTTTACACTATTTGCCTTTCTCTTTTTATTTATCACTTCGGCGCAGGCGCAAACAGCTCCAACTATGTCGGCATCGTCCACCGGTACCGGTTTATCACTGGCTCCGGCACGTGTTGAACTGGAAATGAAGCCGGGCGCAGAAACAACGGTTGTCGTAAACCTCGATTACCATTCGCCGGGCGGCACGGAACAGCCGACCCGCATCGTGGCGACCCTTAACGATTGGGACATTACCAAAGACGGGCGAGTAGAGTTTTACAAAGCCCTCACACGCCCGAATTCCGCCAGCTCGTGGCTCGTTTATAGTCCGGCGGAAACGACCGTTACGCCCGGCAATATTCATTCAATTCGCGTCACCGTTTCCGTCCCGCAAGATGCCACGCCCGGTGACCACTTGACCTCGCTCATCATCGAACAACGTCCCGACACAATCAAATTCAACCAAAGCGCCCGCCAAGTGATTGTCCGCTACCGAATGGCAACGGTTTTTTATATCAAAGTCTCAGGTTTAACTCGGCGCGGAACGCTCGCAAATTTACAGGCTGAATCTTCGCCGAAAGGAATTGTCATCACGCCAACTCTCAAAAACGAAGGCAACAGCGTCATTCGCCCGGCGGCTTCGGTCAAGATTGCCGACTCGACTGGTAAAATCGTTGCCGAAGTGCCGGGAATCGAGCCGCTGCCCGTTCTCGCCAATTCTGAAACGAGCCAGCCATTATTAATCAAAAATGTTTTGCCGCCCGGCAGTTACAGCGTCAAATATAAAATTGATTTTCAGGATGGCAGTAAGGCCACCGAAGGAATCGTTGATTTGATAGTCAAGGATTTCAGTCAAGAGAAACGCCCGCAAATTTCTTCTACCGCAATAACAATACAGAAGCCTTAAATCTGAATTCACGTTCAAGCAATGTTGTTGAATGAAAGGCACGTTTCAATATTGGTCAGAGTTTTAGTAATTGCAAGTCTCAGCTGCGCGTGGCTCATTTTAACGCCTGATCTTTTATTTGCGAAAATTCTTCCGAACGATATTCATTTAACCGAAACGAGTTCATCCGGCAAAAATAAAACTGAAACGAATGCGGAAAATTCCGGTCAAACGCGAATTCCAATAATTATGGTCGGCGGTCGGACTTTGACGGGACTCAACAATTCCGCGCAGCAGCGTGAAGGGCGACTTTTTCTTCCGGTTGTCGCGATTGCCCGCGCTTTGGGCGACATCGCTGTTGTTGACCCGACGGCTCGCGCTATCTCGGTTCGGCGGCAAACCGGCGTGACCTCTGATTTTAACGCCATTTTGGGACAAGTCCGCGAGAACGGCTCGGTCGTGCTGGTTGTTTCAAACGGGGCGGAAAACATTTTCCCTCCTAATCCTGAAGAGTTGTTGCTGCCGGTTGAAATAGTCGGCAGTCTGCTGGAAGTTTCGGTACGTTTTGACGAATCGGCGAACGCAGTCATTATCACGCGCGGGCAGCCGCAAGCAGAAACCGTTAGAGACGGAGCGCAGCACCATTTCGCGGAGATTTATCAAGTTGATTACGATTACAATCTCAACCAATATGGTTCTTTCACAAATCAAAATCTAACCTTAAATGCCGCCGGTCGTATTGCCGACGGTCGTTTCTCGTTAATGTCGAATCTGAGCGGTGCATCGTGGCATCAACTGGGATTTCGCAACGGCTCATTAATATATGAGCGAGCAAACGGACAAAGGTTTATCGGCGGAGATTTGGGCACCGGCACAGACCTCGAATTCCTGTCGTCGAATATTCGCGGCGCTTTGGCGCAGATGCCAATCAGCGGCTTTACCTTAACGACTTTTGCGGGGCGTGCGGCTTCCGGCGTGTTTTTGCCGACGTTTGAATTGCCGGAGGAAAACGAATTTCAGCAGCCCAAACACATACGAAGCGGGTTGAATTACGACACAAATGTTTTCGGCGTTTACGCGACGACCAATAACCCGGCAAAAAACCGCTTACGTCCGAACCCGTTAACATTTTCCGCAGGCGTTATGAAATTCAGCGGAGCAAATCGAAGCGGTGAGCTGCTGTCGGGCAGTATGCAATATACTCAAAGGCGTGTCCGTTTGCTGGGCGACGTTGCAATAGGCAAGTTTAACGGTATCGGACGTGACGAATCTCGCGTCAAAGGATTTGGCGCGGCGGTTGATTTTTCCGGCTCGTTACAATTAAGAGATAACCTTTCCGTGCAGGGACGCTTTGCGAATATCGGCTCAAACTTTCTGAGTCCGCAATCCGGTTTGCACGATCCAATCAATCTAAAGGCGGGGGGTGTTTCCTGGCAGCCAAAACAATGGCTTTCGACTTCTATGAGCGCAAGCACGGCGGCGCACCCGGGCAAAAACGGCGCGCAGCGTGATAATTCCATCACCGCTACGCTCGGTTTGACTCCGCATAGTACTATGCTGCCGACAATATTTTTCTCGCACACCAAAAGCAGTTCAGCACAAATTGAGAATGCTTCCTTCACCCTGCTTAATGCGACAAAGAGTTTTGCGGGCTGGCGGCTTTTTATGAACGCGACGCGAATTAAAACCCTTGGCCCGGTATCCCTAAACGCGCAGTTAGGCTCGAATATTCGCCTAAACGAATCCAACTCGCTTGAAGTTAGTCAATCAATCGGAAGCGGCGGCTCATTAAGCGGTTCGACGAATTGGCAAACGTCGAATCTCTTCGACCGACGTTTAAGCCTGAGCGCGGGATTTGGTTATACAAAAAGCAGTTCGTCCTTTTCAACATCTGAACGAGTAACGGCGAGCATGCGCCTGCCTGGTCAAACCGCGCTTCAGGTAAGTTATTTGCAAACAAATTCTGGGCCGGTACTGATGATCAGCCTGCGCGGAACGCTGTTCCGAAAACACGAAGCCGCGGCCATCCTCAATGCTTCAACTTCGGAGATAAAATCTTACGGCGCGTTTTCCGGACGCGTTTATCAGGACATTAATCTTAATGGAAAATTTGATGTCGGCATTGACAAGGCGCAAGCAAACGCTCAAGTGCGCGTTGACGGAAATCGTTTTGTGACAACGGACGCCAGCGGTTTATTTAGAATTGATGCGGTTAAAGTCGGAGAACACAAAATTTATCTGGATTTGCTTTCAGTTCGGGCCGATTTGACCATTCTTGACGGCGCACAGCAGAACGCCCAACTTCTTTCCAATCGTGATTCAATTGTTGATTTTCGATTGGTGCGGACGGGACGCATCACCGGCATCGTCTGGCTTGATACAAATGAAAACGGGCAAATGGATGAAAATGAGCAACCCCTTGCGGACGTGCGCGTTATCGCCGGAAGCGGGCGCGACACTTTAACGGATGAAAACGGTTATTTTGTCATCGGCGATTTGCCGCCCGGTGAGTATGTCGTCCTAGTAGATGAAAAAACGCTGCCGGAAAAGATGAAATCCGCCCCTCCGCTTTCGATAAAAGTTCAGGCGGGGAGCGAGACCGGCAATATGAACTTCTCGATTATAGAAATTCCAGCTGAAATTAAACGATTTGACGCCAAGCCAGAAGAATAGTTCAATCCGGACAGACGGGAGGAAACGAGCGATAAAACCTAACAAGCTTTCGTCATTTCCGTTTTTATTTTACCGTTTGATTTTAATGCCGAGCTGGATTTGCTCGACGAGACGGTTTTGCGTTTTGCCGCCAGTCCCGCGTTTAAGAATGCCGCAGTTCTGGATGTAAACAGCGGCGAGCAAGCCCGCCAGGATCTGGAATTGATATTGGCGCTTAGTCAACATTTAAAAGAGAGAATTCCCGCACTTGGCAAGCCAACAAAAATTAACTCCATTTCTTTTAACTGTAGAAAAATCTGTGGCAAATTAACCTGTTTGTAATCTCGGACAGGCAAAGGTAGATACGTGAAAACGAATATTGCTCGGCGAGCGGTCGCCGAAACTCTAGGGACGGCACTTCTGCTCGCCACTGTCGTCGGCTCCGAGGTTATGGGAGAACGGCTGTCAGGCGGTAATGTTGCTGTTGCCCACCTTACCAACACAATTGCCACCGGCGCCGCTCTGGTGGCTCTGATCCTGACTCTAGAGTTTGGAAACACGACGCGAGTTAAGCGCGGCCATTGCCGAACGCTACCGCGCCGCTGAACGCCCGACATCTGCCGCTTCTTCGACCTCTTCAATCGAGGTGAGGCTTTCGACGAATTTGCATAGTTGGAGAAAGGCCCGCTGCGTCTCGTCCTCGCTCTCGTACACCGCACAAGTGAAAGTGTCGATGTAGATTCTGCGCCAGCTGCAGTCCAAAAGAAAATTCACTGCTCCGGCGCACAACTCAAGGGTGAGATATACACCTGAAGGCAACAGCAACAACTTAGACCCTACGCACGAGGAAGCCACTTGCGATGGCTTCCTGATTGTTGTTGCTGATTGTGTCTCCGGTGTTATTCTTCCCACCAGCTTAATAACCGCCTGTCCATTTCCACTTTTGTATGTGCTCATACTGCGACTTACCTCCTATCCAGAAGAGGTCTTCGGCAACTTTGTCATGGAAGTTTCCTGTCAACGCAGGTTTACTGTCACGGGAACTCTTGACTCAAAACCGCGAGTGAAAATGGCATCATCAGACAGATGAGTTATACTGAACGAGTAGCAGTTGAGTATGGAAGGTATGCGCGCCAAATTCATCATGCAGCAGAATCAAGATTCAGTGCAAAGTAATTCAGAACACCCGGTAGGACGCCCTGCGCTCAGAGTCGAGTCGATAGGCAAAGTGCCGGCGATGGAATTTCGGCAATCCAACTCAGGGCAGATACTGTTTCGCTACGTCATTGATGACGCCTCGGCGCAGCTTGGCTTCGACGGCCTGTGGCGCGAGATGAGCCCATGGGATCAACGGCAGACACTGCTGATGGGCGGGCGAGTGGCCGAGTGGCTGAAATCTTTGTCTGCCG
>JBBJMB010000184.1:0-7816 GCA_037719755.1 Pyrinomonadaceae bacterium
TGATTTCAGGCTTTCGGATTCAGCCGATCATCGTCACGCTGGCCACGCTGATCACGGGCCGCGGCGTGGCGCAGGTGATGAGCGAGGGCGGTCAGCTAATCGCTTTCAGCAATCCGACTTTTGAGTATTTGGGAAAAGGCTACCTCGGGCCGGTGCCCGTGCAAGTCGCGGCGATGGTGCTCGTGCTCGCAGCGGGGCTTTTTGTGATGCGCGCCAGCAGTTTCGGCCGTTATGTGGTGGCGGTCGGCGGTAACGAAGCGGCGGCGCGGCTCGCCGGCGACAAAGTGCGGCGCACCAAGAACGCCGTGTACGCCGCGAGCGGCTTGCTGGCCGGCCTCGCCGGATTAATTGAGACGGCGCGTCTCGGAGCAAGCGACGCGGCCAAGGTCGGCCTCAACATCGAGCTGGACGCCATCGCCGCCGTAGTCGTGGGAGGAACTCCGCTCACCGGCGGCAGAGTGACGCTCATCGGCACCCTGATCGGCGCGTTGATGATGCAGGTGATTACCACCAGCTTTAACATGCACGGCATTCCTTTCTCCTGGTCGCTTGTTTTAAAGGCCGCTATTATTGTGATCGCGGTCTACATCCAAAGGGCTTCGAAAGGATGAAGGCGGAAGGATGAAGGATGAAAGCTCAGGCGGGAACAACTTTTAAGTAATTCTTAAATCCACAGCTTTCAGCCTTCATCCTTCCGCCTTCATCCTTCCAAAGATGAGTAAGGCAATCGAACAAATTAAAGTTGGGGGCGCGGCGCGCGCGCGGTTCGCCGCGTTGATGCAAAGGCAGGGCGCCGTTGTTGCGCTGATGCTTGTGTGCGTGTTCGCCGCGGTGCGCTATCCGCGATTTTTGACCGAAGAAAATCTGCTGAACGTGCTGCGCCAAAACAGCATGCTGGGATTGGTGGCGCTCGGAATGACGTTCGTTATCCTGACGGGCGGCATTGATCTTTCGGTCGGCGCGCTTTTGGCTGTGGCCGGCGTGGTCGCCGCGAATTTCGCGGGGTACGGAGCGATCCCCGCGGTTTTAGCGGGAGTCGGCAGTGCGACAGTGCTCGGGCTCATTAATGGTCTGGTGATTTCGGTCGCGCGCATGCAGCCCTTTATCGTGACGCTCGCGATGATGATCGCGGCGCGCGGCGTGGCGCTCGCGTGGACCGGCGAGCAGTCTGTGCGCGTGAGCCAACTGTCCGCGGGTTTGACAAAGCTCGGGCGCGGCTGGGTCGGCCCCATCCCGGTGCCGGTTTTGATACTCGTTGTGGCCTACGTGGTGGGCTGGGTGTTGCTCAAGTACACACGTTTCGGGCGCCACGTGTATGCCATCGGAGACAACGAAGAGGCCGCGCGCTTGATGGGGTTAAATGTGGGGCGCGTGCAACTCGGCGTGTACGCGCTGAGCGGCGCGCTGGCCGGCCTCGGCGGCGTGCTGCTGGCCGCGCGGCTCGGCGCGGGGCAGCCTGTGGCGGGCATTGGCTGGGAGCTTGATGCCATCGCGTCGGTTGTGGTGGGCGGCACGCTGCTCGCGGGCGGCCAGGGCGGCGTCGGCTCGACGTTCGTCGGCGTGCTGTTGCTTGGCGTCATCTTCAATCTCTTTAATCTTGAGGGCACGATTAGTCCCTGGTGGCAATTGGTGCTGCGCGGTTTAATCTTATTGGGCGTAGTGATTATGCAAAACCGCTTGAAAGGGCGGCAGTGATGAAAGCGCAAGGGGCGCTTCTGCTTTATGAATCGTTACGGCGTCGCTCAAATCGAGCATTTCACAGAGCAAGTTTTAACTGATGGCTTTTGCGTGGTGCCGCATCACTTTTCACGGGAAAAACTGCTCGCCTGGCGTGCGGCTCTTTTGCCGCTGCTTTCCGCGCATGTGGAGCGGGAAGGCCGCTTGCAAAACCGCGGCACGGCGCGCTATTACGTGACGCTGCCTTTCGCGGCTCCTTTCGCCGATCCGGAGTTGTTTGAGGATGACGACTTGCTCGCCATCGTCGAGCGCTTGGTCGGCGAGGATTGCGTGATGTGTCAATTGGCGTCCGACACGCCGCTGCTCGGCTCAGAATATCAAGACGTGCACCGCGACACGCCGCCGCTTTTCCCCGAGTGGGGACGCGAAACGCCGCCTTACCAGCTCGCCGTTAACTTCCCGCTCGTCGACGTGACCGAGGAAAACGGGCCGTTTGAAGTCGCCCGCGGCACACATCTCATGTCGAAAACGGAAGGGTTACAGCAAATCGAGAACGGTCAAGTCTCACTTGAGCCGGTGCTGCTGCAACTGGGCGACGTGATGGTGCGCGATGTCAGAGGATTGCACAGAGGCACTCCCAATCGCACCGATACTCCGCGGCCGATGGTGGTCATCGGCTACAGTCGCCGCTGGCTGTTGCGCCCGGAGGTCTCGATTCGCATTCCTCGCGCAACGCTTTCTACTTTGTCTCCGCGAGCTCAAAGGATGCTGCGTTTTAATCCCGTCATCGAATCTCTCGCGGACGATGAACGTAGGGAAGTCTACCAATCATTCGCTTATTGAAAACGTCTTGGAAACTGAAGTTTGCAGGACATCGAAAACTCGCGTACAGAAGAGAGGTCGGGAAAACAGCAGGCCCGGCTTCCGAATATTCTTGACAGGGTATTCTAAGGGTTGTTATAAGCGGGACGGATTCGCTGTAGGTAACCGGTTACGGCGTTTGTCTACCGAGTTGCTGATACGGGGCGCTCTGCTAAAAAAGCGCAATTTACTTATTTTACGTAATCGGTTACCTTGTCGCTGAAATCTGATGAGGTCGCACATGGCTTATGCGGCTGCTTTTCTGAAGTTACACGTGCACATAGCAACTCGATTGTTAATCGCAGCCGCTTGCTGCGCGCTTCCTGTTTTAGCGCAACAGCGGCCGGCGGATGCCTTTAGCAATGGACTGAGCCTTTTTCGCGAGGGCCATTTTGAAGAAGCTGCGAAACAGTTCTCAAGCGCCGTTGACGCTCGAACTGACGCTAATTTATTCTTAGGAAAAGCGCTTATCAACCTCGGTCGTTTTAAGGAGGCCGAAGTTCCGCTGAAGCGTTTTATCGCCGCAGAGCGCGCTCGCGATGAGGGCTACTACTTGCTCGGCTTTGCACTTTTTCGGCAGGGGCGGGCCAAGGAATCGCTGGCGGCTTATCAACAGGCGGCCAATTTGAAAACGCCGGCGGCCGACGATTTTAAGATCATCGGGCTCAATTTCGGCTTGCTCAACGACTTGACTCGCTCGGCTGAGTACCTCGAACGAGCTGTCGCGCTCGATGCTCACAACTTGGAAGCGCGCTACTACTTGGGTCGGGTTCGCTTTACACAAAATTTCTTTGAGCAGGCGCGCATCGCTTTTGAAGAAGTGCTTCGCCGCAACCCTCTCCACAGCAAAGCGCAGAACAACTTGGGACAAGTTTACGAAGCACAAAACGATCAAGCGCGCGCGATCGAGGCTTACCGGCGAGCGATCGAACTTGATCGCACTTCTACTGCCAAGCCCAGCGAACTTCCGTTCTTAAACCTCGCCACTCTTTTATCCGAAGATGGCAAACTTGAGGAAGCGTTGCTGCTGCTGGCGCATGCCGCAAAAACTAATCCAGCTTCGGCAAAAGTTAAATTTCAGTTAGGCAAAACCCTGCAACGCCTGGGCCGTTTGACAGAGGCGGAGAAGGAGATGGCTGAGGCGATCAAGCTCGACCCGCAAGATCCGGGACCGCGCTACGTGCTCGGGCAACTTTACCGCAAGCTGGGTAAAACTGAGCTCTCACGACAGGAACTTGAGATTAGCGAGCGGCTAAGGAGCGGAAAGAGGTTATGAAGTTGGCGCGCCGCCAATCCGGATCACTCGCCGTCACGCTTGGGGCGTGGCTTCTCACCTTAACGCTCGTTCAGCCCAGTGGTGGTCAACAAATGGCGGGCGACGAGCGCTTGGCCGCGAAATTTAGAGAGGCCACCACAGCGCAACGGGACGGCCAGCTTGAGCGTGCGGCGATTGTTATGCCGAAGTCGTCAAACTGCGGCCGGACATCGCCGAGGCTTACATGAACTATGGGTTAGTGCGTTACCAGCAAAAGCAGTTCGACGAGTCCGCGCGCCTTTTCGAGAAGGCGCTCTCGCTTAAGCCCGCGCTCGGCGGCGCGCACCTTTTCCTCGGCCTTTCGCATTACTCGCTCAATCGTTTCGAGCAGGCGATTGCCGCGCTACGCGAAGCCGCGCGGTCGTCCCCAAACGATGCTCAAACGCAAATGTGGCTTGGCATCGCTTTAGCGGGCGCCGAACAAACGGCAGAGGCAGCAAAGCATCTGGACCGTGCGGCGGAACTCGATCCCGGCAACGCCGACATTCTTTATCATCGTGGCCGCGCGCACTTTCGTCTCTCGCAGGAAAGTTATCAGCAGATGTTCAAGGTGGCCCCGCAATCGGCCCGCGTCCATCAGGTTTTAGCTCAATCTTATCAAGAGGCAGGCCGCAATGATGACGCGATTACTGAGTATCAAGCGACGGTTAAGCTCGCCCCGACGCTGCCCGGCGTGCACGAAGCATTGGGCAGTCTCTACTGGAAAACCGGAAATTTGCAAATGGCCGCGGCGGAGTCTCAAAAAGAACTTGAGATTGATCCGCACAACATTTTGGCACTTTACAAGCTGGGAAGCATTCGTGTCGAAAACGGCGACTCACAGGGAGGGCTACCCCTTTTGGAAAAAGCCGTCGCTCAAAATCCGAATCAAACAGACGCATATTACTACCTCGGCAAAGCGCAGGGACAGCTTGGTCAAAGCGAAGCCGCGGTGACTAATCTGCGACGGGTCATCGAGGGCGAAGCAGCGGTCGGTCTCAAAGAATCGGCTTACTATCAACTCTCACAGATTTACCGCAAGCTCGGGCGCACGGATGAGGCGCGCGCTTCGCTCGCGTCCTTTCAAAAGATGAGAAGCGAACGCAGCAATCAGGAAGCGGAAAAATTGAGAGAAAAGCAGCAGCAACAACAGCGCGGCGAAACAGCCGACGGATCGCAGCCGTGAGCCGTTATGCGGCGAGCACGAAAGCACGCCGGAGCAGTCATAATTTTGTGATCTTCGCTATTAGCGCCTCGCGAGAGGCGGTCGAAAGGCTTCGCGATAAGCGAAGCGTAAGCCAACACATGGAGGCGGTATGAGGGAACTTTCAAAAATTTGCACAGCGGCGCTGATCGCGTTGTTGCTTGCCGGACTGGGCTCGCTGGCGCAGGCCCAATCCAACCGCGGCGCGATTGCCGGAAACATTCTCGACTCGAACGGCGCGTCGCTTCCCGGCGTTAAAATCACCGCCCGGAGCAGCGCCACGGGCGCGACCAGTGAAACAGAGTCAACCGGCGAAGGCATTTATCGGTTTTCGGAACTGCCCGCGGGTATTTATGTCTTAACGGCCACCGCGCAAGGCTTCAAGACCGGCGAGGTGACGGGCCTCGTGGTTGAAGTAAACACCACCACGGCGCGCGACATCGTGCTCGAAGCGGGCGCGGTGAGCGAAACAATCACCGTGTCGTCTGAGGGCGCGGTGACGGTTCAGTCAGAGACTTCGGACATCGGCACGGTCGTCAAGCCGCGGCAGATGCTCGAGTTGCCGATTGCCGCCGGGGCCACCGGCGGCGGTTTCGGTTTACGCTCGCCCGAGTCGTTCACATTTCTAACACCGGGCGTTATCGGTCCTGGCACGGCCACCGACAACGGCATCAACAGCGACTCGGCAGGCGAAAACGGCGGCGCGTTCCAGTCCAAGTTCGCCGGCAGCCAGAACTTCTCCAATGAAGTGTTGCTTGAGGGCGCGAGCACCTTTCGTTCAGAGAACGGGTCGTCTTTCGATGAAACCGCTCCTTCGATTGAAGCGTTTCAGGAATTCAAAGTCATCACGTCGAACATGTCAGCTGAGTACGGACGCACTGGCGGCGGCGTCACCAGCTTCGCTTATCGATCCGGCACCAACGAGTTTCACGGCAGCGTCTACGACTTCTTCCGTAACCGCGTCTTAAACGCTAACCGGTACTTCAACAACGCGCAGGGAACAGATGCCTCGGGCCGAGAGCGCGCGCCGCGGCCCTTCGATAACTTCAACGACTATGGAGCGACCGTTGGCGGCCCCGTCTTTTTGCCCAGATTCGGCGAAGGCGGACCCGCCTATTACGACGGTCGCAACAAGAGCTTCTTCTTCTTCATCTACGAAGGCGCGAAGCGCAGCTTCGGCGGCTCGCCGATTAGCACTTTGCCAACCGATGCCTACCGCCTCGGTGACTTCTCGTCGCTGCTCACCACCAATCAGATCGGCACAGATGCGCTGGGGCGACCGGTTTTCGCCGGACAGGTTTTCGACCCGGCCACGACTCGCACGGTGAACGGGCAGATAGTTCGCGATCCGTTCCCCGGCAACATCATTCCGCAGGCGCGCTTTAGCAACGTCGCCAGCAATGTTCTTAACTTCATCCCTGCTCCGAACAGACCGGGGCGTACCGAGAACTTTATCTTCAGCGGCGGCGCATCACCGCTCGACGTGTACGTACGCGATCAAGCTCGATCACGCCATCACAGAAAGCAGCCGCTTGTCAGGCAGCTACTCTAAACGCAAAAACGACCGCATCGTCGGCACACGGTCTCTTCCGGATATCGTTAACCGGGGCAACCAGAATCAAATCTTCACGACACATTACTTCCGCTTGGCGCATGACCAGACGTTTTCGCCCACGGTTCTGAACCACTTCAGCATTGGATCGAACCGCACGGTCAGCGACAACCGGTCGCCCTCCATCGGCCTCGGCATCCCCGGTCAGATCGGTTTGACAGGCGTTGCGCAAAATCACTTCCCGGAATTCAACTTCGGTGAAGACCTCGCCGGCATCGGCTTCGGCGAACGTTTGAACATTGATAATGGTTTGCGCCTCAACGATTCCGTAAACCGTTCAAGGCAACCACAACTTCAGGATCGGCGTTGATTTCCGTTACCAGCAGTACACCATCAATCAAAACAACACCTCGGGCAACTTCAACTTCGGGCGCGGGCAAACCGCCGCGCTCGTTTCCGGAGGAGCTCAGGCAAATACGGGAAACGGTTTTGCCAGCTTTCTGCTCGGACAGGTAGGGAACGCCGGCATCAACATCTCGCCTAACATCTTCCAGTGGCGCTCGCAGTATTACGCCGGTTTCGTTCAGGATGACTGGAAGATAACAAAGAATTTCACCGTGAATCTCGGTTTGCGCTACGAAATCGATGTGCCGCGCCGCGAGCTTTACAACCGCTACGCAAGCCAGCCCGACGGCGCCGAACCCGGGCCGGTGGGCTGCCTGCTGATCGTCTTTGCTGGCAACGAGGCGGGACGCGCGGGCTCGACGCGTTGGGCTGAGACATATAAAAAAGCCATCGGGCCGCGGCTCGGCTTCGCATGGTCGCCGGACCGCACCGAAGGCGTACTTGGCAAACTGCTCGGCGGCGCCGGCAAGACAGTGATTCGTGGCGGCTATAGCATCTTCTACCAAGCTCTGCTCTACGCCGATTTCGGCGAGAACGCGTCGCCCGGTTTCGCCGCGCAGCCGAGCTTTACTCCAAACGTCGGCTATAACCCGGCGTTTAATCTGGACGCCGGATTGCCGCAGAACTTCGCACGGCCTCCGTTCATCGATCCGACCATCCGGAACTTACAGGATGTGCGCTGGATTGCGCCCGAACACGGGCGGCAGCCGATGATCTCCAACTACGGCGTCGAATTGCAACGCGAGCTGGCGACGGACTTGATCCTTAACGTCGGTTATATCGGCGTGCAGGGACACCGACTCCGCTCAAACTTGAAAAACTA
>JBBJMB010000185.1:0-7752 GCA_037719755.1 Pyrinomonadaceae bacterium
TCGCGCGGGACGCGTCTTTCTCGATCCGCGCACGCGCCGGGCGCTGCTTTTCTCCGTTGAGCGCATTCCGCATTTCGGCGGGCCTCTCGTTGTGCTCACCAGCGAGAAAACAGCCAGCGCGGCGGAGATTTTTGCCCACGCGCTGCAAGAGCGCAAGCGGGCGGCGATTCTCGGCGGCGAGACGTGCGGCTGCGTGCTCGGCATAAGTCGCGCTCGCAAACTCGCGGACGGCGGCACTCTCGCACTGAGCGAAATGGATTACCAGACGGCCGCCGGCACCCGGCTTGAGGGCGTCGGAGTGACGCCGGACGAGCGACTTCCGCTGAAGCTGTCGGACCTCGTGCGGCGACGCGACGCGACGCTTGAGCGCGCCCTCGAGATGATCCGCGAAAGGTGAAGCGATTATCAATCTGTGAGCGGAGCGGAGCATCAAGTGAGCAAGCGGCCGACCCTGAAATTAAGACTCGGGCGCATGTTATGATGACCTCCGCCCGCACGCCTTGATCCAACGTTTGTGAATGACGCTTAATGAATCGCCCGACACAAAAGCACCGCCTCGCCCTTTCGCTCTTCGCGTCGCTTGGCATCACTTTCGGTTTGTATCTTCTGTATCACTTCAGAGATGCGCTGCAAAGCTTCGTCCGCAATCAAACCGGGCTCGCGATCTCGGACCGGGTGATCGATGCGTGTTTGATCGCCCTCTGGCTCGCGTTGGCGTTTGTGGTGGTGCGCGCGCTGAACGAAATCATCTTCGGCATCGCGTTTCGCAAGCGCAGAGGCTACGCGGCGCCAGATTTGATCCGCAATATTTTTTCTCTCGTCGCTTACACGCTTGTTTTTGCGCTGATCTTTCAAGTCTTTTTTCAGATCTCTCTTGGCGCCATCTTTACCACCTCAGCCGTCTTCGGCGTGATTCTCGGTTTGGCGCTGCAATCCACGCTCGGAAATTTATTCGCCGGCATTTCCTTTCAGGCCGACAAGCCTTTTCAGGTGGGCGATGTGATCAGCGTGGACAAGTGGACCGGCGTGGTGGAGAGCATCACCTGGCGGGGCGTCAAGCTGCGGACGTTTCTTAATCACGTCGTGTTGATTAGCAACACGACCATTTCCAACTCGGCCATCGAAGTCGCGCCGCGCGGCAATCTGAACGCCCGCATTGTTAGTTTCGACGCGATCTACAACGATTCGCCGGTCAATGTGATTCAAGTGATCCGCGAGGCCGTGCGTGAGGCCGACAACGTCTCGCGGAAGATGACGCCTGTGGTGCGCATCAAAAACTTCGGCGAAAGCGGCGTCGATTATGAAGTGAAGTATTTGCTCAACAACTACGCCACCTATAACGACACGGACGCGCTGGTGCGCCAGCGCATCTGGTACGCTTTTCAGCGCGCCGGGATCACCTTTTCTTACCCGACGCGTACCATCCATATGGCGCCCCGCGCGCGCGCGCTCGAGGCGCGGGCAATGATTAACGAAGACCGCATCGAACGCCTCACGGCGCTCGACATCTTCGCGCCTCTCTCCGCGGAGCAGATGCGCACGCTCGCCAACGCTTCCGCCAGCCACATCTTCGCGCCGGGCGAAATCATCATCAGGGCCGGCGACGCGGGCACGTCGATGTACGTGGTGCATCGGGGACGCGTGAGTGTTGAGCGGCCAGCCGTAGACGGCCAGGAGACCGAGACAATCGCCACGCTTCGCGAAGGTGATTTTTTCGGAGAGATGGGCCTTTTCACCGGGCAACCGCGCGCGGCGAGCGTGATTTCCGCCGAGGAAACGGAAGTGCTGGAGATCAGCCACGACGACATCCGGCGCCTCTTCGAGACCAACCCGCATTTGGTCGAAGCGGTCAGCGGAATCATCGCGGAAAGGCGCGAAGGCCTCGCGGCGCTGCCTGAAAGAGACGTGGAAGGCGGAGTCGCTTCGGCCGGCCTGCTCACCTCAATCAGGCGCTTTTTCCGCCTGGGTTAATCGGCAGAGCATGGACTTCCTCAAAGATTCTTAACGCCAATTCATGCGATCACAGAGAGTTGTGATGTGAGCCGTATGGTGGCGGCCGTGCCAAGCGTAAAGTCCGACGGCGCGCTCAAGCGGCACAAGGCCGAGTTCGGGGTGGCGAAACGCTACGGCAAAATCCGCCGACGCAAGCGAGCGCAGAAGCAACGCCCATCGCTCATGCAACGCCTCAAGCAGCGTGAGCGAAAGCTCAACGGGCGCACTGCGGGCGTCCGGCAACTCAGCCCACCGCGCCTCGTCATACGGCTTGATGACGGGCTCATCCTCCGTGAGCGCCAAACGAAAACGCGCGTAGCTATTAAGGTGGCTATCCGCCAAATGGTGAACCACCTGCCGCACCGTCCACCCTCGGGCCTGTACGGCGTATCAAGCTGCTCGTTTGAAAGCCCACCTACCGCCTCACGCAAGCGACCCGGCGCCTCCGCTATCTCCTCAACGAAACGCGCACGCTCGGGCCGAAACTTCACGCTTCAAGTCGAAACGCCCAATCGGGTAACGAAGATCCAACATCATAAACCCCTTTGGAAGGATGAACGCGGAACGATGAACGATGAAGTTAAGAACAGAAGGAATTAGTTGTTCGGGTCTTAACTTCATCGTTCATCGTTCCGCGTTCATCCTTAATTTACGTGGCGTGCAGCTCATCGTTGGCCAGCGCGGGTGCGGGCTTTGATTTGCGCTGCGGTGTGGTTTTGACGAGCGCGACGCCGCCGAGGATGATGGCTGTGCCGGCGAGCACGTGCCAGCCTAAAGGTTCCGCGAGCAGCAGCCATCCGAGCAGCACCGCGATCACCGGGTTGATGTACGAGTAAGTTGAAACAAGCGAAAGCGGCAGCTTTTGCAGCGCGTAAGTGAAAGAGCCGTACGCGACAATTGACCCGAAGAACATCAGGTAAAGAAAAGCGCCAAGGCTTCGCTCGTTAAATTGCACGCGCGGCCATTCGTTGGCGAGCGTGCCGACGAGCGTAGCGCCAGCCCGGCCACCAGCATTTGCAAGGAGGAAGCCAAAAGCGGTGCGACGCGACGCGCCGGGTGATGCTTGGCGTAGACCGAGCCCGCGGACCAAGAAGCGCAGCCGACCTGAAGGGCGAAGATGCCGAGCAAATAATAACCACTGAGGCTCGTCGCCATCAGGTCCGGAGCGACCAGCAAGATGAGACCCGAAAAGCCGATGATCATGCCGATAACTGTGCGCTTGCCCGCGCGTTCGCCTGCGGGCTGCATTCTTTCCAAAAGCGCCACCCAGAAGGAGAGGTGGCCACCAGCAGCGCCGCCAATCCACTGTGAATATATTGTTCCGCCCATACCACCACGCCTGTGCCCCGCCGAGCAGCATTAAACCGACCAGGCTCAAATCAAACCACTCTCTTCCTTGTGGAAGCTGCACCGAGCCATCGCGACGTCGGATCCAGAGATAAGTGATAGTAAAAAGAAGCGATCCGGCCGCGAGAAAGCGCAAGCCCGCAAAAAGCATCGGCGGCATGGTTTCGAGCCCAATGCGAATTGCGAGATAGGTGGTTCCCCAAAAAAAACAAACCGCGATCCAGGCGGCGTAGGCGCCAAACTTTTCTCTTGCTGTCATAATTCTTATCCCCGCGTTTCTTGATTGATCGGCAGCCGCGACGTTTCCTTTACGGTTTTGAGCACAATCGTCGTGCGCGTTGATCTGATGGCCGAAAATCGGCTGAACTCGTCGTGTAAAATACGATAAAGATGATTCGTATCCCGCGCCCGCACTTTCACCAGAAAGCAATCTTCTCCGGCCAGATGATGAAGCTCCAACACAAAGGGCAGCGCTGCCAATCCATCGGCGGCCGCTTCCTCGCTGCCAAGTCCGTCGCCTCTGTCATCCACGCGAACGAAAATGTAAGCGAGCAGATCCAAATCCAAAGCTTCAGGATCTAAAAGAGCGGTGTAGCCTTTGATCAGATTTCTTTCCTCCAGCTTTCTCACTCTTTCAAGGGTCGCCGATGGCGTCAGCTCGGCGGCTTTCGCCAAATCAACGTTGGTGATTCGCCCGTCTTTCTGCAAATTATCCAGAATACGTAAATCTTTTTCATCAATCATATGTCACATGCGACTTTCCGCCGCATATAATACAACATTTTAAGTTAATAGGTGCATTAAATTCACCAATAATCTCTTTTGCCGAAATCAAATATTACGAGAAAAATACAGATAGGTACTTGACAGTAAGGGACTCAATATTTATTATGCCTTTGCGCTCACCACTGTGGCGCTATCCAAGATCAATTTAAAAACGAGTTTTGAGCTTCACTGAGGAGGTTCTGCAATGAGCATCACCAGATACGACCCATTTCGGGATTTGAGAATTCTTCAGGATGAAATGAATCGGCTTTTCACCAGCAATTTATCGCGTAGCTTCGGTGATGAATCGATTGTGCGCGGCGCTTGGGCTCCGAACGTAGATATTTACGAAAACAAAGATTACATCGTGATTGAGGCGGAATTGCCGGGCATGAGTCGCGATGATTTCGACTTGACGATTGAAAACAATATGCTCACGCTGCGCGGCGAGCGCCGGTTTGAGAAAAAGGATGAAAAGGATACTTATCATCGGGTAGAGCGGTCATATGGTTCCTTTACACGCTCCTTTACTTTGCCGCAAAGCTTGTCAAGCGACGGCGCGGCGGCCGATTATCAAAACGGAGTTTTGCGAGTCGTGCTGCAAAAACGCGAAGAAGTCAGACCTCGCCGCATACGGATCGGCGTCGACGCGGACGTTTCCCAAACGAAGAAAGCGGCCGAGACCGAAGAGGAAACGCAGAAATCTGCGGCCAACAGGTAATCATCGTTTGTCCACTACTTTGTCGTTAATTATATAAGTGATTTTGAGGCGGCGGCGCGGGGCACGCTCGGCCGCCGCCGATTTGAACACTATAAAAAAGAGATGCGCTTAGAGAAACTTACACTGCGCGGACAAGAGGCCGTTCAAGCGGCCATCGAAATGGCCGAGCGTGGCCAAAATCAGCAGGTTGAGCCCGAGCATTTATTGCTTACGCTTCTGGAACAACCCGAAGGCATCACCAAGCCGCTTTTGGGAAAACTGGGCGTCAACATTCAAACCCTCACGACGGAACTGCAAGGCGTAGCGAATCGCTTTCCTCGCGTTCAAGGCGGGCAACAGTATTTTAGCCCGCGCATGACGCAGGTCTTTAATGCGGCGCAAGACGCGGCCGAAAAGATGCAGGACGAATATGTTTCCACCGAACATCTGCTCTTAGCGATCGCCGAGGAAAAAGATCACGCCGGGAAATTGCTGCGTCAACACGGCGTCAAGCGCGACGACCTTTTCAAAGTCATCGAGGGCATGCGCGGCGGCGTGCGCATCACGGATCAAAACGCCGAGTCTAATTACCAGGCGCTCTCAAAGTATGCGAAGGATTTAACGGAACTCGCCCGCCAGGGTAAGCTCGATCCCGTGATCGGCCGCGACGATGAGATCCGCCGCACCGTGCAGGTGCTATCGCGCCGCACCAAAAACAATCCGGTTTTAATTGGCGAGCCAGGCGTCGGTAAAACGGCCATCGTCGAAGGATTGGCGCGCCGCATCGTTTCCGGCGATGTGCCCGAATCGCTGCGCAACAAGCGGCTCGTTTCGCTTGATCTGGGCGCAATGCTCGCCGGCGCGAAGTACCGCGGCGAGTTTGAAGACCGCTTAAAGGCTGTGCTCAAGGAAATTGAAAAGGCCGGCGGGCAGATCGTCCTTTTTATAGATGAGCTGCACACGCTGGTCGGCGCGGGCGCAGCCGAAGGCGCCATCGACGCTTCAAACATGCTCAAGCCGGCGCTTGCGCGCGGCGATTTGCGCTGCGTCGGCGCGACCACGCTCAACGAATACAAAAAGCATATCGAAAAGGACGCCGCCCTCGAACGCCGCTTTCAGCCCGTTTACGTGGGCGAGCCGAACGTCGAAGATACGATTGCCATTTTGCGCGGCCTCAAGGAACGCTACGAAGTGCACCACGGCGTACGCATCAAGGATTCGGCCATTGTCGCCGCCGCGACGCTTTCCAACCGCTACATCACAGACCGCTTTTTGCCCGATAAAGCCATAGACTTAATTGACGAAGCCGCTTCGCGCCTGCGCATCGAGATCGATTCGCTGCCCGTCGAGATCGATCAACTTGAGCGCGAGATTACGCAACTCGAAATCGAGCGCCAAGCTTTGCAGCGCGAAACCGATGCGGCGTCGCGCGCGCGGCTCGCCGACATCGAGCGGCGGATGGCTGATTTGCGCGAGCGCTCCTCGCAGATGAAGGCGCGTTGGCGCTCCGAAAAGGAAATCATCGACCGCATTCGCAAAGTCAAAGAAGAGATCGAGCAGATTAAGGTGCAAGCCGATCAGTATGAGCGCGCGGGCGATTACGGCAAAGTGGCGGAACTGCGCTACGGCCAACTCGTCGAATTGCAAAAGCAATTGGACGCCGACCACGCGAAACTCGCCGAAGCGCAAAGCGCGGGCGTGATGCTGAAGGAAGAAGTTGACGAAGAAGACATCGCCCAGGTGGTCGCCAAGTGGACGGGCGTGCCGGTCACGAAAATGCTCGAAGGCGAAATGCAAAAGCTTGTCACCATGGAAGAGCGACTCGCCGAGCGCGTCATCGGCCAGGACGAAGCTTTGACGGCCGTCGCCAACGCCGTGCGCCGCGCCCGCGCCGGGTTGCAGGACCCGAATCGTCCGATCGGATCATTCATCTTTCTCGGCCCGACCGGCGTCGGCAAAACTGAAACGGCGCGCGCCCTCGCCGAGTTTATGTTCGACGACGAACGCGCGATGGTGCGCTTAGACATGTCGGAATATATGGAAAAGCACGCCGTGGCCCGCATGATCGGCGCGCCTCCCGGTTACGTCGGCTATGAAGAGGGCGGCCAATTGACCGAAGCCGTGCGGCGCCGTCCTTATAGCGTGATTCTCTTTGACGAAATCGAAAAAGCGCACCCCGACGTTTTTAATGTGCTTTTGCAGATTTTGGACGACGGCCGCTTGACCGACTCGAAGGGGCGCACCGTCGATTTTAAGAACACGGTTTTAATCATGACCTCGAACCTCGGCTCGCGCGAGATTCAAGCCGCCGGCGACGACGAGCGGCAAGTGCGCGACGCGGTGCTGCAAATTCTGCGCGAGCATTTCAAGCCCGAGTTTTTGAATCGCATCGACGACATCGTCATCTTCAAGCAATTGTCGCGCGCACAGATCGAGCGGATCATAGATGTTCAGCTTGAGCGCTTGCGGCTGATGCTCGCAGAACGCGGCATCACCATTGTCCTCGACGATTCGGCGCGCGCACTGCTCGCCCGCGAAGGCTACGACCCGATGTACGGAGCGCGGCCGCTTAAGCGCGCGATCCAAACGCTGATTCAAAATCCGCTGGCCGTGAAATTATTGCGCGCCGAAATCGGCCCGCACCAAACCGTCAACGTCTCGGCCGTCGGCGACCGCATGGAGTTTGCGACGCGCGCGACCGAGACCGTGGCGGCGTAAGTCTTCTCGCTTAGATTAGTTGTATGAGTAGGACGAGCCGGGAATGCTAACGATTGGCTTGTGTGGTATTTTTTCGTGGGAGGCAAAGGATAGTTCATGTCAGAAAAGGTCAGGGCCGATGATTCGCAAACAGCGGATGCAGAAGAGGCGGCCGAGGAGATTCGTGTGACAGATCGTCGTCGGATAAAAATAGACAGTTTGGATAATGATGCTGCGGCGGCTGAAGATGA
>JBBJMB010000186.1:0-7749 GCA_037719755.1 Pyrinomonadaceae bacterium
AAACAGGTGGGTGACTTTTGAAGAGCCGAAGCCTCTGGCAAATTCCTTACTATGAAGGAATGCACTGGCATGTCACGGCATCAGTCTCCCTTTCAAACGGCGTTGGCTCAATCATCGTAAATCGGTGGCGCGCCGCCGCAGTAATTGTTCCCTTTAGCCGCGGGCATCATACCACATCACCTGCGGCCAAACAAAATTTCACGAAAAATTTTTAACTGTTAATCGGGTAACAATGCGGTCGGCTTTTTTCCTCTGCGACTCTGAGTCTTTCTCTGTGGTTCTCTGCTTTTAGGTGAGACTCAAACGCGAACCCGCAAAGCTCAGAGCATCGCAGAAAACCCGCAGTTTCGCGTTAAGTAAAGGCGATGTTGCTCGTGTTTGGGCCTTGCTGCTCGGAGATGGTGCGCGTCTTTAACAGACGGTCGAGCATTTCGGCGCATTCGGCGCTGCGCGCGGCCAGTTGGGCGTCGGTTTGTTCGTGCAGCCGTCTCAGCCGGTGCAGTTCGTCGGCGACATGAAGGGCGGCGAGAATGGCGACTTTGAGCGAATCGACAGTTAAGGTTCCCGAGGAAATCTCGCGCATCCGCTGGTCGACAAATTCGGCGAGCTGTGAGATGTAGGCCGAGTCGCCGTCAGAGCGAATGTTATAGGTCTGATTGTAAATCTCGACCCTGATGGTCGGCGTGGCCGCGGCATCGGAGTTAATTTTCCCCAGACTCATAAGCTCTCACTGGCCTTCTTCCTACCTGCGGGCGATCTCGGCCGTTTCCGGGTCGAGCACCGCGATGGCATCAAGCATCGCTTCAATCTTCATGCGGACCATGTCGCGGTCAGCCAAAGCCGCTCGACTTGCGATTCAAGCCGATCTTTTTCGTCGAGCAAATTACCCAGATCGCGGCGCGTCGCGATTACTTCGCGCTCAAGAGCCTCCTTTTCCTGGCGCAGCGATTTCGCCAGTTCGATGGTGCGGTAAATCTTGTCTTCGAGGTGGGAAAACTTTTCTAATCCGGATAGTCCGACCATCGCCGCTTTAGCTCCTCTTCGGGTCATTAAAAACTTGCACGTCACTTCGGTGGCCAGCGATTATGCGCATTCGCGCGGCGATACGCAAGACTTCTCCGGCGCGTCCCGGGCGCGCCACGAAAAGCGCGCCGCTTTGTGATCACTGGCGAAGTTCTGCTCCGACCTTCGCGCCCAGCTCATCCATGACGCGCGTTTGAAAAACATCGACTTCGTCAATTAACAGTGTGCGATCATCGGCCCGGTACTCGATGCGCACCGTCACAGATCGTTTGCCCGCGGGCAGACTGCCGCCCTCGAAGACATCCACAAACGAGACGCCGCGTTTGTAGTCAACTTCAATTCGTTCGAGCGCGCCCATGATCTCAGAAACCGCCAGGCTTTTGTCTACGACCAGCGACATGTCGCGCAGCACGGCCGGGTAGCGGCCGAGAGGCCGGTAGCGCACAGGCTTTTCTTGATATTCATCCAGCGCGGAAAGATCAATTTCGCCAACGTAAATTGGCTGCCGAAATTTATACCGCGCCGCCAAACTCTCGCTTAACCGGCCGATTGACCCGATCACAACATCGCCCATCGTGATGCGGGCTGATTGCCCTTCGCGCAAATGCGCGACGCGCGCCGCATCGCAGCGCAGCGCGGGCACGCGCATCGCTTCGACGGCCGCTTCAAGGCCGCCCTTTAAGTCGAAGAAATCCAGTTCGCGCGGCGCGCCGGCTCTGTTGGCCGGCAAAAACCCGCCGGTTGCTACCAGAGCCAGCGCCTCGCGCTCCGTCGGCTTCGGATTCCCGGCGGCGAAAACGCGCCCGAGCTCATACAGCGTGACATCTCGCAAATTGTGATCGAAGTTGCGACGTACGGCTTCAAGCAAACCGGGCAGCAGGCTCGGGCGCATCCTCGTCAAGCCCTCGGAAATCGGGTTGCCGAGACCAATTAAATTGTCATTTTCAGCGGCGCCAAATACAGGAATCAACTCAAAAAGATGATCGTAAGTTCCGTCGATGAAACTAAAGTTGATCGCTTCGTCGAAGCCCTGCGATCCGAGCGCGAGCCGGGCCGCGCGTCGTCGCCACTCGCCCGCTTGATACTCGCCGGCCACGCGAGCGCCGGGCAACGTCGCAGCGATTTTGTCATACCCCACGTGACGCGCCACTTCTTCGATCAGATCCTCTTCGCGCTCGATATCAAAGCGCCAGGTCGGGACAACGTAGTGGACGCCCGCCGCGCTGCTGGTGCCCTGCGGTTGCGCGCTTGGTGAGAAACCAAGCGCGGACATAATCCTGCTCATCTCGTCAACCGAAACGTGCTCCAAACCGGTCAACCGCTCGACGCGCCCGAATCGCAAGCCGACACACGGCGAAGCCAGAGGCGCGGGATACACATCAACAACTTCCGCTTCAGCGCCGCCGCCGGCAAGCTCTGTGATGAGCGCGACGCAGCGGTCAAGAGCGCAAAGCGTGTTGTCGTAATCAACGCCGCGCTCAAAGCGATGCGAAGCTTCCGTGCGCAGACCCAACTCGCGCGATGTGCGCCGTACGGAAGCCGGATTAAAATATGCGCTTTCGACAAGCACGTCCCGCGTCGCGGGTGAGATTTCAGTTTCTTCGCCGCCCATAATTCCGGCCACAGCGACGCTTCGCCGGGCGTCGGCGATCACCAGCATCTGCGCATCAAGCGCGCGCTCGACTCCGTCCAAGGTGCGAATTCGCTCGCCCGCGCGCGCGCGCCGCACAATGATTCGCCCTTTTTCGAGTCGCTCGTAATCGAACGCATGCAGCGGTTGACCCAGCTCATGCATCACGTAATTGGTGACGTCCGCGACGTTGTTGATCGCTGTCCGATGGCGGTGAGGCGTTCGATCAGCCAAGCGGGAGAAGCGCCGATGCGCACGCCGCGCACTACGCGCGCCGCATAACGCGGGCACAGATCCGCGTCGTGAATCTCGACGACGATTGATGAATTTGCGGGCGCGCCCGCATTAACCACGCGAGAGACTGGTGCGATTAACTCTGTGCCTTCGATCACACATAATTCCCTGCCGACGCCCAAGTGCGACAAACAATCGGGCCTGTTTGAAGTGAGATCGATTTCCAGAACATAGTCGTCGCCCACCCCGTGCACGGCGTCGACCGCGAGTCCCACCATCGTCAAGCGCTCCGCCGTCTCGCGCGGGTCAAGCCGCGTCGCCGTCAATTCCCTCAACCAGTTGTAGCTGATATTCATAAGCAGAGTGACAAGTGACAAGTGACAAGTGACAAGTGACAAGAAAGAACAAGAGGTTTTCTCTTGTCACTTGTCACTCGTCACTTGTCACTGATTAATAAAACTGAGAGAGAAAGCGGACGTCGTTGTCGAAGAGCAGTCGGATGTCGTCGAGCTCGTACATGAGCGCGCACATGCGATCAATGCCGAGGCCAAAGGCGAAGCCGTTCCAAATTTCGGGATCGATGTCAACGGAGCGCAGCACATTCGGGTGCACCATGCCTGAGCCGCCCAACTCGATCCAGCCGGAGTTTTTGCAAATGCGGCACCCCGCGCCTCCGCACTTAAAGCAGCTGTAATCCACCTCGGCGCTTGGTTCCGTGAAAGGAAAATAAGAAGGCCGGAAGCGCGTGCGCGTCTCGGCGCCGAACATGCGCTGCACAAACTCTGTGATCGTGCCTTTCAAATCGCCCAATGTGATGTCGCGGTCAATCAACAATCCCTCAAGTTGAAAGAACATGGGGTTGTGCGTGGCATCGGGCGTGTCGCGGCGAAAAACGCGGCCCGGAGCGATGACGCGAAGCGGCGGGCGACGCCGCTGCATGGCGTGGATTTGCACGGTCGAAGTTTGCGAGCGGAGGGCCAGACCGTTCTCCAGATAAAACGTGTCTTGCGTGCTGCGGGCCGGATGCGCGGGCGGAATGTTCAGCGCATCGAAATTGTAAAAATCAGTTTCGATCTCGGGCCCATCTTCGACCGCATAACCCATCGCAACGAAGATGTCTTCGATGCGTTGCCGAAGCAGCGTGATGGGATGCACATGGCCGAGCCGCCGCCGTGTGCCCGGCAAGCTTACGTCGATGCGCTCTTGTTCGGAGCGCAGCGCGGCGATGCGCTCGGCGAGGTTTTTTTCAACCGCGTCAATTTCCGTCAAGATTCGCGCTTCGAGCGCCTGCGTGTCCTGGCCGAAGCTCGCGCGCCCCTCCGGCGCAACGCGGCCGATGCTCTTTTTAAGCGCCGCGAGGTCGCTTTTTTTGCCAATTTGCTTCGCGCGAAGCTCGCTCAGATCTTTAAGGATCGCTTCCGCTTCAGACAACGTGGTGTTCGCATTCACGACGATCGCGGAGCCGCGAAAGCGGGCAAAGCGCTCGAACTCTCGCTCGAACGCTTTGGCAACCGCTTCGATTTCCCCGTTATGCGAAGAGACTCCCAGTGCCTCTGACATCCCTTCAGCCTTTCCCCGCGCGGGCGGTTACGCCGCGACCCGCTGTTCTTGTTCTTGTTGCTGCTGCTCGCCGCCCGGATCCAAAGCTTTTTTAACTTGACCGCTTAACTCGGCAAAGGCACCGGGCTCGTGCACGGCCAAATCGGCCAAGGCTTTACGGTCAAGCTCAATGCCGGCGACTTTTAATCCGTGCATAAACTGCGAGTAATTCAATCCGTTGAGGCGGGCGGCGGCGCCGATGCGCACGATCCACAAACTACGAAAGTCGCGCTTCTTCAGCTTGCGGCCGGTGTAAGCGAAATTAAGGCCGCGCTCCACAGACTCTTTGGCCGAGCGGTACAGCTTCGACTTGGTGCCGAAGTAGCCTTTGGCCAGACCCAAAATTTTCTTGCGCCGCTCGACGCGCTTATTTCCACGCTTGACGCGAGGCATAATCTAACCTCCCAAAAAAGTTTTGCAGTGTAACTTATGAGCAGAGCGAGACTTCACTTCTTCGCCGCCCACAGGTGAGCTTACTTGTCGCTGACCGATTTCTAATCGCGGCCATAAGGCAGCATTCTTTCGACGCGCGCTTGATCGCCATCGGAGACAAACGTGTCGATGTCCAAATGGCGTTTGCGCTTCGCTTCCTTTTTGGTCAGGATGTGGCGCGCATGAGAGTGGCCGCGCTTGATCTTCCCGGTGGCGGTGACGCGGAACCGCTTCGCGGCCCCTTTGTGCGTCTTTAGTTTAGGCATTATGACTCCTTAATAAACATTAAATGATGATCGCGCAACGGCGAAAAAAGCTATCTTATCGGTGACCGACTGTAAGGCGCTTCCCTTAGACGGCCGGCTTGGCTCCGCCGCCCTTGTGCTTCTTCGGAGCGAAAATCAGAAACATCTGATTGCCTTCCATGCGCGGGCGTGCTTCGACTTCGCCGAATTCGGTCAAGTCCTTTTCCAGTTTCTCCAAAATCTTCGACCCCAATTCGCGGTGGGTCATTTCGCGGCCGCGAAACCAGATTGAGGCTTTAACCTTGTCGCCTTCCTCAAGCCAATCTCGCGCGTGCCGCATCTTATACTCGTAATCGTGCTCGTCCGTGCCTGGGCGAAATTTGACTTCTTTGACGACAATTATAACTTGCTTTTTCTTGGCCTCGGCCGCTTTCTTTTTGGCTTCATACTGAAACTTGCCGTAGTCAATGATGCGACACACGGGCGGATCAGCGGCCGCCGCAACTTCGACCAAATCAAGACCCCTTTCTCGCGCCATACGCACGGCCTCGCGGGTCTCCAAAATTCCAAGCTGCTCGCCCTCTTCGTCGATCACGCGAACTTGAGGGACGCGAATTTTCTCGTTGATGCGCGCCAGCGGAGCGCGTCTGTTGTCCGGACGCGGTCCGCGACCTCGAAAGCCAGTGTTGATTGCTTTTTCTCCTCTTTGAGCCCGAAGAGCGAGCGGCCAAGCGCTTTCAGTGCTTGGCCGCAACGCTCCACGCGTCGGGCTTTTTAGTTGTTGGTTAAAGCGCGCGACTCGTTTAAGCCACGCACCATTGTTTTAAAATCATCCAGCGTCATCGCGCCCATATCTCCCCGCAAACGCTCGCGCACAGCGATGACCCCTTCTTCCAGTTCGCGGTCGCCGAGCACCAGCATGAAAGGCACTTTTTGCAATTGCGCGTTTCGTATTTTGGCGCCGATTTTTTCGCTGCGCAGACTGGCCTCGACGCGCACTCCGGCGGCGCGCAAGTCGTCTGTGATGTGCTCGGCGTAATCGTTGATCCGGTCAGTGATCGGCAGCACCGCCACTTGTACGGGAGCCAGCCAAAAGGGAAAGGCTCCGGCGTAGTGCTCAATCAGCACGCCGAAGAAGCGCTCGACCGATCCGAAAAGCGCCCGGTGAATCATAATGGGGCGATGCGGCTTGTGTCTTCGCCGATGTATTCCAGCTCGAAGCGTTCGGGCAAATTAAAGTCGAACTGGACGGTCGTCAATTGCCACAACCGCCCGATCGCGTCCTCCACTTTAATGTCAATCTTCGGGCCGTAAAACGCGGCCTCTCCCTCAATCCTTTCATAAGAAATCTGGCGCTCACCGAGGGCCGCGATGAGCGCTTCTTCGGCGTTTGACCAATCTTGATCCGAGCCAAGGTAGTGCTTATTTTCGTCGACTTGATGATTCCGCACCGAGAGCTCGACTTTAAAGTTTTGAAAGCCGAAGGTGCGAAACATGTGATAAGCGAAGTCGACGCACCCGATGATCTCCCCGCGCACGGTTTCCGGCGTGCAGAAGATGTGCGCATCGTCTTGCGTGAAGCCGCGCACGCGCATTAAGCCGTGCAACGTGCCGGAAAGCTCCGCGCGATAAACCGTTCCCAGCTCGGCGTAGCGCAGCGGCAAATCGCGGTAAGAGCGCTGCCCGGATTTGTAGATGCCGATGTGAAACGGGCAGTTCATGGGTTTTAAGCGAAACTCCGTTTCCTCAAACTCAACGGGAGCAAACATAGAGTCCGCGTAGTTTTCCTCATGCCCGCTGGTGACCCACAAATCGCGGCGCGCGATGTGCGGAGTAAAAACCAGGCCGTAGCCGCGGCGGATCAATTCGGCGCGCAAGAAATCTTCCATCTCTTTGCGCACCGCGCCGCCCTTGGGGTGCCAGAAAATGAGCCCTTGCCCGTACTGTTCTTGAATCGAAAACAAATCCAATTCGCGGCCCAAACGGCGATGATCGCGCCGCTCGGCTTCCTCGCGCTGCCGAATCCAGGCGTCCAAGTCTTCTTGCGTGAAATACGCGGTGCCGTAAATGCGCTGCATCTGCGGGCGCTCGGGGTCGCCCATCCAGTAAGCGCCGGCCAGCGACAACAGCTTAAAGGCGCGCAGGCGGTTGGTGTTCGGCACGTGCGGGCCAAGACAGAAATCCAGAAAAGGCGAGCCGTCGATGTAGTAAACGCTGACTCTGGCGCCGCCCTTACTTGAGATTAATTCGCACTTCAGCGGCTCGCCGCGCTCCGCGAAGATACGGAGCGCTTCGTCCTTATCGATTTCAGCGCGGCGGTAAGCGAGGTTGCGCTTGGCGATGTCGCGCATCCGCTTTTCGATCACGGGAAGATCGGCGTCGGTGAGCGGCTGCGGCGTAATCACATCGTAAAAGAAGCCGTAGCGCGGATCTTCCAAAAGAGCGGGGCCGATGCCTAATTTGGTGCCGGGGTAAAGATCCAACACGGCGGCGGCCAGCAGGTGTGCGGTGGAGTGCCTGAGCACATCAAGCCCGTCAAGCGTTTGAGGCAAAACCGGCTCGATCTGAATGGTATGGTGTTCGCCG
>JBBJMB010000187.1:0-7716 GCA_037719755.1 Pyrinomonadaceae bacterium
CCAACGCATCACCGGCTCGCGCCGTGAGTGTAATGATGCGGCGAAGCTCGGCTATTTTGAAAACTCGACCGGCTTCACCAATCAGACTCAAGACGGAACCGTCATCTACTTCACCGCTGACCGCGTCGAGCGCGTGCGCCTGGACACAATCGTTGCGACCAATGTTGAAATTACGGCCTGCGAGGATATCGTCCCGAAGTGGAGCTTTCGGGCCAGTCGCGCCGAAATCAAAACGGGCGACCGCGTTAGACTCAAGGCGCCGAGTTTTCGCGTTAAAGCGATTCCCGTGATGCTACTTCCATACGCCTCTGTTCAGATTAAACTGCGCGATCGGGATTAGGGGCTGATCTCTCCTACTTTTTTTTACTCAGGCGAAAAGGGCGCGGCTCTCCGCCGCTTACTATCAAACTCTGGGACGCTCCGCGGACTTCACTGTGCGCGGCGACGTTTATACGGAGAGAGGACTTGGCCTGGGCGCTGATCTGCGCACGCGCGCCAATTCACGTTCGTACCTCAACTTAGGTTTTTTCACTGTCAAGGATCGCATTTTCGGCAAAGAAGCGAGTCCGCAAAGTCAGATCAAGGCGGGTCGAGTTTTTACGTTGAAGGCGTGCATTATTTTTCTAACGGATTTCTCGCGGCCGCGGATGTCAACATCACTTCCAATTTGGCCTTTCGGCAAGTCTTTTCTGATTCCGTTCAGCAAGTGATTTCACCTGACGAGCGCTCGCAAATCTTTCTTAACAAGAATTTTTCCGACTACAGCCTGAACTTCCTTGCGCGCACGAACGTCACGTCGATTCCCAACGCGCGTATCAGAACCAGGCAGCTGCCAAGCGTTTCCTTCGAAAAGCGCCCGTCTGCGCTGCGCTTTTTCGAGAGCCACCCGGTCTATTTTTCCTTTGGCGCTTCACTCTATGGAGTGAGCCGCAAAGAGACGGTTGAAGACATCGTCGCATTTAAAGCCAACGGCCGTTTTGAGCCGCTGGTCACGCCCTCTATTGTGCAGCGCCTTGATCTGAGCCCGCGCTTGAGCGTGCCCGTTTATTACAAAGGCTGGTCATTTACCGGCACCGTGGGAGCGCGCGCCACGTATTATTCCAACTCCATAGATCCTTCGACGCGACTCGTGCTCGGGCGAGATATCACCCGCGGTTTCGTAGAGCTTGAGGGCGATATCCGACCCCCGGCGCTTGCACGCAATTTCTATCGGAGCGACAAATCGTTTCGCTTTCGCCATGTGATCGAACCTTACTTGACTTACCGCAAGGTCACAGGCGTCAACAACTTTCAAAATATTATTCGCTTCGACTACTTGGACACAATTGCGGAGACGAACGAATTTGAATACGGCGTGATCAACCGCTTCTTCACCAAACGCTCAACCGAGCGCGTTGGCGGAAGCAAAGGAGAAGCATTTAAGACTCAGAGCGACGATCCCTCTAAGCCCACGCTGTCCAGCCAGCCAAACGAGGTGCTCTCGATCACACTGCGCAATAAATATTTCTTCGACCCGACTTTTGGCGGAGCATTGATACCTGGGCGGCGTAATCAGTTTTATCCGATCAACACGTTTTCAGGCTTCACCTATGGCGGGCTCGCGCGCCGCTTTTCACCGCTCGCCATAGAAGCTAGGTATCGTCCCGCAGACGATTTCATCGCCGATGTACGCACTGATCTTGATACGCAGGGCGGCGGCTTTCGCAATCTCTCTGTGACCTTCGGCGTGGTGCGGCCTTTCATACAGGCGTTTCAAACTTTCTACTACACGCGCGCCATAGGTCTCGCGCCCGGACTGCAGCAGTTCGCGGACGCAACGGGCAAAGAGCCCGGCACGCTGCGTGGTTCGCAATGGAGCCCTGCGCTCTTTCTGGGTAATCGCGAGCGAGGCATCTTCGGCGGCGTTTCCTTCTTTTTCGATTTTCAGAATCGCCCGGGCAGAGGAAGCAACTCGTTGATCAGCTCTACAGAGACCATCGGCTACGCCTTTGACTGCTGCGCGGTAACGCTTCAGCATTACAGCTTCAACGTAGGGCTCCGCAACGAAAACCGCTTGCTCTTTAGCTTCCGCCTCAACGGCATAGGCACATTCGGTACGGAGCAGATCGGCCAGCGGTTCCGGTAAGTCTCGCTGCCCCCGCAGTCGCCAGAGAACACGCTCTTGGTCGCTTCACCGAGAAAAGGCCCCGGCTTGCGGTGAGCTCAGTGATGAGCATAGAATGACCTACTTTTGCGAGCAAATCGCGCCAGACGCATTCATGATTGTCCTTAAGGTCCTTCCAGGGAGCGCGTCTCTAATTCAATAACTGTCGTTTAATTCCGGAGGCTTTATCTGTGAAGTTAGCTTTTCGTGCCACGTGGGTTCTTGCGTTATTTGCTTTATGTGGTCTTTTCGCCGCCTTGCGTGCGCAGTCAGCGGATACCGCTGTCGTGCAGGTTAGTTCTTCAGCATTGGGCGAGTCGTTTACGGGTGGCATAAGCGGCGACGGGCGTTTAGTAGTGATTGAGTCTACGGGTGACATCGCCACTGAGAAGACGGCCAATGTGCGCGATGCGACCGGGACTATTATCACCAAGGGGCGGAACAATGAGGACGGCAATCGCGAGATCTTCCTTTTTGATTACGCACAGCGGCGCATCTTTCAGCTCACCGTCACGGAAAGCGTCGTCCGTGTTTCGGCGACCCCAACTCCTACGCCCGCTGCCACTCCAACTCCCGCTCCCTCGCCGACGCCTGTGCCGCTCACGAGCGTTGACATAGAAGTCAGCAACAATAAACCTGTGATCAGTTACGATGGAAAGTGGATCGCTTTTAGCTCGAACGCGCTGAGCCCTGCGTCATTCGACGCCAATGAAGCGGGCAACAAAGCGGCGCTGGGCACTACGGATGCCAACCAGGAGATCTTTCTCTACAGGATTCCCGACATCACGCCAGCAGACCTTGCGAGCGGCGTTGAGGTGCCAAGGGTGAATCTGGATGCCGGCACATTTACGAGGCTCACAAACACACCCGCAAGCCGTCCGCCGCAGCCGGGTGGCACCGGCGCTGCCGGGCCATTCTCACCATTCGTTGCATTTGATAATCGCGATGTCGCCGTTAACGACGATGCATCTTTTGTGGCGTTCGTTTCTACGCGCCGGCTCACGACCGCGAACTCGCTGACTAACGATGACGAAAACCCTGAGATTTACGTTTACGACCGCGTTAGTAGTTCGTTTTCTCAGTTGACTGACACGCAAGGCCGGCAGGTCTTTAGCGAAAATCCAACGCTCTCCGGTGACGGAACCTCAATCGCTTTTATCTCCAACGCCAACATACAAGATAGTGCGGGCGCATCAAACAATGCTGACGGCAGCGCAGAGGTGTATCTCGCCGGCTTCAACGGAACGGGCCGCTCCACGCTCAGACAAGTGACGAGTACAACTTTGAGCGCGGGCCTGAGCGTTAATATTTTCAGCCCCGGTCGCCGGATTAGTCGCAACGGCGGTTTTCTGGCGTTTGAATCATATGCGGATCTGGCGGGAAACGGTGCCATTCAAACTTCACCCGGCCTTTATTTGTACAACGTCGCGGCTCACGCCTTTACTTTAGTGGGAGCGCGCGCCGGCAGCACAGATGCAAGTGTCATACGCTATCCGACATTTAGCGGCTACAGCAGCACGCTCGTCTTCGGCTCATCGCTAAACTTCAAATCTGATGGTACAGCTCCTGCGACCGCGGCTGAAGGATTAAATCCAGGCAGGAACGGCCAAGTCTTTCGACGCCGGTTGCGGCGCCGACGACGTTCACTCGTTTGACGAGCACGCCGGCCATTGGCGTATTCGACCTGCAACCGATGGTTGCCGAAACGCCGCAGCGACTCTCCTTCACGACGCGCGGCGAAATTGGCGGCGGTAACGTCGACCGCTTGCCCGAAGTCTATTATCTGGTAAGGCCTCTGGCTGATCCGGCGAGAGATACGCCCGAGTCAGCCAACGCCGTTGCTTACACCACGGGCGCCAGCCAGCGCGATGTCGTGACTCCCACCGCATCGGCCACACCAACGCCGCCGGCTGTGTCCGGTCTAGCTGCCGGCATGCTTGCGACTGCGCGCTCAACCACCGTGCCGCTCGCACCTGGGTCGCGTATGGTTGGGGCGGGGCCTGAGTCCAGGCGGCCTCAGTTACCAATTGAATTAAACGGCGTCACCGTTTCGGTCAACGGAGTCGCGGCGGGTCTTTACTTCGTCAGCAGCAATGAGATCAGCTTCGTTGTTCCTGCCGGACTCGCGGCCTTAACGGGGACACAAAGCTATCCGGTGGTGATCAGCAACAACGGCGCGACGATTCGTAGCGCCGTTCAAACCTCTTCCCTTCAGCCTGACATCTTCACCAGCGCGAACGGAGCTGCGGGGCGCGCGACGGTACTCAACGTCACCAATCCAATGTCGTCTACGCCCGAGCCCTTCACCGTCACCACGACTTACACCGGCTCTGACGGGCAGGTCAAAACCGAAGCCACACTATTGCGCATTATGCTCACGGGCATTGTTAATGTAACCAGAACCCAAGTGACTGTGCGCATCAATACCACGGATGTGACCGGCGATGCGATTGTGTTAGTAGGGGCGACTTCAACTTCAGGCTTCGATCAGATTGACGTACGACTGCCGGCGTCACTGGCCGCCGCAGGCGATGTGCCGATCATTGTCACGGTTGGCACCGTAAGCAGCCGCCCTGCAGAGACAGCCCCGCGTATTCAAATTAATTGAGGGCTAGAAGACTGAACACGCAGGCAGCAGAGCAGATACAAAAAGCCCACTACGATCAGATTGCTTCAGAATATGAAGCACACTACGGCGACGAGTCCAGTCAGGACTATCGCCGTCGTTTTATTTATGAGCCCTTATTCGACGGTCTTAGTTTGTCAAAGCAAAATGTGCTCGAGGCGATGTGTGGCAGCGGACAAACGACACAGTTTCTGCTCTCGCAAGGCGCTTCAGTGACAGGGCTTGACGTTTCCCCGGAGTCGATCAAGATATTCGAGAGCCGCTGGCCCCAATGCAATGCCGTGTGTGCCCCGATCCTTGCTTCCGGCCTCGATGATGAGTCGTTCGATTGTGTTGCTGTCATTGGCGGTCTGCATCACCTGCACCCCAGCTTGAACGAATCGATTCATGAGATTCACCGACTCCTCAAGGTGGGAGGCTATTTCTGTTTCGCCGAACCGCACTCGGCTTCTTACCTCGATATTGTCCGCAGGTTTTGGTACAAACAAGACGACTTATTTTCTGAAAATGAGGCGGCGATCAACGTTTATGCTTTGAAAAAGGAATTCTCTTCACGCTTTGCATTCAGAAAGGAGAAATACATAGGCAACATCGGATACTTGCTGGTTCTCAACTCAATGGTTTTCCGCATCCCTCCGAGATTTAAGTCTGTTTATACGCCTGGGTTGCTGGCTCTAGAATCCTTCTTTGGCAGATGGCAGGGAAAGAGATTGTCGTGCGCCGGGCTCTTCCAGTGGCAGAAGCGATAAGCATTTAGCTGGCGAGATGCGAACGAATGCACCACATGCTTCGCCGCTTATATCACGAAGGCCAACCCGCATTTGGCAAAAGGTAAGTTGCGCCGCTATCGCTCACGCGCTTTCCACGGAGATTTAATCGTTGTGCCACACAAATTCCCACGCGCCGTTTCAAGAAAATCACGTCCTTCACCTTTAACAGTTCTTGCCCACCGCTACACGCTTGTCGCTTGTTTGGTGAGCCTGCTGCTTACTAGCTTGCCTTCCAGCTTTAACGCCGGAGTTAAACCAGGTATAGCAGCCTCGGAGACGGCGGATCAGGCGCTTAAACGAAAGGCTGATAAACTGACCAAGCTGGTTAGTAGCGCTGGTCTTCAAGCGCCAGGTGGAAAAGGGCGGCGCGGACGTGAAGCGCGAATCGACAAGCTTTCGCGCATTGCCGCCGTTAACCGCCGTGAGGACGGTGTGGCTGCGCTCAGCATGCTTGTGAAGTTGAAAAACAGCAACGTGGATCAATTGAAAGCCGCCGGATTCGCCGTCGGCGCGCAGATCGGAGACATCGCCACTGTTGAGACTACAGCCGGCCGTCTGCCGGCATTAGCCGCGCTTTCGTCAGTGCGAAAAATGGAAATCGGAACCGTTTCCCGGGCCATGAATGACGTGGCGAGGCGGGCCGTTAAAGTTGATAACACCGCCGGGCAACGGCAAATTGCGCAGGACGGCACCGGCGTCCTGGTCGGTATCATTGATTCCGGCATCGACTTCCGGCACCTGGATTTTACGGTTCCCGGCTCCGAGGGTAAAGCGACGCGCATCAAGTTCCTGCTGGACATGACAAGATATGAGCAAAGCGGACCGGATTGGGATTTGAATTACACGTTGCCGGAGGGAACAACTCCCATCGGGCGCCTCTACACCGAGGCTCAGATTAACGAAGCTTTGCAGATACCCGGGCGACCGAGCCAAGCCGACGACAAAGTAAAGCAGCGGGATAAAAGCGGCCACGGAACGCACATCGCCGGCACCGCTGCCGGAAATGGTTTGGCCAGTGGTGACGGCTCCGGACAGTTTGCCGGGATGGCTCCCAAAGCGGATTTGATCATTGTTAAGGCCACTAGGGATGACAGTGAGGAAGGCGGCTTTATCAGCACAGATCAAGTTAACGCCATGAAATTCATTGAGCAAAAGGCTAGAGAACTCGACCGCCCTTTTGTGATCAACATGAGCTTTGGCGGACACACCGGCCCGCACAACGGAACAAATTTTAACGAAGAGGCGATTGACACTTTGGTCAACGGCGGACTGGGACGCGCCGTTTGTGTTGCCGCCGGCAATGAGGGGAACGATGACATGCACGCCAGCGGCTACATACCGCAGGGCGGCGAAATTGAGTTGCGGGTGGATGCTAGGGAAAGAATCGGGGAGCCGCCTTACCCAAACGTATCGATCGAGTACTTTGAATTTTACTACTCGGCCGCCGATAGATTTACGCTCACCATCACCAAGCCCGATGGCACAGTTCTCGGGCCATATCCTGTTGGCACAGACATGCCTGATCACCCAGACCCGACCATCGATTATATTTATAACGACCTTGACGCAGGGTTGCACGACATCTTTGTGACGTTCGAAGATGCGGCGGAAACCGCCGGAACAGATTGGAAGTTCAAGGTTACCGGGGAGACGGTGACGACCAATGGGCGTTTCGATGTATGGCTCGGGAACGGCGATTTCGACGATGACGCGATGCCGGGAAACGCTCCGCCCGCGTATGTCGATGATTCACGAAAGGTCTCTTCGCCGGGAACCTCGCAAGGCGCGATCACCGTCGGAGCGTTCGTCACACAATCGCAGGTGCAAGCTGTAGGGGTCGCGGCCGATTTTACGAGCGACGGGCCGACTGCCGACGGCCGGCCCAAGCCGGATATCAGTGCGCCGGGACGATACCTTTACTCGGCCAAGTCGTTTGACTCTAATTTTGGAGGCAACCCAAAGGATTTTTCACCTTCGATTTCGTCAGTCTACAGCGCGGAAATCGGCACCAGTATGGCGACGCCAGTTGTCACCGGCGCCGTCGCATTAATGCTGCAAGCACGTCCGAGCTTGGGTAATAATCAGATTAAAAGATTTCTCACCAATCACACCGACAATGATTTCTTCGCGCTTCCCGGTTGGAGTCCGCTCTTTGGCTACGGTAAGCTCAACGTCCA
>JBBJMB010000188.1:0-7682 GCA_037719755.1 Pyrinomonadaceae bacterium
CATCTTCTCAGAGTCGTCGGCGGAAACCGGGCACACCGAAACCACAAAGTCTTCTTTGCGTAAATCGATGCCGCGCACGCCGCGAGCGGCCCGGCCCATCGGGCGCACGTCCGTTTCGTCAAAGCGGATCGCGATGCCGTCGTGCGTCGCGATGAAGATGCGCTTGGTGCCGTCGGTCAGCACCACATCCAGTAACTCATCGCCTCCGTCCACATTGATCGCGTTGATGCCGTTGGTTCTGATGTTCTGGAAGTCGGAGAGCTCCGTCTTTTTGATCACACCTTTGCGCGTCACCATCAACACGAAACGGCCCTCAGCGAATTCACGCACCGGCACGATGCCGGCCAGCTTCCGCTCGCCCGGAATGTTCACCAAGTTAACGAACGCCTTGCCGCGCGCCGCGGTCGGAGCGTCGGGCAGTTCGTGAACCTTGAGCTTAAAGACCTGCCCGTCGTCGGTAAACATCATGATGTAGGCGTGCGTCGAGGCGATGAAAAGATGTTGCACAAAATCGCCGTTTTTGGCCGTTGCGCCGAAACGGCCTTTGCCGCCGCGCCCCTGCCGCGTATAAGCCGTGACGGGCGTGCGCTTGATGTAGCCGGAGTTGGTGACGGTAATGGCGACTTCTTCGTCGGCGATCAAATCTTCAATCGTTAATTCAACGCCTTCGTCGATGATCTCCGTGCGGCGCTTGTCGCCAAACTCCTTTTTGATTTCTTCAAGCTCTTTGATGAGCAAGCGCCTGAGCGACGACTCGTTCGCCAGAATCTCTTCCAATTCGGCGATGAGACGAATGATCCCCTCGTACTCATCCAGAATTTTCTGCCGCTCGAGCGCGGACAGGCGACGCAGCTGCAAATCGAGGATGGCCTGCGCTTGCAGCTCGGAAAAGTCGAGACCTGTGACGGCCTTTTGCAGGCGGCCGACGAAGCCGGCCTGTGTCAGATCTGACGGCACGCCTTTCCAGGATGCGACCTCCGTCATCTGCTCAAAATTGCCGGTCAGCCACAATCGCGCTTCATCCACGGAGCGGGCGTTCCGGATCAGCGGCACAATGAAATCGAGCGCGTCGATCGCCCGGTTGAGTCCTTCGAGGATGTGCGCGCGGGCGCGGGCCTTGCGCAGTTCATACTCCGTGCGGCGGCGCACCACTTCGCGCCGAAACTCCACAAACGCTTCAAGCATTTGCTTGAGGTTAAGCACGCGCGGCTGCCCGTCGACGATAGCCAGGTTATTGACGCCAAACGAGCTTTGCATCGGCGTCAACTTAAAGAGCTTGTTGAGAACCACCTGCGCCACTGCGTCGCGCTTCAGCTCGACGACGATGCGCATCCCCGTGCGGTCCGACTCGTCGCGCAAATCGGAGATGCCGTCGATCTTCTTTTCGTTAACCAACTCGGCGATGCGCTCGATCAAGCGGGCTTTATTAACCTGATAAGGAATCTCCGTGATGATGATGGCATCGCGCTCATAGGCGCCCCGCCCGACGCGGTCGATGCCGGCCTTGGCGCGCATCTGCACGATGCCCCGGCCGGTCAGTTGAGCCTGGCGGATGCCTTCGCGCCCGTAAATAAAGCCGGCGGTCGGAAAGTCGGGGCCGGGAACGATCTTAATCAAGTCTTCGATTTTGGTTTCCGGCTTTCTGATGAGGGCGATGGTCGCATCAATGACTTCACTCAAATTGTGCGGCGCGATTTTGGTCGCCATGCCGACCGCGATGCCGTCCGAACCATTAACCAACAAATTAGGAATGCGCGTCGGAAGCACCGTCGGCTCCGAAAGCGATTCATCGTAGTTGGCGCGAAAATCAACCGTTTCTTTCTCAATGTCGGCGAGAATCTCCGAAGTAAGTTTGGCGAGACGTACCTCGGTATTGTGATTGATAAAGCCGTTGGCGACGAAAGAGTGGCATGCGCTATCAACGCGTAAAGAGTAAACATGCTGCTCGCCCGCGTCCTCAACCTCGGTGACCGGATCAAAGAGGTAATTAATGCGCGCGAGAGACTCAACCATCGCGTAATCGTGCGAGGTCAAAGCAGCCGCGAGTCGCGGCAACGCGGCGCGCAAGCGAACCGGACGGTCAAAATTGTTCTTCGCCATCCAGTTTCTTTGTCGTACGGCGCGTGCGCGCAAGTAGATCGCGAGGAGCGGAATGAAATCGCTTTTGGCCAGAGCTTTTCCGGTCAGCAGCGTCATTACTTCCGCGAGTTTTTCCTGCTTTGTGCGAGAAGCAAATCCGATGCGATTGGCGAATTGCACTAAGTTTTCGCGGCCATTAATTCCGAGACGATGAGTCGCGCGATGATGTGAGGCATCCGATGTGCGAGAAGCGGCGATGCCGAAGCGCAGCAAAAGCGTCTGCGCCTTTTTGATTATCGCCTAACTGTGCGAGAAACGGCTCACCCGCAAAATACTCTTACCCGATTTCTCGACGCTGCCGTCGCCTTCAAATAACCCCCGCAAAAACGCCGCCGCCACGCTTGGCGAAGAGCGCAGCACAGCCTCCGGCACTTGCCGCGCGGCTGATTTGCTTTGCAATCCTAAATTATGTAGAAACCCCACTACTTGCTGACTGACGACTTGCATTTGCAAGTAAGGTTGCACGCTAAAGCCCGATGGCCGGCGCTCGAAGATGTGCAAGCGACAGGTCGGAAACGTGCGCCCCCAGGCGGCGACAAACTCTTCGGCGAACTCACCCTTATTATTGCAAAACTCAATGCGGTGCGGCTGGACTGTGCCTTCGGCCGTGAGCGCGCCGAGCAGAAAAGCCAAATCTTCCGTCAAACTACAAGGCAGCGGATGCCTCACGGTGCGCGACGCTTCCTCAATTGACGGATGGAATTCGGCGAGCGAGACCGCTTGCTCCGGCCAGAGGCTTTCGCTGCGATCAATCACCAGCGCATCGCCCGGCTCGATCTGCGAAATAAGCTTCCACGCAAATCCCGACCGTCCTCCGGCGTCAGCCTGAAACACAAGCAACGGATGGTTAGCGGTTCCCGTGACTTCGTAACCATGACGAGTGCGCACGCGTTTGGTCGCATGCACGCCGCTGTCCCACCATTTGCTCGCCGCGTTCACCTGACCGCTATGCGAGAGCACGCGCGCCTTCATGTCTTCGCTGCCTGACGATATTTTAGAAATCGGCAACAGGCCGCGATCCGTCACAACAAGTGTTTCACCCGTCACACAATAGCGCATTGCCGCAGGTGAATCTCCATCAACGCTGCCGAAGTTGCCCTGCCCGTCAATCAGCGGGTAACGCATGGAAAAATCCTGCGCCATGCGAACAATCGTGTCGTAGACCGCCACTTCGCCGTGCGGATGATATTTGCCGATGCAGTTTGAAACAGCGCAGCCTTGCACGAGAAGTTCATGCGATGCATCGGCGATCTGTACATCGTAGGTTTCCGCGAGTTCACCTTTGTCTTCGACCCCTTCGACACGCAGCACGCAGTAATTCGTCATCAGCTCTGCAAGACGTGCGGCGAGCGGCGAACCGATACGTGCGAGTTTTGCGAGCACGCCCCACGCTTCGAGTTGGCGATAGGAGATGTCTTTGTCGCAGATGTCTGAGGAGTAACGAATCTTCGTGCCGGTCGCATACTTGATGCCGGCGCGGAACTTTTCGCCCTGCGCCTCCTCGTACCAACCGCCGCCGAGATGATGGCGCGAGAGTTCTTCAAAATCGCGCGCGAGGGCACGCACTCGGTTTCGGTGTTCGCGGTCTGGCGCGTCCACGTCGCGAAGCGCACGGCGGATTCACGTTTGCGACTGATGCGCACATGGTCTGCGACGAGCGCGCAGAAACGCGAAGCGTTGTCGCCCGTCAGGCAGAGCGTGAAGCGCGGCAGGAAATTCTCTCCGTCAGCGCGCGAGGTGAAATCTTCGCGGCTTAAATGACTGTGAACGCCGCCGTCCGCAAGCATTGTTTGAATTTGTGTGAGCAGCGTTTCAGAGGTCGAAGCAAGCAAGACTTCGCGCTGCGCTTCGCCCACGCGAATGTGTCCATCGCCGTCCGTAAAGCCGACGATGAAAGCCGGGAAAAGGCGGCGGTCTGCGAGCACCCATGCCGGCACGCGTTTGTGCGCGCTCGTGTCGGCGCACACGTTATAAGCTTCCGCCAGCCCGCTGAATCGCAGACCGTGCTGCTCTTGATGATGCGGTTGTTGAGGGGCACGATTATACCAATGGGCATTGATGCTGCGTTGCGCGCAGTAAGCGGCGACAGTTTCCAACGGTTCGCGGTCAACCATCTGCACGCCGACGCGGGCGGACGAACTGCGTCCCCTATCCGTTAAATAAGCTTCGGCGACCAAAAGCCCGGCGACGTAGGCCGCCGTCGCGCGCTCTTCGCTCTCAGGCGGTTCGGGCGTGCCGAGCGAGCGCGGGCTGGCGGCGAGCACGCGTTTGCCCGCGAGATTGTCGGCCCGTTCCCAAGCGATGCTTAAATCGTCGTTCAGAACGCGAAAGCGTTGACCGGGCGTGACAATCAGGCGGTTGCCGTTTGAGAGATGCACCGTCACGGTTGTTCCGGGCGGATTATGAAACGCCGCGATGACTTCGCTCGTGCGGCCGTTCGGCATCTGCACGCGCTCGCCAACCTCCATCTCTTCAATCGGCTTCAGGCCGTGCTCAGTATGAATGAGCGTGCCTTTGACAAAGCAATCGCCACAGACGCGGGCGCTTTTTTTGTTAGCTTTATTTTAGGCGTTGCCAAGCTCATGCATGGCCCAGAGCACGCGCCGGTGCACGGGCTTTAAGCCGTCGCGCACGTCGGGCAGGGCGCGGCCGATGATGACCGACATGGCGTAGTCGAGATACGACCGGCGCATCTCGTCTTCGATATTCACATAATTACGTTCAGTAAAAGTTTCCATTCATCAACCTTTCGGGTACAATCTGCTGCGTCGTTTGAGCACACAAGTCCACTTCGGGCAATAACAAAGAGAGCCTGCGAATTAGTAATACCGGCGGCCGCTTCCGACGCGGCGATGCCCTGATTAAACGTGACTAATATTTTTGTGTGAATGCACTTTTTGGGGCCGGCTGAGACACCTCAAAAGTACGGCTTATTGTAGCCGCAGAAACTGTTTTTGGCAAATCGCAAACAGCTTCAAAGTCCAGTAAAATCAACCATTTCGCCACTACACTGAGCTTTTATTACAGTCGCCAAGTAATACCAAAAGTTGCTCGCAAAAAGGCGGCCCGCGCGGTGGCGTTAAGGGTGAAATTGGATCACGCCATGGACAGTAAAAAAGAGTCGCGTCGGCGGCGCGAGCGGATGAGAATCGCGCTGCCCGCGATTGTGCAAAGCAAAGAAAATGCGGAGACGGAATGGTCGGAGTTGACGCGCCTGCTGGATGTCACGCCGTTTGGAGCGAGTTTTTCGAGTTCGCATCTCATCGAAGTCGGGCGCTTGGTGCACATGACGCTGCCGATGCCTCGCCAAATGCGCTGCTTCGATCATACGGCGGATCAATACAAAGTGTGGGCGCTCGTGCGCTACGTCAAGCCGCTGCCTGAGAGCGCCGCGGTGCTCGCCAAGAAGGGAGAGAAGTTCGCGATCGGCGTGGCCTTTGTCGGCAAAAATCCGCCGGAAGGTCATAAGGCTCAGCCAAGCAAATTTTATGATGCGAATCTGCAAGATGATTCTTCGTCAAAGTTGGGCATTCGTTCTGACATTACGAGGAAAGATGCCGGCGGGGGCGAGGCCACCAGGCAGGAGCTGCGCGAGGGCACGCGTCTGGGCATGCCCGTGGATGTTATTCTCGAAGTCATCGCCTACGACGGCTCCATCTCTGCGCTGCGCGAGCAAACCGTCACCGAGAACATCAGCCGCCGCGGCGCATCCGTCTTCACTGCTTTGGACGTCGCCAAAGGCACACGGGTGCGGCTCACCAGCGCCCACCACCAGATCTCGATCAACGCCTTTGTGCTTGGCCGCCGAGTCGGAGCGGATGGACTGCCTCGCCTGCACTTAAAATTTGCCGGCGAACAGTGGCCGCTTGACGGAATTGTTTAAATGAATGACGAAACGCTAAGGCCATGCCGCTGGCGCGACAAGCGACAGGTCTTGGCAAGAGTTTGAAGACGGAAGACTTTGTGACGAGCGGAGAGTGAACAGTTTTGGGCGGAACCAGTTCCACACAAACAGCAACGGGGAAGTTGACCGCGGGAAAAACCGGCGCCGGAACCGTTTGTGCTGCCGCAGTGGACGATTGATCTGATCGTGCGCCCGGTGCTGAAGAGTTTTTTCGCGCGTTCTGGAGTTTACGCTTGATCGGGGTGGAAAACATTCCGTCGTCGCACGAAGGCGGCTTGATTGTTGCGGCCAACCATCAAACATACATTGACCCGTTTTGGATCTCTGCGCCAATTAAGCGCCCGACGCGCTACCTCGCATGGAGCGAGGCTTTTCATTGGCCGCTGGTGGGGCGCCTGATGACGCTTTTCGGAGCGTGGCCGCTGCAAATTGAAGGCGGTGATCGCTGCGCCATTCGCCGGACTTTGCAGTACTTACGCGAAGGCGGGGCGGTGATGATTTTCCCGGAGGGGGGGCGCTGCTGCGCCGACGGCGAATTAGACAGATTCAAAAACGGAGCCGTGCGCATCGCCCTCGAAGCCAATGCGATTATTCTGCCGGTCACGATCCGAGGCGGCGACCGCGTTTGGCCGCGCGGCTGGAGCTTTCCGCGCCTCGGCCGTAAAGTCGAAATCGTCTATCACCCGCCCCGCAAAGTCAGCCTCCTCGCCGGCGAAGACCTCCGCCAAGCCGTCCGCCGCGAAACCGATCAGCTCGTCGGAGTTATTAAGTCAGCGCTTTAAGAGTAGCAGTGAGAGGTTGGTCAAAATCTCTTCGCTCACCTCTTTATTGATTGAAGACGCGCAGCATGGCTTCATGAATGAGATGGTTGCTGGCTAAAAAGGGCGGGGCGTAGATGTCGTAGGGCGAGCCGTCGAATTGCGTGGCGCGACCGCCGGCCTCTTCGATAATGAGTGCGCCGGCGGCCACATCCCACGGGCGGAGACCCTCTTCCCAAAAGGCGTCGAATCTGCCGCAAGCGACGTACGCCAAGTCGAGCGCGGCCGAGCCATCGCGCCGCACCGCTTGCGCGTTCATCGTGAGCCAAAGTGCGCGCAAAGTCGTTTTGGTCGCGCACGTTGGGAAATCCGGTGATAAAGGCCGGTTAAGGTTGTCCACCTCGGAGACGCGTATGCGGCGCGCGTTAAGCGTCGCGCCTGCCCGCGCTCGGCGGCAAACATTTATCACGCACACCGCAAACCGCGCCGATCACCACCCCGCATCGCGACGCTCAAGCGCGATGGAGACGCAAAAGACGATAGTGCGAGTAGTTGGTGGTGCCGTCGAGCGGGTCGATGATCCACTTCCACTCGCCGTCGTCGCCGCCCGTTTGCGCAACCGCGCCCGCCTCTTCGGAGAGGATCGCGTGGCGGGGGTAGTGCGATCTGATGCGGTCTATGATAAAGCGCTCGGAGGCGAGGTCGGCCTCGGTCACGATATCGATCTCGCCCTTTTGCATAATTCGATTCTGGCGACCAAATCGCTCGGCGAGAATGGCCCCCGCGTCGCGCGCGGTTTGAACGGCAAAGTTGAGCAAAATTGAATCCTCGGGGAGGCCGGAGTAGAGAAACTTTTACTAATCAAGAATTACGACGATGAC
>JBBJMB010000189.1:0-7681 GCA_037719755.1 Pyrinomonadaceae bacterium
GTCACTCCTCTGGTCACTTGTCACTCCTCTGGTCACTTGTCACTCTCTTATCTCGCTGGCTCCGCCGGCGGCGGCCGAGGTGTAAATGTGCGGTTCAATGCCGGTGCTGCGGTGGTAGGCGCGCGCCACGGTTTCGTAAAATTCGGGAAGCGCGTTGCGGTCAACCAAGTTGACGGTGCACCCGCCGAAGCCGCCGCCGGTCATGCGCGCGCCGCGCACGCCCGAAATGGGCGCGGCCAGATCGACGAGGATGTCCAGTTCGTCGGAGCTTACTTCGTAATCATCGCGCAGGCTTTGGTGAGAGGCGGCCATCAAGCGGCCCATCTCTGTGAGATCTCCTGCCTGTAGAGCCTGCGCCGCGGAGAGCGTGCGCGCGTTTTCGGTCACGACATGACGGCACCGGCGATTGACCGGCTCGGGCAGGCGCGCTTGGTAACGCTCGTAATCGGCGACGCTCACATCGCGGAGCGCGCGGATGCCGGGCAAAAATTCACCCAGCACCGCCACGCCTCGTTCACACTCGGCGCGCCGTTGATTGTATTCGGACGAAGCCAATTCGTGCTTGACGCGCGAGTCGCAGATCACAATCGCGGTCGCGCTCGTATCAATGGGAATATGAGTCGACTCAAGCGTGCGGCAGTCAATTAAGAGCGCGTTTCCGGCTTGGCCGAGCGCGGCGATATACTGGTCCATAATTCCGCTCATCGTGCCCACGTAAACGTGCTCGGCCTGCTGGCCGGCCAGCGCGAGGCGACGCTGTCCAATTTGTCGCCCGACACGGACAGCAGCGCCAAGCCGATTGAGATTTCGAGCGCCGCGGATGAGGAAAGCCCGGAGCCTTCCGGCACGTCGGAGAGCACGGCCAGATCCGCTCCGGAGAGTCCTGCGCCGCGAGCGAGCAACGCCTGCGCGACGCCCTCAACGTAATCCAGCCAATCGCGACGCCGCGGCGGCCCCGGGCGATCCAAATCAAATTCGCGACTTTCGCTCATGTTAAGAGAATGAATGCGCACCAAGCGGTCCGCCCGCGCACGCGCCGCCACAATTGTTTCGCGCTCAATCGCCACGGGCAGCACAAAGCCGTCGTTGTAATCCGTGTGCTCGCCGATCAAATTCACCCGGCCCGGCGCGCGGAAAAGACGCGGCTCCGCACCATACAAATCGCGGTAAACGCTTTTAAGCAGAAAGATATCAACCGCCATCTTTTCCTCCCCAAGTCTTGCGAAGGATGAAGGCGGAAGGATGAAAGATAAGGCCGAAAGAACGTTTATTAAATTCTTTAAGCCTCAGCTTTCATCCTTCATCCTTCCGCCTTCATCCTTTTATTCTTCCCGCTCCAGGCCGAGTTGGTGTTCGCGCTTTTCGGTGGCGAGGCCTTCGGGAGATTCAAGTGTGGGTCGCATACCTGAGGCGCGGGCGCCGCGGCGTCCGAAGTAAAACATCGCTGCGCCAAAGAGCGTGAGGCAGAGGCCCCACCAGATGTTGATGTTGATGCCAAGCGAGCGCGTGTAAATCGCCGGGTCGCTGATGATGCCGTAGGCGACGAGCAGCAGGCCGAGAATCAGAAAGAGCATGCCGATTGGCACGCGAATATCGAGGCCCATGTCGTTCTCCTTCGCTTATCTGAAGATGATGTTTAGCGCAAGCGTCAGGGTGAGCACAATCACGCCGAGGATTACCGGCCGCTTGTACCACGGCGCGTTCTCTTCGCGCGGCCGCTCGGTCAGCGAGTAAACCAGGCCGACGAGTTCGCTCTCCGGGCGCGGCCTGGTGAGCAGGCTCACCGCAATGGTCACAACAAAGCAAGTCGTCCAAGCGAAAATGGCGGTCCAGAAGTTCTGCGCCATCTCACTCGGCTAAGTGAAAAGCGAACCCAGCCAGCCGCCCTTGACGCCGGGCAACGCGCCCGACGGAAGCGTCAGGCCGTGATGAAGGGCGGCCGCCAGCGTTCCCGACATCAGCCCGGTGAAAGCGCCGTGCCCGGTCGAGCGCTTCCAAAACATGCCCAGCAGAAAGGTCGCTAAAAGCGGAGCGTTGACGAACGCGAACACGAGCTGCAGCATATCCATGATGTTGTTAAAGGCGGTCGCGACGTAGGCCGTAGCCACCGAAAGCGCGATGCCGAAGATGGTCGCCATGCGTCCCATCCACAGGTAATGCTGGTCGCTCGCGTTGCGCTTGATGTACGATTGATAAATGTCATAAGTCCCGACGGGGTTAAAGGCCGTGACGTTTCCCGCCATGCCCGACATAAAGCTCGCGAGTAGCGCCGTCAGGCCGAGGCCGAGCATGCCGGTCGGAAAATAATTGAGCAGCATGTTCGGAATCGCCATGTCGTAGTCAAGCTCGGGTTTGCCGTTACTGTCGGTCTTGGGTTGGCCGGTCAATTCATCACGCTTAACCGGAATCAAACCTCTTCCACCACCTTCCATCCCGGACGCGGTTTGCGCTTGCGGCGCGGCGGTCACGAGCGAAGTGGCGTTCTGCGTGGGCAACGCGACGGCGATCAGTCCGGGCAGAATGACGAGAAAAGGAAAAAGCATTTTCGGAAACGCGGCGATCAAAGGCGTGCGGCGCGCGGCGCCCATCGAATCAGCGGCCATCGCGCGCTGCACCACCAGAAAGTCTGTGCACCAATAGCCGAACGACAGCACAAAGCCGAGACCCATCGCCATGCCGAACCACTCGACGCCGAGCAAATTCGTCTCCGGTGCGGCCATGCCTTGCCAAGCGTGGCCGTACTGTTCGGGAAGCTTTTCCTTCAGCCCAGACCAGCCGCCGACGTTGACCAGGCCCAGGATGATGAGCGGCAGAAAGCCGGCGACGATTAAAAAGAATTGCAGCACTTCGTTGTAAATCGCGCTCGTCAATCCGCCGAGGAAAATGTAGGCGAGCACAATCAGCGCGGAGATGACGATGCTCAAGTGAAAGATCCAGGCCGGCGCGACGCCGATGCGCGCGAACAGAGCATCGAAGATGTGCAGCGATTGAATCAGCTTGGCCATCGCGTACATCGAGATGCCCGAGGAAAACACGGTCATCGCGGCGAAGGAGATGGCGTTAAAGCCGCGCGTCTTTTCATCAAAGCGCAGCCGCAGATATTCGGGCACCGAACGCGCGCGCGAGCCGTAATAGAAAGGCATCATGAAGATGCCGACGAAGACCATCGCCGGGATCGCGCCGACCCAGTAGAAATGGCTGGTCGCGATGCCGTACTTGGCGCCCGACGCGCCCATCCCGATCACTTCCTGCGCGCCGAGATTGGCGGAGATAAAAGCGAGGCCCGCGACCCAGGCCGGAATCGAGCGCCCCGATAGAAAAAAGTCGGTGCTGGTGCGCATGTAGCGCTTCAGGGCGAAGCCGATGCCGATCACAAAAACCAAGTAAATCAGCATCACCGCATAGTCGATCCAGAGCAAACCCGTGGCGTTATTCATCAATCAACCCTCTTCCTCTGCGACTCTGCGGTGTCTTCTCTGCGGTGGTCTCTCTCGTTTAGGTTGGTCTCACTTAAACACAGAGAACCACCGCAAGCACTGCAGAGTCACAAAGGAAAAACTTTTATCATCAACGCTGGTTTAAGATCTTCGCGAACTCTTCGGGGCTGGCTTTCGGTTTACGATCGTATGTCATCAATCCGTTGATCTCTTGCTCGACATCGGTCAACTGCGTGTAGCGGTAACCGACAGCTTGTTTGCGACCACGGCGACGAGGCCGTCGAGCCGAGAGAGCAACGCTTCCTTCGTCGGCTCGATTCCCGAATAGCCCCACTCGTTATCGGCTTTTTGCGCGCCGACGCGGTAAGAGATGCCGCCGAACTCGGTCAACACAAGCGGCGAGTTGTTGTAGCGAAAGCCGAAGGCGAGCGCCTCGCGGCCGTTGCGCGGAATCGTGGTGCGCTCGGTTTCCAACTGGCGATACCGCGCGGCAAACTCCGCTCCGGTGCGCGCGTAATCGTGAATGCCGAAAATGTCCGTCGCGTCCGTGTGCTCCCAGCCGTCGTTGTCGGACACAAGCCGCGTGCGATCAAGCGAGTGGGTGATAAAGTACAGCATTTTCATGTGCGCCTGTTGCGCCGCGTCCGTCGCGATCTGCGGCACGCCCCACGATTCGTTGATCGGCACCCAGGCGATAATCGACGGGTGGTTATAATCGCGCTCGATTGCCGCCTGCCACTCTTCGACAAAGCGCGCGGCGTACTCGGGCGAATACTGGTGGGCGTTAGCCATCTCGCCCCACACGATGAGGCCCATGCGGTCGGCCCAGTAAAGCCAGCGCGGATCTTCTACCTTTTGGTGTTTGCGCGCGCCGTTAAAGCCAAAAGCTTTGGTCATTTTGATGTCGTACTGAATGGCCTCATCCGAAGGCGGCGTGATGGTGCTCTCCGGCCAGTAGCCTTGGTCGAGCACCATCTTCAAATAATACGGCTCGTTGTTGAGGAAAATGCGGTCGCCGTGCACCGCCACTTTGCGCTGCCCGAAGTAGCTTTCGACGCGGTCGAGCACACGATTGTTATCACCGACGAGCTCAATGGTGAGATCGTACAATTGCGGTCGTTCGGGACTCCACAAACGTTGATTCGACAATTTGACGACCGCTACGGGCCGGTCGACGGTGCACGTGATTTCGTGTTGCGCTTCCACGCTTTCGCCAAAGCGCACGGTGGTGCGCAAACGCGCGTTTGGCACAAGGCGGCTTAAGGTCGGCTGCACGCTCACCTGCGCCGCGTCCACGTCCGAAGTGATGCGCACAGATTCGATGTGCGCGGAATCGGTGGCCTCGATCCAGACGGGCTGCCAGATGCCTGTGGTGCGCGTGTAAAAGATGCCTTCCGAGCGCGGCTCCCAAAATTGTTTGCCGCGCGGAATCGTGCGGTCAGTGCCCGGGTCCCACACGCGCACGACCACCGTGTTGTCGCCCGCGCGCAAGTGATCCGTGACGTCGAATCCGAACCCCACGTGGCCGCCGCGGTGCGAGCCGACGCGCTCGCCGTTGACCCACACGATTGACTCATAATCGACCGCTCCAAATTTTAAGAGCACGCGGCGCTGCGGCTGGCGAAAGTTTTCCGGCAATTGAATCTTGCGTCGGTACCACACGATGTCGTGAAACGAAGCGTCGCCGATGCCGGAAAGTTTCGTTTGAAATGCGTAAGGCACAATGATCTGACGCGTAAAGCGGCGCGCGCCCTCAGCCCCGTACCAGCGCTCGCTGAGGCCGCGATCGGCGTCGTCAAACTCAAACTCCCAAGCGCCGTTCAAGGTGCGCCAATCGGCGCGCATAAAATCGGGGCGCGGGTGTTCCGCGCGCGGTACAGCCGTCCCTTGATTCTGCGCCCCCCGCGCGGCGCATGACAACAGCAAGAAGGTGAAAACGATCCACCCGAAGAATTGAACGTTGCGATAATTTTTCATCTCTTTGTTACGCTTTGCGAAAACTCTCTCCGCGGCCCTTTCGTGTCTTTCGCTCGGTTAAAGTTATGGTTGATGGCTCTCCTCCGCCGGAGGTTTTTCGAGCAGCCGCAAAATAATCTTATCGCCGTGCTTTTGCTCGCGCTCAAGTTTTCCTGCTATGTCCAGCTCCCGCCGCGCGCTTTCTTTGTCGCCGATTCGGGCGTAAGTTAAGCCCAAATAGTAATGCGCTTTAATATCGCGCGCATCAAGAGCGATGGCCTTCACTAAATGATGGCGCGCCTGTTCGTACTCTTTGTTGTTGTAGTTAACGAGGCCCATGCCGACGAGCGCGCCGACGTGGTCGCCATAGCGCGCAAGTACTTTTGCAAACCATGCGCGCGCCGCTTCAACTTCGTTTTCGGCGTAGGCGAGAAGGCCCAACTGATAAGGCGCTTCGGTCTGCACAGGCTGCAACTCAAGGGAACGCGCGAAGTGTTGTTTCGCCTCGGCGTTGTTCTGAAGTGACGCCAGCGCGTGGCCGAGCCCGTAGTGACCGCTCGCGTCCTCCGGCTTGAGCGCGACGTACCTTCTGAACAGCCTTTCGGATTCCAATTTTTCGCCTCGGCTCATTTGCCCGCGGGCCAGCGCGTAAATCAACTTCGGTTCGTCCGGGCGCTTCTTCAAGGCGGCGGCGAGCGCCTCGACCGCATCGTCGTGGAGCGCGAGGCGAAGCGCCACCATCGCGAACTCAAAAAGCACGTCCGCATCTGTCGGCGCGATTTGTTTCGCCCTCAACAGATGAGCTAATGCTTTTTCAAACTCCGCGCCCTGGTGCGCATCGGACGCCAAGCGCCTGAGCACGCCGACAAGATTCGAGGCCGCGTGCGCCGCGTTCAGGCGGAGCGCCTCCTCAAATTCTGTGGCGGCCTCCGCCAGACGGTTCGTAGCACGGTAGAGCAACGCGAGATTAGCGCGCGCGTCGGCGAAATTTGGCTCGCTCGTTAAGGCGCGTTTGAACAGCGCTTCGGCATCCTGGTGCCGAAGCTGCTCTGCGCGCACAACTCCCAGCAGATTAAGAGCACGCGCATTGTCCGGCTCCTTTTTCAGGATTGAGTCTAAATGCTTCTCGGCCGAGGAGAGTTGCCGTGCTGAGACGAGGTCGATGGCGCGCTGTAGCTCCGCGATTCTACCCGGCCGTTTGACTTTCGCTTGCCGTCCGCGCCCCTCGCAGGTGAGAGGCGCCCCGGAAAGACAAACGCTGACCACGCCGGCGATCAAGGCGCGCCTGTAAAATCCCTGTCGCCGCAAAAAATCGAAGGCGAGAAAGGGAAGGGTCGGTGCGGTGAGCGCCGACCCTTTCAGGGAGTACCGCATTGATTTCTACATCCACCTTCTCAAGCTCAGAACAGCAGTTTGAGTCCGAACTGGATGATGCGCGGAGTGTTCGATTGCCCGAAGACCCTCCCGAAGTTGGTGTTCAAGTTGGGATTTGTCGCGTCGAACGTGTTCGGGCTTCGGAAAATGGTGCGGTTAAATACGTTAAAGAGTTCAGTGCGGAACTCCAACGTGACGGTTTCACTGAGCGGAGTCTTCTTGAGAATAGTGATGTCCTCATTAAAGAAGCTCTGCGAGCGCACGTTGCCGAGCGTGCGCTCCATGCTGCTGAAGCGGAATGGCTCGGTTGGTAAGCGGCAGTTGAAGGGATTATTCCGCACGTAGTTGCCGCTCGCATCCTGGACGCAGACCGCGTTGACATCATAAAACGCCGCGCGGTTGAAATACGTCCGCTGTGCCAGGTTAGGCGAGAGCGGGTCGAACGTACCGTTGCGCACCGCTTCGCTTTCAATCGGTTGTCCGGGCACCAAACCGGGCCTGATCCGGCCGTAGGTCGGGATGCCGCTACTGCAACAAAAGGAAAGAGGCTGCCCGCTCTGATAGCGGTGAATGGCGCTGACTTGCCATCCACCAGTTAGCTTGTCAACGATGCCGTTGCCGGCTTGAAAGGCTCGTCCTTCGCCAAAGGGCAATTCGTAGATGTAACTGATGACGAGCGCATGCGGAATGTCCTGGTTGCTCACGGCTTTCTCACTTCGGAGATCATACGGATTCTGCACTTCACCGCCGCCGGAGAAAGTCGCGAAAATCGGCAGCGCCGAGTCAGAGTCCGTGAGCGACTTGGAGAACGTATAGGACGCGAGCAGGTTCAGGCCCTGGCTGAAGCGGCGCTCGAGTTTGACGAATCCCGCGTTGTAGTTGCTGTTGCCCGCGTTCTCCAGGCAGCAATTGGT
>JBBJMB010000190.1:0-7643 GCA_037719755.1 Pyrinomonadaceae bacterium
GTCACCTCTGTTGCGGCGCCAACACCGACACCGGCGCCGACGCCGAGTTCCAATGCCCAGTTCGCAGCTGGGACGATTTCCGTGGCAGAGGATGCCGGAAGCGTGACGTTAACTGTACAGCGTTCAGGCGATAACACGCAGGCCGCGATCGTTGGCTTTACCACGGGAGATGACTCTCCGTTCGTCAACTGCATCACCAACACTCAGAACGCGTCGTCGCGGTGCGACTACCTGACGCGAATCGACAGCATCAGCTTTGCGGCTAACGTGGCGAGCACAACCATTGAGATTCCGATCATTGATGATCTGAACGTCGAAGGCGATGAGGCTTTCCGGGTCACGCTCGTCAATCCGTCGCCCGGCCTCGGGATCATCGCGCCGGACAGGATCACGATCACGATCACCGACAATGACACTGTGGCGCCGACAACCAATCCGATCGATGCTGCGCCTTTCTTTGTGCGTCAACAGTATCTTGATTTCCTCTTCCGTACTCCGGAAGCAGATGGGTTAAATGCCTGGATCGGAGTTTTGAACAATTGCTCGGATGTGAACAACAACCCAACCTGCGACCGCATTACGGTCTCGGCTAGTTTCTTCGGCTCGGAAGAGTTTCGCGTCAAAGGCTTCTTCGTTTTCAGGTACTACCGGCTCACCCTTGCGCGGATTCCCACTTACAATGAAATGGTCGCCGACTTGGCCAGCGTGACCGCGCTTACCGGCGATGAACGGATCGCGAAACAAGCTGCTTTCGCCAACTCTTGGCTCAGCCGACCGGAAGTGGCCGCTGCATTTCCCGACTCGCTCTCGCCTCAGGCGTTCGTTGAACGGCTGAGGCTCACGCCGGGCGTTGCTTTGACGAACGAGCAGCAACTGATCAACGACCTGACCGGCGGCGCCAAGACGCGCTCACAGGTTTTACGTGAGGTGGCGGAAAGCGCTGAAGTGCAACAGATGTTCTTTAACGAAGCGTTTGTGGCGATGCAGTACTTCGGCTACCTGCGGCGCGATCCTGAGCCGGGGGGGTTCGCCGCCTGGCTTAATGTCATTAACACTACTCCGAACGGCGAGAGAATAATGATCGATGGGTTTTTGAATTCCGTTGAATACCGTAACAGATTCGCTAGTACCCAGTAAAAATATGAGCGATGGTTCCGAAGACGTTTACGACGATGGCTGCTTGCGCATAGAGCACAATAATTACTTCGTGGCTTGTGCGGGAACGGCCATCAAACTTCGGCGCATCGAATTCTTTTTGCTTTCTCGTCTCGCCAGAAATCCTAACCGGGCGGTGGCGACGGAGGAATTGTGGAACTGCGTGGGGAAAAAAAAGCGAGTCATCAATAAAGAGAGCTTGAGAGTGCACATTCATCATCTCAGACGGCGCCTTGAGCCGTTCGACATTGAGATCAAGTCATTCATCAATGTCGGTTACTTACTCGCGACTAAAACCAAAGAACGCGTTCATCAAGCTCCGGGCTCGCACCGTTTGGCGATGTGCTGGCCATTCATGTTCGCCCTCGAAATCAGTCGAGCGTGGTGCGGATGATTCTTTGTTCAGCGATTTCATCCAACATCGTTTGGTCGACTCGCTTTTTGGCGGACGGCTAACGGGGCGGCTGTTGCATCAGCTTGTGGCGGACTGCGACGCCCTGGTCGGGAACAATTAAGAGGCGGCGAGCATCTGTGTATGAGATGTGTGTGGGCGAGTAAGAAAGCGTGTAACGATTGTTGCGCAATTCATCGCACACCGCCCTGGCGGATTCACGCGGTTCGATTGCGCTTAACACACGGCCGCCGGTGCCGCCGGTGAGTTGCTCAACGACTTGGGCCGGCTTTGGCTGATCGCGCCGCAGGGCGCCGCCCGTCCGGTCAGGTATTTGATAGGCGTAAAGCGTGATGTCTTGCCGCTGCAAATCTCCCAAAATTTCTGCGAACTTTGTTTTGCTGCCGCGGTCAAGGCCGTCGCTGACAACGATGATAACTCGTTTCTGGGTGGTGGCGGCAATGGGCGTTAAAGCTTGATCGACGACGGCGCGCAGGGCGTCAAACAAAAAAGGCTCGCCCTGCTTGCGCAAGGTCTTGAGAGAGGCTTCAATTTTCTTCGCGTCGTCGGTCCACTCGGTGAGAATCTCCGCTTTTTCGTCGAACCCGACGATCATCAATTGATCGCCTTCGTAAATCTCGTAAGCGAATTCGCGCAAGGTGGCGGCCATCTTCTCCACGTCGAAACGCAGCGAGCGGGAATTATCCACCAGCAGCACGATGCGCGCGGGGCTCGGGTCGGGCGAAACGCTTTGAATGGGATGCTCGATGCCGTCCTCATAAAGCGTCATCTGTTTGGAGGTGATCGGGCCGGGCGAGGCGTCATCGCCGCGGGCGGCCGTGATGCTCAGTGAAGCGCCGCGCTCTTTTGAAGGAATGATGACGCGCGGGCCGGCCTGGCCGGCGGCCGTTCCGGCGGAAACGAGTATGAACATCACCAGCGCAAGCGGAAAAGCGTAATGTGCGCGCATGGAACAATGTGAAATCAACTTAATCTTTGTTTGATGAAACGGGCGCCGCCGGCTTCTTTTCTTTCTTGGCCGACTTACTTTCGCTGTTTGATGCGGGCGCCGGCTCGCTCGTCGCCTTCTTGTTCTCTTTTTTATCGTCTTTCTTTTCTTCTTTCTTTTCTTCCTTCTTTTCTTCCTTACCGTCTTCTTTGGCGTCTTTAGCGTCGCTTTTCTTTTGCGCGTAATCGGTCACATACCAACCCCACCCCTTCAATTGAAAACTCGTTTGCGACCACTGCTTTTCCAGCCGTCCGCCGCACTTCTGGCATTTCGCCAGCGGCTTATCGGTTAACTTCTGTAAAATTTCAACGTGTGACTTGCATTTCTGACAGGCGTACTCGTAAATCGGCATAACGCTTTAATGTTTCTCCTCAACAACTATAATGCTCCTTAACAGTAGCAGCATCCTCAAAGTATACGGACATGCTTCGAGAGCGCGCAACCGAGAGGGCAGATGTTACATCCAGCTGCCCCCTCGGTTGGCATTCCTTGACGCGGTTCGTTATATTAGCGGGCCTTACCGTCGGGGGGTTGCGCGTGGACGGAGCGGGGTGTGGTTTGGCGGGTCTTTCGCGCGCGCGCATTATCGTTGAAGTTTTTTGGGAGAAAGTTTGCCACAGTTGGTTACAATTACCACCGCGCAGTCGTTTTCGATAGAGCGCAAAATAAAGATGCACGAAGCGCGCGAGGCGATCATAAAACGTCTTGCGCCCGGCTTTCACTCGGCGATTGACCTGGACAGGTTTTTACGCGCCGTGGTGTCGGAGATCGGGCGGATGATGAACGTAGACCGCTGCGATCTGATTCAGTTGGCCGCCGCAGGCGGCTGCGTATCAAACATGAGTGGCGCGCCTCGGATGATGTGCCTTCGAGCCTGGGCGTGACCATTCCCGTCGACTTGAATCAACTCGCCGCGCATCTTGATCTCGCGCAGCCGATTCGCCTTGACGATACTTCCGCGCCGGGGCTTGATGCGAAGGTGCGACTTTTAGCCGCCAGTCTCGGCACGCGCTCGCTGCTGGTGGTGCCGGTTGTGCTCGAAGGCGATGTGCTCGGTCTCGTCGGTTTGCACAACACGCGCGTCGCACGCACGTGGCTCGACGACGAAGTTTCTTTCCTGCGCTCGATCGCCGGGCAGATCGCCGTCGGCTACCAGTACACGCGCCTTTTCACGGATAAACAGCGCGAAGCCGGCCGCACCCGCGCTCTTTTGGAAATCGCCAATTTGCTTAACGCGCGTTCGGATTTTAGCGAAGTCACTTCGCTCGTCCTAGAGCGCGCCATCGCCCTGGTTGGCGCCGATTACTCGGCGCTCGGCGTGATTGATCCGACGGGTAAGGTCATCAATCTGGCCGCCTTTCAGGCCGCGCCGCACGCGCTCACGGAAGGCGTGCGCGGTTTGATTGTGGCGCACGGCAAATCAATTGACATCACCGATTACCCGGCGATGATCGAGGTGTTGGCCGAAGATCGCACGCTGCGGCTCGTCGATACGCAATTGCCGCTGCCGCTGCGCTTGGTTTTTAACGCCACTTTGGGCGGCCGCGCCGCGCTGGTCGCGCCGGTGCGCATCGGCGGGCAGACTTTCGGGTTGCTCGGTTTGGTGTGGAGCGCGGCGCGCGAAGGCTTTGAGGATCATGAGGTGGCGCTCGTCGAAGGCATCGCCGATCAGATCGGGACGGCGCTCCAGCGCGATCAGCTTTCGGCCGAAGTGATGCGTTTGCGCAGCGAGCTGCAAGAGCAGCACTTTGAAGAGCGCATCATCAGTCAAACTCCGGCCGTGCGGCGCGCGCTTGAGCTGGCCTTAAACGTGGCCGACACGCAAACCTCCGTGCTCGTGCAAGGCGAGTCGGGAACCGGCAAAGAATTGTTCGCCAATTTCATACACTATAATTCGCAGCGCAAAGAGCGGCCTTACGTGAAGCTCAACTGCGGCGCGATTCCCGAAACGCTGCTCGAATCCGAGCTTTTCGGCCACGAAAAAGGCGCTTTTACCGACGCGCGCTCACGACGGCGCGGGCGCTTTGAGGAAGCCGACGGCGGCACGCTTTTCTTGGACGAAATCGGCGAAATGAGCCTTTCGGCACAAGTGCGCTTGCTGCGCGTGTTGCAAGACGGCGAGTTTACGCGCGTCGGCGGAAGCGAGGTCATCAAGTCGGATGTGCGCGTGATCGCCGCCTCGAACGTGGATCTGGAGCGCGCAATTGATACGGGGTCGTTTCGCCGCGACCTGTACTACCGCCTTTCCGTTTTCCCCATTCATCTGCCGCCGCTCAGAGAACGACTCGGCGATATTCACACGCTGGCGATTTACTTTATAGAGCACTACAAGCAGAAGACCGGGCGTTTCATCTCCGGCATCACCAAGGAAACGCTAGCTGCGCTCGTGAGCTACGATTGGCCGGGCAACGTGCGTGAACTGGAAAACGCCATTGAGCGCGCCGTGATTATCGCCGCGGGCCGTCAGATCGAGCTGGGCGATTTGCCGGAGGCCATCGGCCGCTCAGCCGTCGCCCGAAGCGAAAGCGCGCGGCGCGGAGAGCGTGCCGCAGCCGCACACGAAGGACGGGCGATTACTCTCGAAATTGAAGTGCCGGCCACCATGGAGCAAATCGAGCGGCGCGCAATTGATGCGACCTTAAGCTACACCGGCGGAGACAAAACACGCGCCGCCCGCGCCTTAGACATCGGCCGCAAAACTCTTTACCGCAAACTTCAGCAGTACGTGCAGCAGTCAGGCCAGGCCGACGAGCCCGACCCCTTAATCTAATCCAATCTTTGCGATTCTTTGCGTCTTTCTCTTTGCGATTCTTTGCGTTTAAGTCGGACTTACCTCAACGCAAAGAAACGCAAAGAGAAAGACGCAAAGAGACGCAGAGGAAGATTGCTGCGCGCCACAGTGCATACTGGCTGTCACCAACATCCCACAAAGAGTTGGCATCGGACAGCGCAGGTGACAACTACCGTAAGAGGCATCTAAAATAGCGTCATGGGTTTTTGGAACGCTGTTGGAAATATCTTCGAAAAGCAGTTTGTCGACCGCGCGCTCAATTTGAGCGGCCAGCATAAAGACCTGTACTGCGAAAAATGCGGGCGCATCACTGACCACGTCTCAATCAGCCACGCCGTGAGCTTGACCAGGGCCCACGGCAGCACCTCGCGGACGATGCGTCTTTTTTCGCGCGTCGTCGGAAAAATCAGCGACCTCAATCCGGCCGAGAATCTGTTGCTCGGTCGCCCGTATCAGTGCGGCAAGTGCGGCGCGGAAGTAATCGATTAAGGCCGATCAAAGGCTTTTGCTCGCGGTTCCCCGGGCGGGTGTTGTGACTCTCAGCTCGGCAGTTGCGATTACCGGGCGGCTGAAGAGTTTCTTGCGCCGCAGCGCGACCCTTTGTTATATTCCAGAACGCTCTTTATCTTGTGCGGTCCAATGCGGCCGCAGACAATACGGAAAGGCCACAACCAATGACTAATGATGAAGAGATCAGGCGCTCCGATGAAGAATCGGAAATGGGTACGCGGCTGGCTTATTTTTTGATCGGCGGCGGCATCGGCGCCATCGTCGCTTTGCTTTTGCGCCGAAGTCGGGTCATGAACTGCGCGGCGACATCGCCGACGTGACGCGCAAAGGTATTGATCGCACGCGCGAAACCGCCACCCAGGTGGGCACCAGGGCCGGCGAGTATTACGAAGTGACCCGCGACCGCGCCTCACACCTGTATGCCAGCGCTTCGACCAAGGCCGGCGATGTGGCGGACGTCGCGCGCGAAGTTGCTTCGCGCAAAAAAGATCAAATCGCCGCCGCCTTTGAAGCCGGCAAGGAAGCTTACGATGAGGAAAAGCGTCGCACCGAGTTGGCTGGCCTGAGCGAAGGAGTTTCCTTCGTCGAAGACGAGAAGCTTTCCCACTGAGCGGTTTTACGCTCGCCACCAAGAGAGAACAAGGTAAAGAGACGTGGCCTCGCTTTTACTGATCCTACAAATGAGCGCCAGCGATCCTTTGGTCTGGATTCTGGCGATTGTAGCCGTCGCTTTCGTGGTGATCGCCATCGCGATGATCGTGATGGCGGCGATGGTCAGCCGCGTCACCAAAACCCTCAGCCGTCTTGAAGAACGCGTCGAGCCGCTCTTTGAGAAAGTGACGGCCCTTGGCGATCAGGGCCGCTTAATCGCCGTGCAGGGCAAAGAGATCGCCGCGCAGATCAATCAAATGTCCGGCTACCTTTCCACCGCCTCGATGCATTTCTCCGAGTCGGCCTCAATTGTTAAAGACGAGATGAGGGAATTGAAGCAATTGGTCGGCTATACGGCCGAGACGGCCCGCGAAAAGGTCGCGCTCGTCAGCCGCACCATAGACCAAACCAACGCGCAACTCTCCGCAACGACCGCCTTTGTGCAATCCAAGATCGTCGAACCGGCGCGCGAGATTTCCGCGATTATGGCGGGGCTGAAGCGCGGCCTCCAGGTTTTCGCCGCTCCAGCCCCGAAGCCAATCAACCAATCCTACGGAGACGACGAACTATTTATCGGCTGAACGATTAATCCCTACTCCTAAGTCGACGTGCCCGAGGTTCCGAGTCCGAGGATCTCGGGCTTTCCTTTCTCTGTGGCCCTCTCTTGTCTTTTCTCTGTGTTTCTGCGGTGTTTAGGTAAGTCTTACCTAAACACCGCAGAAACACAGAGAAAAGACAAGAGAGGGCCACAGAGAAAGATCGCAAAGGAGCGGATTGACCCGTTTTGGACTTTCGCCCGTGCGCCGCGTTACTATAAATTTTCCAATCGCAGAGAAGCGTTTTTATGGCTACCGAAACACCACTCGAATTAAAGAAAACAATCAATTTACCGAAGACCAACTTCGCTCAAAAAGCCAACCTCGGGCAAGCTGAGCCCGCCCGTTTGAAAAAATGGGCTGAGCTCGATCTCTACCGTTTGATTCGCGAGACCCGCCAGGGGCGCGAAAAATTTGTTCTTCACGACGGCCCGCCGTACGCCAATTCCGACATCCATATCGGCACCGCGCTTAACAAAATTCTCAAAGACTTGATCGTCAAGTCGCGCACCATGATGGGCTACGACGCGCCGTATGTGC
>JBBJMB010000191.1:0-7575 GCA_037719755.1 Pyrinomonadaceae bacterium
TCCCACCGGTCGCCGCCACATTGCCGGCAGCCAGAGAAGCGAGGCTCGTCGTATCGATATCGCCGACTTCGCCGTGGACGGCGATCGGCTGTCCGTTCTTATCCACTAAAAATACGACGCGCGCCATTGATCCGAGGCGCAACTTCGCCAGCACCGCTTTGATCTGGTGGTACTGCTGCTCGCGCATTACAAAGGGGGCGTTTCTCATCCGAACTTGTTCTTTCCTTAGGGCGACCGAGAGCGAAGGGTGATCCGGTAGGAGGTAGTGCACGACTTGAGACTGTCCTCAAGCCTCACAGACTGGCCATAATATCAAACAAAGGGGCTGACTTAAGCGCTGACTGGCTATTTTCAACGCGAGCGTCTTGCGGCTCAAACCAGGGGAAGAGGGCGAGCAACTCCGCGGGAGAATCTAACATAGCACTTGCAGCCACTTCAAGTCTCTTTCATGTTACTTACGGTTCAACACAACCGTTTTTCGGGCCCGATACCGCCTGCAAACCACAGTACAATCTTGATTTAGCCAACGGCCTGTGCTAGGATGCGCGGGCGCTTCAGGCACTTGTCTGCCAGCTATGTCCTTATCAGTCTAAGCTTTATTTGAGAGTTGAGGCCCTCATGAGCGATCCTGTGACAAAGGGTTTGAAAAGACCCGCCTCGCGCAGCACTAGCGCTTCTTCCGCTTCGCCTTCCGCCAAGTCTGCGGTGAAAAGCAGTACATTGACCGGCAAGTCAGCCAAAATCAGCCCGATCAGTAAGCGCGGGGTGGCCGATAAAGCGCCCGCCCTCAAGGCAACTAAGTCAAAAACGGCGGCTGTGTCTAAAAGCGCAGCCACAAATTCAGCGAAGAAGCCGAAGAGCGCTTCGCCCAAGCCTGCGGCGAAAAGCGTTGCGCCCGTCAAAACAGTAATTGTTAAACAACCAGTTAACAATCCGGTAAGCACTCCTTTGGCCGCCCAGCCGTCTTCCGTGAAAACGGCGAAGCAACACAGCAAATCATCGGCGCCGGCGATTGTTCATCGGCAGCCGACGCGTGATGAGGCGGCGGCGCTTAAGGCATTCGAGCACGCCCACCGTGAATTTGCGCGCGGCCATTTGGTGAAGCGCGGCTGCTTTTCGTGACCTTAATCGAGCAATTTGCCGGTGTTTCCGAGATTACCGCCCGCGCACGCACTTACCTGAATATCGCCGAGGCGCGGCTGCGCACCGACCCGGATCTTCCGCGCGATGCGGATTCTCTTTATGACCGCGGCGTCATCGAGCTCAATCGCGGCGAGTATGTGGCGGCGCAAGAAATGTTTGAGCGCGCTTTGAAGCGGGAACCCGGGGCTGCGCACATCCACTATGGGTTGGCCGCCGCGCGGGCCCGTCTCGGCTCCATCGAGGCGGCACTTAATTCCCTAGATCAGGCTCTCAATCTACAGCCGAACCTGCGCGTTCGCGCACAGCATGATCAGGATCTGACGATTCTTCGGAACGAACCGGACTTCGAAAAGCTTGTGTTTACACAGCGTTAAGCCTACCTCTGAAGCCCAAAGCGTTAGGCATCGGGCGCGCCAGAAGAGCTGTCCTATCTCTCATGACCTCCTCATCTTTTTCGAGTATTATCTTGCCTCGCGGCGAAATTGATTTTGAAAGCATAAGGGAGCGAATCAAAACAGTTGTTGAGTGATGCGAATTATCGCGGTTTAAAGCTTGTTGCGCTCGGGGGAGGAACGGGACTGTCAACGCTTCTTTCCGGTTTCAAGCGTTTCGTGGCTGAACACGGCGACGGTCATCTTTGGATCGAGTCGCTTGCCGCCATCGTCACGGTCACGGACGACGGCGGCAGCTCAGGCCGATTGCGCGACGAGTTGCAGATTCTGCCGCCCGGCGACATTCGCAACTGCATGGTCGCGCTTTCCGAAGATTCAACCTGCTGGCGCGCCTTTCCGCTACCGATTTCGCGGCCAAGGCGAATTGGGCGAATACAGTCGGCAACGTTCCTCGCCGCTCACCGAGGTGACCGGCGATTTTGTGGAGGCCGTCAGGCTTTCCTCGGAAGTGCTCGCCAGCAAAGGGCGGATTTATCCGTCGACGATCAACGACGTGCGTCTCGTGGCCGAACTCGAAGACGGCACAATCGTGCGCGGGGAAACGCAAATCAGCGCTTCGCGCGAGCCCATTCGACAATTGCGACTTGAGCCGGAGCTTTGCCTGCCGCTACCGGAAACGCTGGCGGCGATTCGCGTCGCCGACATCATCACCATCGGGCCCGGCTCGCTGTACACCAGTATTCTCCCCAATTTGCTGATCGCCCGCGTCGCGCAAACCATCGCCGCCGCACCGGCCTTGAAGATATTTATCTGTAACTTAATGACGCAGCCGGGCGAGACCGATGGCTACACGGCTCGCAAGCACTTGGAAATCGTCAGGCAATATGCTCCCGACGTGAGCTTCGATTTTTCCATTGTCAACGACCGGGCGATCTCCGCCGAGCAGGCCGTTCGCTACCGTGCGGAAGGCGCTCAGCAGATCGGCCTCGGAGATCGCTTCGAAAGCATGTTCGGCCACGAAACGCAGGTCATCCGCGCCGATCTGCTCGACGAAGGCGAAAAGGTGCGGCATAGCCCCGAAAAACTCGCCCGCGTGGTCTTCGCCTGTCACGAACAAGCTCATTCTCGCTCGCGTCCGGAATCAATAAACATATGAACATGGAAATTACGGACAAGAAGTTGCAGGCGGTCGGGCGTGAAGCGCCGCCGCCTCTCGACGTAGTTATTCTGGCCGCAGGGCTTGGCACGCGGATGCGCTCGCGCACAGCCAAAGTGCTGCACATGCTCGGCGGCCGCCCGTTGATTGCGCACGTTTGCGGCACGGTCAAGGCGCTTGAGCCGCGGCGCCTGTGCTGCGTGGTCGGCCATCAGGCCGAGGCCGTCAGAGAAGCCGTCGCCAAAGAATTCGGTACCGATGAAAGCCTGATTTTCGCGACGCAAGCAAATCAGCTTGGCACCGGCGACGCCGTGATGGCCACGCGCGAAATCTTTGAGGAGGCCGATTCGACGCTGCTGATCCTTTCCGGCGATGTGCCCCTGGTGCGGCCGGAAACGCTGGCGATGCTGCTGCAGCAGCATCGCACTCATCGCGGGCGGGGCGCCTCCTGCTCCGTGCTGTCGGTCAAAATTGATGACCCGACCGGCTACGGCCGCATAGTGCGCGACGCGGAAGGATTGTTCGAGCGTATTGTGGAGCAAAAGGATGCCACGCCCGACGAAAAGCAGATCGCCGAGGTTAATGCCGGTATTTACTGCTTTGAAACGCGAACGCTCTTCGCCGCTTTGTCTGAGGTTCAGCCGGCTAACTCGCAGGGCGAGTATTACTTGACCGATGTGCCGGCTATCTTGCGCGGCAAAGGCGATGACGTTTGCATTTTTCAACACACGGATGCGCGCGAGGTTTCGGGCATTAACACGCGGCTCGATTTGGCTGAGTTTGAGCGTCTGTTGCAGCGCCGCACCGCGCGCCGCCTGATGCTCGAAAGCGGCGTCACGATGATTGATCCGAAGCGCACATATATCAGCCCCGCAGCGCAGATCGGCCGCGACACAATCATTTACCCGGACGTACACATTGAGGGGGCAACCGTGATCGGCGACGAATGCGTGATCCGCGCCGGCACCCGCATCACCGATTCGCGCATCGGAAGCGGTGTGCACTTAAACGACCATTGCGTAATTGTGCAGAGCGACATTGAGAACAACTGCGTGGTCGGCCCGTTCGCGCACCTGCGCATGAACTCCACGATGGAGGCGGGAGCGGCCGTCGGCAATTTTGTGGAAATGAAAAAGTCGCGGCTCGGCCGCGGCTCTAAGTCCATGCACCTCACTTATCTGGGCGATGCGACCATCGGCGAGCGCGTCAATATCGGCGCCGGCACCGTGACCTGCAACTACGACGGCAAAAATAAACACTCGACTGTAATCGAGAACGATGTCAAGATTGGCTCCGACACGATGCTCGTCGCGCCGGTGCGCGTCGGAGCGCGTTCCGTCACGGGCGCCGGCTCTGTTGTCATCAAGGATGTGCCGCGGGACACACTCTTCGCCGGCGTTCCGGCTACCCCCGCAAGAGAATCACCCAGGATGAGTCGTGAGCGGTTAAACCTCTGACCCGCGCGATTCACGCCTTAAAATCAATCAAGAGCAAATTATGTGTGGCATTGTTGGTTGTCGGCAACCGTCAGGTCGTGCCGGTTATTATTGACGGGCTGCGGAAACTCGAATATCGCGGCTATGATTCGGCGGGCATCGCGGTGGTTGACGAAGTCCATGATCTGAAGGTCAGGCGCGCTGAAGGAAAGCTGCGTAATTTAGAAGAGGCGATTCGCCTCAACCCGCTCGACGGCACCTACGGCATAGGCCACACGCGCTGGGCCACTCACGGCCGACCGACCGAGGAAAACGCGCACCCCCATCGCGATTGCACGGGCCATGTGGTCGTGGTGCACAACGGGATCATCGAAAACTACACGCAACTCAAAGAGCGTTTGCGCGCGCGCGACCACCGCTTCGTCACCGAAACCGACACGGAAGTGGTGGCGCACTTGATCGAAGAGCATCTCAAGCAAGAGCATTCGCTTGAACGGGCCGTGCGCCGGTGCGTGTCGGAGCTGCGCGGCATCTTCGCTCTGGCCATTTTATCGACCGACGAGCCCGACACCATTATCGCCGTGCGGCAGGGCCCGCCGGTCGTGATCGGCCTTGGCGACGGCGAGTATTTCGTCGCCTCCGACATTCCGCCGATTTTGCAGCACACGCGCGACATCTTCTTTTTGGGCGACGGCGAAATCGCAGTCTTAACGCGCGACGCGGTGCGCGTGATGGACTTTGACGGCAACGCCGTCGAGCCCAAACAGCGCGCATCACGTGGGACCCGATTATGGCGGAAAAGGGCGGCTTCAAGCATTTCATGTGAAGGAGATTTACGAGCAGCCCCGCGCCATCCGCGACACCGTCCAGGGCCGCATCTCGCTCGACACGGGCCGCGTTTACCTAGATCAAATGAACATCACCGAGACCGAGTTTAAGAACTTCACGTCCGTCAAGATCGCCGCCTGCGGCACATCCTGGCACGCGGGCCTCGCCGGCAAGTACATGATCGAGCAACTCGCGCGCGTGCCCGTCGAAGTCGATTACGCGTCGGAGTTTCGCTACCGCAATCCTGTGCTCGACGAGAAAACGCTGCTCGTCGTGATTTCGCAGTCGGGCGAGACGGCCGACACCATCGCGGCGCTGCGCGAAGCCAAAGAACACGGTAGCCGCGTGCTGGCGATTTGTAACGTGCAGGGCTCTATGATTACGCGCGAGTCTGACGGCACCATCCTCACGCACGCGGGGCCGGAGATCGGCGTGGCCTCCACCAAGGCGTTTACCTCGCAGATGATCGCGCTTTATCTCTTCGGCCTTTATCTTGGCCAATTGCGCGGCACTTTGAGCGCCGACGAAGCGCGCCGACACGGGCACGAACTCGCTCAATTGCCGATGAAGATCGAACGCCTTTTGAGCGAGTCGGACGACATCGAGGAGCTGGCCAAAGAATTTTTCCGCTCCACCGACTTTCTCTACTTGGGGCGCGGCATCAACTTCCCGTCGCGCTTGAAGGCGCATTAAAGCTCAAGGAAATCTCTTACATTCACGCCGAAGGCTATCCGGCCGGAGAAATGAAACACGGACCCAACGCGCTGATCGACGAGCGTTTGCCCGTGGTCTTTATCAACACGCGCGAGGAAGGCAATCATTCCTCTGAGCTGCGCTACGAAAAGACCCACTCGAACATCGTTGAAGTCAAAGCGCGCGAAGGCGTGGTCATCTCAGTGCTCACCGAGGGAGACGAGATGTCGTCCACCATGTCCGATCACATCATTGAAATTCCCGAGGCGAGCGATTTGCTTTCGCCGATCCTGTCCATTATTCCGCTCCAACTTCTTTCCTACCACATCGCCGTCCGCCGCGGCTGCGACGTGGATCAACCGCGCAATCTCGCTAAATCGGTGACCGTGGAGTAGAGACCAATCGGTGTGATTGAAAACTGATGATGCACAGTAAAGTCTGTTTCAGATGCGGGCGGTTAACGCTGGGAGCGCACCGTATGTCCTACGGTTTCCAACGGTAAATTGTCGAACGGACCTCAAAGCGCTCGCTGAAAGCAGCGGCGAAAGTAAAGCAGGGGCGCGAGAATATGTATCTTCTAGCGCCCCTGCTTTACTTTCGCACATCAACACCTGAGCTATCGCCCCTGCTTATGGAATGGATAAGTCTTTCGCGACAGCTATCGTCGGTGGACCCAAAAGTCCGTTGGCGGGTGTCATTCCGGGCGGAGGCGGCACTTGATATAAAGTATGAGTGATTCCATCAACCCTAATGTAGCCTTCGTAAAAGGGGAAGCCATCGATTAATCCACGAAATGTTAATTTGCGAAGTTCTGCATCCAAGGTGAATTCCCCGACCATGTCAATGTCCGGATCGACGGGAGTTTGCGGATCAGTCTTTTTTGGAGTTGGTGGAATAGGCACCGGCCCAAACGGAGTCGGGACAAAGATCGGAAAAGACGGCGCTTTGGCGATCGGGTTCGATCCCGCCAGCTTATACCGTACTGTGACCCGTTTCGATTTCGGGGTAAAACCGCCCACTGCGGTGAAGCCTCCGCGCGCAATGCCTCGCCCTCTGTTGAGTTCTTCGCCGGTGCTTTTTCTGACCCTGATCGTATCAAAAGTCGCGCCGAATGTTCCGGGTTGCTTCATCTCCGGAACGTCCTTGGTAAAATCTATGGTCACTTCAGCGTGTATGCGCGATGAGGCAGTTGGGTTGTTGGCATCGAAAGAACGTTGATCCGTCAGGTAGCAATCATCGAAGGTCGGGATAATTAAGCTTGCCGGACCCGGTATGGCTGTCGCTCCTTGGTGCTGTCCCTTACCGATCGTGAATGAATGAGGACTGCCGTCGGCGTTCTTGACGTCTCTCCCGATAAAGGCATTCAACCAGAGAGTGGCAACTTTAATGCTGTTGTCTTTGACCGGATTGACGCCGCCTCCTTTGCCCTTACCTTCAAGATTTTTCATCTCCTTATCGAGTTTATCAATCGTCTCGATGCCGACGATGTTATCGGCTTGGTCTTGGCGGCTGCGCGCTATGATGACTCTTTTTTGTTTGTATTTTAATACGGCGTCAGCCGTAGCTTTTCCGTACTTCTTGGCTTTGAAATCAGCTTCGAACTCTTTCGTATTGGTAAAAACCGCAAGGTCAGGTTCGCCGGGGGCAAGCAGGAGAAGCGCCATTTGTATCCTTGCAACATGCTCGCCTTGATTATTGTCCGTTTGCGAGATATGGGCGGGATTCCTTTCTGCACAATCTTTGAGCTGTTGGTTGAACGGTTTCGTAAATAGTTCTGAGATGAGAGCCATGATCTTGCTCCTTTCGGCGGGTGGCTGACAGCTTTATTGAGTAGCGGATAGACATTGGGAAGGAAATGAGATTGGCATGTTGGTCAATTCATCTTCTGTCCAAATACATCATGATTGTGTAGCAACAGATCAGTACT
>JBBJMB010000192.1:0-7541 GCA_037719755.1 Pyrinomonadaceae bacterium
CCGGCCTTGACCTCGTGCAGGCCAATTAGTGTTCGGTATGAAGAAGAAAAACCTACTGCAACGCGTCGTTATCATCGCCGCCGTGGCGCTGCTTTCTCTTTACGCATTATTTGGGCCGAGACACACGCCGACCGTGCGCGACTTCACGTGGCCGGGCCTCAAAGCCAATCTGCAAGACAACATTCGCCTCGGCCTGGATTTGAAGGGCGGCTCGCATCTGGTGATGCAGGTCAAAACCGAGGACAACCTCAAGCGGTTGACCGAAGATAACGCGCAGGCCGCGCAACTAGCGGCGAGAGAAGGCGGCTTCGACGTAAAAGATGTGCGTCCTGAAATCTCGGGCGGCGACTACCGGATTGTACTCGAAGCCAATGATGCCTCGAAGATGGATGCCATCCGCGAGGCCGCTGAAAATAAGCTTACGCGCGACTGGAACGCGGCGACCTCCGGCAACAAAATCACCTGGACGATGTCGCCCGAAGCGAAGCGCGTGCGTACGGAAGAAACCATCGAGCAAGCCCTGCGCACCATCGAGAGCCGCATTAACGCTGTCGGCGTCGCCGAGCCGACGTTGCAGCGGCACGGCGGCGCTCAATCGAATCAAATCCTGCTGCAAATGCCGGGCATTCAAGACCCGGAGCGCGTTAAGAAAATTCTGGTCGCCGAATCGCGCCTTGAATTGGTGCATGTCGTGAGTCCGCCAGCCCGGCGCCCGTCACAACTTACGCCACAGAACAAGAGGCGCTTCAATCGCTTGGCGGCGCCGTTCCGTCGAACCGCCGCGTGCTTCAGTATTTTGACCGCGATGAGCCGACGGCGAGCGGCTCCGCTCAAACGAACCCGGCTGAGCGCAAGCCTTCCTGGGTGGTGGTGGAAACGCCGGCGATTATCGATGGGTCTGAGTTGCGTAACGCCGAGGCCGTCCCTCAAAACGGACGCAACGACGCTTTTCAAATCAGCTTCGCTTTGAAGCCGGCGGGCGCGCAAAAATTCGGCGCCTGGACTGGCGCCAACGTCAATCAGTATATGGGCGTGGTCTTAAGCGACGAAGTGAAGTCGATTGCGTTCATCAAATCTCAAATCACAGATCAGGGCCAGATCGACGGGCGCTTTACGCAAGACTCGGCGAAGGATCTGGCCTTAACGCTCCGGTCCGGAGCGCTGCCCGCGCGTTTGGTTTATCAAGAAGAGCGCACGGTCGGCCCGAGCCTCGGCGCCGATTCGATTCGCTCGGGCGTAACCGCATCGCTTGTGGGGCTTGGTTTAGTCGTCACCTTTATGCTCGTTTACTACCGCGGCGCAGGCGTGAACGCGGTGGTCGCGCTGTTACTCAATATGGTGATGACGATGGCGGCGCTGGTTATTTTCAACGCGACGCTGACGCTGCCCGGCATCGCCGGCTTGATTCTCTCAATCGGCATGGCGGTTGACTCAAACGTTTTAATTTTTGAGCGCATACGCGAAGAGTTAAGAAGCGGTAAGACCGTGGCGTCGGCCATCGATCAAGGCTTCGCGCGCGCTTTTGTGGCGATCATTGACACGCACGTGACGACTATTATTTCGTCGCTCTTTTTGTTTATCTTCGGCACGGGGCCGATTCGCGGCTTCGCCGTGACGCTTGTGCTCGGCCTGGTGGCCAACTTGTTTTCGGCCGTTTACGTGTCGCGCACCATCTTTATCTGGCTTTTGCAGCGCAAAGGCGGCCGCGTCGAAACGCTCAGCATTTAGTTTGTCAGTGACCGAAAAGATGCGCGGCGCACAGCGAAGTAGTATGCCGCTCGTTTGCTGGTCACTCGTGCCATTGTCATCGCCATGATTCAAATTTTCAAAACTGTTAATGTCGATTGGCTCGGCCACAGGCGCATTTTGATCGCGCTCTCGGTCGGCCTCTTATTGCTTGGTCTCGCTTCAGCCTTGATTCGTGAACTTACGCCAGGCGGAACGGGGGCCTTTAATCTCGGCGTTGATTTTTCCAGCGGCACGGTAATCACCGCCAAGTTTAAACAGCGCCCCTCTGATGAGGCCATTCGGAACGCTTTGGCGCAGGCCGGCATTCGCGACTTTGTGGTGCAGCCGGTGACCAGCAAGTCTGACGAAGTGCTGATCAAAGTGGCGCAAGAAAATTCCGGCGAAGCTGAGGCAGCCACCCTAGAGGAACAGGCGCAGGTAAATAGCGGGCGCACGAAAGTGGCTCAAGCTTTAGCCACATTCGGCGATCAGGCGGGCGCTGAGATCGTCGGCACCGAAGCCGTGGGTCCGGTCGCGGGGCGGCAACTGAAATCAAGCGTGGCCGTGACGCTTCTGGCCTTGGTGGGTATCCTCGCTTATATCGCCTTCGCTTTGAGTTAGCGCATGGCGCGGCCGCGGTGATCGCCGTTTTCACGACGTGCTGGTGACGCTTGGGTTCTTTTCGATTTTTCAATGGGAGATCAGCCTCACGGTGATTGTGGCGCTGATTACTTTGGTCGGTTTTTCCGTCAACGATACGATTGTTATTTTTGACCGGGTGCGTGAGAATTTAAGATCGCGCCGGCGCGACTCGCTGTACCACTTGACGAACGATTCGATCAATCAAACGCTTTCGCGAACCGTCATTACTTCGGGCACGGTCTTTTTGTCTGTGCTCGCGCTGGTGCTTTTCGGCGGCGAAGTTTTGCGCGGCTTTTCGCTGGCCTTGTTCGTCGGCATCATCTGCGGCACTTACTCGACCATCGCTGTGGCCAGCCCGATTATGGTCTGGTGGCAGCAAAAGCTCGAAGCCAATCGCGGAAGCACCGTGGCGAGCAGCAGCAGCAATGCGACCGCAGCGAGTCGAGCTGTGAAGCCTACGCGCGGCGCCACTAAGACACCGAAAAAGAATTCATCAAACGAAGACCGACGCGACTCTGTGCGCGCTTGAGCGGGTTTAACATTTCGCTTGACTTTAATAATAGTTGCGGCCTAAACTGGCGACGTTGCTGGCCAATTAAATCGACTTTCAGAATCGCGCCCGTGCTGCGTAAGTACGAACGGTTGATGCTGATTTGCGTTCGGTTGTCGATTGGGCTAGTTGCAATCCCCTAACATTAAGGCAATCGTCCAATCCGAACGGCGAGCTCATCATGCCATTCGCCGCAGCACCGCTTCACACGTTTAGCTTGACGAGTTTAAATGATGTGAAAGGTGCTCTTGCAGTTTTACATAAAAAGCGCCTTTTGAGACTTTAGGAAAAACTATTTTCCTTCGGACTTTTATTTACCTCGTAACCTTGGCCCAACAGCACCGCTAGAGGGAGGACGATTAAAGATGTTCGAGACACTTGTAGAGTCTGGTTCTCACAGTGGCGACATCGCACGTAAAGGCTCATTCTTTTTAATCACCACGGCCGTTTATGCAGTGCTGCTGGTGGCAGCGTTGGTGGTGAGCATTTACCTGTATGACGCGCACCTTGATAATCAGAATTTGGAATTAACCACACTGGTCGCTCCGATTCCGGTCGTACCCGTCGAGCCGGAGCAGCCCAAAGAAGCGCCCAAGCCCGAGTTCAGCAGGAACGTCAAGTGGCGATGCGCACGGAATTGATCGCCGATGTGACGGACACCACTAAGGTTCCGGAAAAGCCGGCCGTCATCGCCAATAAAGTGCCGCCGGTTCCGCGCGGGCAGCAGGTCGCCATCGGCTCGAGCAACGTCGATGTGCCGCCGCCGGCCGTCGGGTCGGGCGGACCTCCGGGCGCAGGCGTGGGAACCGGCCCGGTGGTCGAAGCCGCGCCGCCTCCGCCGCCAGCGCCTCCGAAGCGCACCGCTCCGATATCCGGAGGCGTGCTCAACGGTAAAGCCATCAGCAAACCGGCTCCGCCTTATCCGGCGATTGCCAAAGCCGCTCGGGCTTCCGGCACAGTGACGGTGCAGATCGTCGTTGACGAGTCGGGGAAAGTAGTTTCCGCGAAGGCCGTTAGCGGTCATCCGCTGTTGCTGCAAGCCGCGCAGCAAGCGGCATATCAAGCGCGCTTCTCACCCACGCTGCTTTCCAATCAAGCGGTGAAGGTGTCGGGCGTGATCACTTACAACTTTGTGCTCCAATAGCTCGCACGAAAGAGCGCGCTGACGGTCGCCGCCGCGGTTTTTGAATTTCGGCGCGCCGGCTATTAGTTGAAACTTCAATCACTACCTTTTGGAGGGGATTACCGTGACGATCTTAACTAGCTTTGTCGGCTCAAAGGCCTTTGGTTCAGTTTTCTTTCTGCTACAAGAGGCCGCGAACGCGCAGGAAAGCGCGGCGGACGTGTTTTCTTTTACGGAGATGATTAAGCACATGGGCGCCGTGGCCATCGGCGTCGTGATTGTGCTGTTGATTATGTCCATTTACTCGATCGCCATTATGGTCGAGCGTTACCTCACTTACTCCGCCGCCAAGAAGCAATCTCGGGAATTCGCTCCGCGCGTTGCGCAGGCTCTTAAAAACGACCGCATCGGTGAAGCGATCACCATTAGCGACAAGCACAAAAAGTCGCATCTGGCGATGGTCGTCAATGCCGGTTTGCAAGAGTTTCAGGCCCACGAACAATCATCTGATATTTCCGGCGACGAAATTGATGCCTCAAAGCGCGCCCTGCAGCGCGCCGTCGCAATCAAAACCGCTGAGTTTCGCCGCGGCCTCTCAGGACTCGCGACCATCGGATCAACCGCGCCCTTTGTGGGCCTCTTCGGCACCGTGTTCGGCATCATCAATGCCTTCCAGGGCATGAAGAACGCTGAGACGGCTGGTATCGCGGCCGTGGCCGGCGGTATTTCCGAAGCCCTCTTTACGACTGCTCTGGGCTTGCTTGTGGCGGTGCCGGCGGTGTGGCTGTTTAACTACTTCACCGGCAAGGTCGATGGCTTCATCGTGGAGATGGACAACTCGGCGTCAGAGCTGGTGGATTACTTCTTGAAGAACAAGACCAAGCAACTGAAGTCATAAGTCGGGGCGAGAAAGCTTGCGGTCACAAATTGGTGCGGCGGCAGAGCTTGCATGCTTGAACTTGCTTGCTTGAACTTGCTTGAATCAGAGCGTCTGTAAAACAAGCCTGCCGCGCGCTTTTGCCGCGAGAGTTTTTATGTGGAGGATTAGATTATGAGCATGTCAGCAGGCGGCAGCGGAGGTCTTAACTCCGAAATCAACGTCACTCCGATGGTCGACATTATGCTTGTGTTGTTGATCATCTTTATGGTGGTCACTCCGCTTTTGCAGTCCGGCGTCACCGTCAGTATTCCAAGAGAGCTTAATAATCCCGAGGAAGATCCGGCGATTATCAAAGAGTCCTCAGTGGTTATCGCCATTCCGGAAGACGGTTCGTTCTACTTGGGTCGGGACCCGATCGTGAAGGAAGATCTGACGCGCGTGGTCGAAAGCCGTTTAAGCGGCAAAACGTCGAATGAAAGAATTGTTTACATCAAGAGCGGCGTTGGCGTCAGCTACGGAACCGTGGTGGAAATAATCAACATGATTCGGCAGGCCGGAATCGATCAGATCGGATTGGTAGCGGACAAGAAAAAGGGCGGAGGATCGGCTACGGCCGGAGCGCAACCGAAACGCGCATAGCAGCAATCTACTTGTTTCGTGCCGACGCCCTCTGAGAAGCTTGGGGGCGTTGGCAGTTTCTCACCCCGGGAGTTAAAGATTATGAGCATGAGCGCAGGCGGTGGCGGAGCACCCGCCGTACCCAATATCAACGTGACGCCCCTGATCGACATTTTGCTTGTGCTGTTGATCATCTTTATGGTGATTACGCCACTCAAGCCAACTCGCTTTAAAGCGCTGGTTCCGCAGGAACCCGAGCCGGATGTGAATCAAATAGTGAAGCCGAATCCTTTGACTCTGGTGGTGGCGGTTGATTCGGATCTGAAGATCAAGCTGAACCTGGATGATTTCGGCTCAGTCAATGACACGGGGCGTCTCAGTGCCCGGCTTTCCCAGATTTTTGAAGAGCGCAAAGTTAATCGCGCTTACGCGACGGGCATGGAAACCCGCTCGGATTTGCCCGAAGACGAACGCATTCAGCGCACGGTTTTCGTGAAGGCTCCGCGCTCGGTTAAGTACGGGGAAGTAGTGAAAGTGATTGATGCGCTCAAAGGCGCCGGCGCACGGCCCGTAGGTTTGCAGATTGATGATTTGGCGCCCTAAGAACCAAAAGGCGGTTAGCCTCAATTTTGGGCCTCGGCGAACCGAGGTCTTATTTGATTGTCCGCATACGATAATTGCTTGACCGGAGTCGATTAGTGATGAAGCTCTCTCGCCCAAGCTGTGTGTTCGATCCTGACGCTGTCATTCGGCCTCTCAGGATGTGACGACAATCGCATTCGCGCTAAAAACGAATTGAATGAGGGCGCGAGGTCTTACGGCGGGGGCAAATCGCTGAGGCTGAACAGCATTTTGCGAAAGCTCGAACTAGACCCGACGCAAACAAATGCGCCGATTTTTGTTGCCCGTTCGATTCACGCGCAATTTAAGCCGGGGTCGAGGCACCGGGCAACGTCGAACGGCCCGCAAAGCGATCAAGCTTATCAATCGGTTCTCGAACGCGATCCAAGTAACGACGACGCATACAATGCCGTCGCTTACCTGTACGGCGCGATCAAAGACAACGATAAGCAAATGGAGTGGATTACCCGGCGCACCAGCATGGACGGAGTGTCAAACGACAAGCGGGCCGAAGCCTACACCGTGCTCGCGAGCAAGAAATGGGATTGCTCTTTTAAAATCACTGAGCAGCGCGAAAATCAGCAAAACGTGGTGAAAGACGGCAAAACGCTGATTCAGTTCAAAAAACCGAAGGAGCAATCAGACTTTGACACCGCGCAGCAATGCACGGCCGACGGTATGGAGCTGATTGGGAAAGCGATCAGCTTAAATCCCGAAAGCGAATCGGCTTGGTCATATAAAACCAATCTTCTGCGTGAGGGCGCCAAGCTGTCCGAGATGGACGGTAAAGCTGATCTCAAAGCGGATTATAATAAGCAGGCTGATGAAGCTCAGAAGGTGACGGTCAAGTTGAGCGAAGAAAATAACCGTCGCAAAAAGGAAGCTGAAGCGCAGAAGGCCCTCACGAAGCAGGCGACGAGTTAGGGTCGGATCCGGGTTCTTCGATTTCTTCAACGTGCGGCCGCAAGCGGCGCGGCCTTTAGTATCGCGAAATAATTGCAACTCTTCGGGTGACGCGAGACGATTTGAGTCAAGCGTCACCTGTTCTTATGTTTGAGCATCAAACACGGGAGAGCTTGAAACGGCGGGCCTCCGGGCGGCGAGCGCTCGTTTTCCGATTGTTTCGCTGTACTTTTAAAAGCGCATGATTAGGATCGAAGACATTATCAAAAAGGTTGGCGCCAACCACAGCCAGGCTGATCTCGATTTGTTGCGCCGCGCTTATTTCTTTTCAGCCCGCGAACACAAAGGACAAATCAGGGCCTCGGGAGAGCCATATCTGATTCATCCGCTCGAAGTGGCGAATATCCTCGCCGATATGCGCCTCGACGAAGTCTCGGTCGCCACCGGGTTGCTGCACGATATAGTTGAAGACACGC
>JBBJMB010000018.1:0-22861 GCA_037719755.1 Pyrinomonadaceae bacterium
ACGTTCTCATGCAGAACACAGTGCAGTTCGCCTACGAATTGCAAAAGGCCGGCAAGCCTTTTCAACTGATGCTCTACCCCAAGTCGCGCCACGGCGTCACCGATCCGCTACTGGTGAAGCACATGCGCAGCACGATGACCGATTTTATTTTAGGTAATTTGTAGGCAACTTCGAATCTCGGCATCTCTGAGCGCCCTCCGCTTCAATGGCCTGAGGTGAAGGGGCGTGTGCGGCCAAAAACAGTACCGCGAGCGGATGAAGGCAAAGTTCGGCCGCCGATCTACGCCAAAAGAGAAATAATCAAGATTTATTTGAGCACTCCTAACACAATTCGGGAGCTGTTTTCCGTCTACTGGTCACCAACGCAAGTTGGAAATACAAGGGCCGATTTAGTCGGCCCCTGATTCGAAAACGTATGAGGCATGCAGTTTCGCCCGACGTAGAAGATATGACTCACGATCAAGTACACGGTTGCTCAGAGCAAATTGTGCGACGGGGACCACGCGCGTGGGCGATAAAACTGGCGGCCTAGTACATGAGTTGTCGGAAGGCGGAGTGACCGCGACGCACGGCGTCACCGCGCCACATTCCATTCTGGTCGGGCCCTCAACCGCTCACCAATTCAATACCATCCAACCGGATTTGCGCCCCATCGCCTGCTGCAGCTTGTACGACAACCGTTTTGAGTTCGACTCCTCCTTTATCCGTCCCGAAGCGGCACGGGAGTTTGCCTTTCTGGCGTCGCTCAGAAAAGCGCACCCCGGCGCCCCCATCTCAATTTTCGGACACGCCGACCCGGTCGGCACAGAAGCTTACAACAAGCAGCTGAGCGGGCGGCGCGCGGAAGCCGTTTACGGCTTGCTGACGCGCACAGTCTCCATCTGGGAGCGTCTTTTCACGCAACCCATTCAACCCTTTAACAGCGACAATTGGGGACTGAGGTCCGTGCAGGTCATGCTCGACGCGCTGCTCCACGATCCGCAACGCTTTGATGGAGTGATGGACAAGCAAACGCGTGAAGCGTTGCAAGAATTTCAGCGTGAGCACGGATTGCCGCCAACGGGAAACGTTGGGCCGCGGACGCGCCCCAAGCTGTTTCTCGCTTACATGGATGTGCTGTGCCGAGAAAACCGGCCCAGCGTGCCGCAAGCGAACGCGGACGTTTCGCGCCCGGACGTTAGCTCGCAGCCGTATACGCTGACGAAACAGGACTTCTTGGCGCGGGGAGCTCACCCACACGGCAGGGGAGATTACCAGGCGTGCAGCGATTTCAATCCGCTGCTCATTTTTTCTCAATCAGAGGAAGCAAATTTTGAGCGCGCTCAAGATAAGAAAGAGAGAAACGATGCTAACGCACCGAATCGCCGGGTGCTGCTGTACCTGTTCCGGCCCGGCACTGAGCTGAATCTAGCGCAATGGCCTTGTCCGTCCGCCGCAAATAAGGAAGTGACTGATTGTCATCGGCGTTTCTGGTCTGACTCCGCGCGGCGGCTGAGCGCGCAGCCGCCGCGTCGTGAGTACGCGAAGACGAGAGATACGTTCGCTTGTCGGTTTTATGATCGGCTCGCGGGCGAGTCGCCGTGCGAGTCTTTGCGTCCGGTAATCGTGAAAACTTGGATTCGCATCATCGTGGTGGACTCGAGAACCGGCGCTGTGTTGCCGAATATCGCATTGATGGTGCGCTCGGCCACGGGAGCGGAAACGCCTGCGGTGACCGACGAGAGCGGCGCGGTTCTGGTGGAAGGCCTTGACCCTGGCCCGGTTGAGGTCAGTTCCGATTCCGGCCGCGAGGAATTCACTTCCGACACGTTGTTTTTCGTCGGCACAGGAGAATTGCCCCAAGGAAATGTTGTTGCTGCCGCAACGCCCAAAGGGGGCCAGGCGCCAACTGCGGCGGCAAAATTCGTGAAGAGCTCGACCCCGACCGCGCGCCGTTTCATCGCGGAGATCGCGCGGGACGCGACGCTCGGCACGCAACAGGCAAGCAGCGATGGGCGGAAAACGCGCCCGTTCAAACAAAGCGGCCTCGCATCCGAAGAAATTCATGTGATCCGCGTGGCGAACGCGTTCTTCTTCTCACTTGTGGATGAAAACGGCTTTGCGATTCCCGAAGCCGAATTTGAAATCACGCTGGCGGATTTATCGGTGCGCATCGGGCGGCTGGATCGCGACGGCCAAGCGACGGTGCTGGATGCTCCGGACGGAGCGTTCGAGCTGCGCTACGTGGACCCGGACGACGTCAAAGCTAAATCATTGGCCGGACGAGCGCGAAAGGCGTGCGCCGCGGAGGATTTCGACGAGATTTTGAGTCTCTTGACTTACTCTCCGGAACTGTTGGCAGCGGCCGTCGCGGTCTACGCGCGTTTCTTCAACGACCTTTCCGGAAAAGGCATGCCAGAGGATATTCAGAACGCAGTGAAAGACGAATCTCGTAATCTGCTCATTCAAATGCTGCTGGCCCGCTCCGGATTGCCGACCCGCCAACAGATCAAGTACCGCAAGTTTGACGAGGCCGAATAAGCGACCGCAGACCCTGTGGAGGCGAAGGTAACTGATGCTCAAGATCGAAGCGAATCCGCGGTACAGAACAGTCGGAGTCGGCGAGACCGTGACTTACCGCTTCGTCTCCACAGACTTCACCGAACCGCTTGTTCCGGGCGACGCCAACCGCACCATCTGGGGATGCGCGAGCGCTGCCGATAAGTCCGCGCTCGTGAAACAGCAGGACAAGGGTCTCGAGTTCTCTTTGAAATTTGACCGCGCCGGCAAATTCATGGTCTTCGGCGGCATCATCATGCCTATCGGCGACAAACGGTTCGGCGGCGGCAACGTTGGTTTTGACATCATTAGAGGAATCGAATATCCGCAGAATGTCGCGCCAGCCGAATCATTCATGTGGGATCCGGTGAACAACCAACGGACTCACGTGCAGGACCCGTTATCGGCTCTTTCCGCGATCAATCGGTATCTGATAGTGCTCACTCAAGTGGGCGTGCAGCAGTTTTTCGGCAAGTTCGATCAGGTCAGCTTCGCGGAAAAGAAGAAGCACGAAGAGTTCGTGAAAAAAGTGCAGGAGAGCGGCGAGAAATTGGCCGACCGTCTGCAATCCACCACCGGCTTCACCAGAATTCCGGTCACCGCCACTCACCGTGATGATTCCACGGGTCAGGTCTCGGAACTGAATCTTTTTCTCGCTCACCGGCCGGCGCCGGCGGGCGCGAAGAAACAGTGGAAGCTGGTTGACTGGACGCACCCGGGCGATACACGACTGGACGGCGAGTACGACGGCAGCGGCGCGACGGACGCCGACGCGGTGCAAGACGCGATCAAAACATTTGAGCAGAACAATCAGTATCCCAAAGGCGGGATCAACATCCAGGTGGCGGATAATATCGTCGGCCCCGCGCAAATTGATACCGGGTTTTTTACCACCGGCAGAAGCTTTTTCGGCACGATCGCAGATTTTCTGCAATCGGCCGCCTTCGTCACCGGACTGCTCGCCGTGATTCTGACGGTCGCGCCGATCCCCGGCTCTCAAGCGGCCGCGGCTGTTCTCTGGCTCGGCATCTTCAGCGGCGTCGTGGGCGCCGCCGGGCCGGCCTCGACATCTACGAACGCCATGCAAGAGCAATTACGGACGTTTCGCAAGACGGGATGGACGCGCTCTCCGTCGTCGGTTGCGTGTTGGGCGTCGGGACCGCTTGGGCCAAAGGCGCCACCATCGTCATGAAACTACAAGGCACCGCCCGCGAGTTTGTGCTCGTTGGCACCGTCGGCGCCGATGCCTTCCAGGGCGTGCTCGTCGCCAAGGACGCCGTCATCGGGGGCGAGCAGGCCGTCGATGCGATGGACAAAATTCAGAATGACAAAAAACTGAGTCCGCGCGAAAAGATCGAGCGCATGCTGCTGCTCACGGGCAAAATGGTGTTGGCGGGCGTGATGATTTACGCGAACGTCAAAGGCACCGTGAAAGACATGGCGCGCATTAACAATCCGCCGCCGCCCGGCCCCAAGCCGCCGCCGCCTCCCACTCCCAACGGTAATCCGCCTGCGGGGCCGCCCGCCCAAAACCTGAAAAAACTCTCGGATCCCAACCAGAAGGTTGATCTGACTAATCCGCCGAGCCAAACCGGCACGACCGCCGCCGGAACGCACACCACCACGGTCAACAACGCTCCGCTACGCGCGCCGGTCAACGCAGCGCCGAAGCGTGTGGCGGCACCCGGAGATGCCGGGTTTAAGAAGTTCAAAGCTTCAAAGACAACGCGGACGTTCCCGGGCATTACCGCAACGATCCACGCTTCGACTCATTGGCCAGCGATCCCGCTCATGGCAACAAAATCAGTGACGCGACGCGCAGGGAAGCCATGGCTGGGCTCGAAGCCGAGTCTCAGGGCATAATGACCAAACCGATCAAGCGTGGGCCGGCTGAGATCGAGTTCTTCGATGGAGACGGGCACCCTTGGGACGTCAAGGCGCCCCCGTCACCTGAAAGCCCGGGCAAACCATTTAAGTTCGATCCCGAGCAGACCGGGGAGGCAATCAAAAAGCAGCTCGGCAAATCATTCCCCAGCGACAAACCGCCGGGTGCGCCCGAACCTGTCAGCGTTCTGCTCGACAGCACCTATATGAATAAAGCCGACCGCGACGCATTGTGGAAGTGGCTCACTGATCATTTGACCCCGAATGAATTGAATCGCATTCACGAAATCAACACGCGCCTTTGAGGAGAAATATGGACACGCCGGAATTACGCAGACTTAGTCGCGATGATGTGAAAGAGATGTTGGCGGACCACGCCCGTTTCCTCGCCACTGCGGGCGGCGAAGGAGAGATGGTGCAACTTTCTTTCGTCCACATCGACGACTTTGATTTTAGCGCATGCGATCTGCAGGAAGTGTACTTCGACGGCTCAGTGCTGAACAATTGTTCGTTTGTCGGGGCCGAGCTGTCCCGGGCCAATTTCAACCGCACTCAGGCGCCGGGTGTTGATTTCACCCGGGCGGTGATGGTGAAAGCTCAGATCTTCCGGGCGAACTTCGCCGGAGCGCGGTTTGACAACGCCAACCTGACGCGCGCATTCATCAGCAAAACGGATTTGACGAATGCTTCCTTTCGCGGTGCCAATCTTCTCGCCGCCGACGTCAGCGACTGTAACCTCGATGGCGCCGTCTTTGAAGGCGCGAACCTGGATCACTCAGACCTGAACGCGTGAGCGCGCAAGCAGCGGCACGCGCGAACGAGTTGTGCGCCTTCGCTGAAGCTGGTCCGCGACCGCACGCGCACGTGGCCGCCGCTTGCGAAGCGCAGGCGGCGGCCATTAATCATCAGCGCGCTGCGGCGGCCATTAATCATCAGCGGATCGCGAGTCGTCTTGATCGTCCAAGTATTTGATCAACACCACTTCGTTGTGCTGCTCGTTATAGACCATCTCGTCCACCATGTTGCGCGCGATCAAGATGCCGAAGCCGCCGGCGCGCATGCCTTTTTCTTCGCGCACGCGCATGTGGTGCGTCGGGTCGTCCTGGGGATTGAGAATCGCCGAGTGATGCAGCGACTCGACGGCGAAGCCTTCGCCGGGGTCTTTGATGCGGTAAATGATAATGCGCGGCGTGCGCAGGTAAGCGACCGCGACGTATTGTGAGGATCATTTTTGCCGCCGTGCTCGATGGCGTTGCGCAGCATTTCGCGAAAGGCGAGCGAGACGCTTTCGCGCGTGGTGCGCGGCAGATCGGTTTTAAGCTGCGCCATCAAACGCTCAAGCGGCTCAACGGCCGTGCCTGTGCAAGGCACCTTTAGTTCGATCCACTCGGGGCGCGCCGAGAGCACTTCGATTTTAATCTCGCTCGGCTGCATCGAGAGCGCGGTGTCAACGGCCGAGATCAGGTCGTTGATGTCGAAAGGCTTGGCGAGAAAATCGCAGGCTTGATCCCTCAAGGCCGAGACCGCCGCCTCCGGCGTGGAAATGGCCGTCATCATGATCACGCGCAGATGAGGATGCGCCGGGCGCAGAGTCGAGAGCATCTCAAGCCCGTCCATATTCGGCATCATGATGTCGAGCATCGCGAGATCGACTTTCGTTTCGCCGAGCAGGCGCAGACCCTGGAAGGCGTCGTGGGCCGAGATGACATCGTAGCCGCGGCGCTTAAGGGCGAAGGTAATCAGATCATGCAGCTCCGGGTCGTCGTCCACTACCAGTATTTTTTGAGGCATAGCTTCTCTCCTGTCGGTCGGGGAAAGACCGCTGAGCGTTCAACGCCCGGCGTGTGCGCTGTTGCTGCTATTGCGGCGCTCGCCCGTCGTGCCGGCCATCGTCAAAAGCAGCGCATCGGTGGCAATTTTGCGATTGATGTTAACCGCGAGTTGGCGGCGCGTTTCTTCTATGTGTTGGAGCCACAGGCGGGCGCGGCCAAGCGAGACGTATGCGCCGAGCTGCGCGAGTTGTTGAGACAAGTCATCGTTAATTAACTGCGCCGTCGAAGCGTCGCCAAGCTTAATTGTCCAGATGTCGCGGATCAGCGTTTCCAGAATTTCCAATCGCTCTTCATACTCATCCTTATATTTCGGATCGCTCAGACTTTCGGACGCGCGCAGCAGCCGAGCCCGGTGCGCATCGCGCGCGAGCGCGTCGAGTATGTCGAGCATCAGCGAGCGCTGTTCGCGGTAATTCTTGGGGTCAAGGGCGAGCGCGCGGCCCAAGCTTCCCTGCGCGGCGCGCGCCGCCAGCGAAACATCCGTTGCCGAAAGCTTTCCCCCCTGCGAGCTTTGCAGATATTCCGCAATCTCTGTGACGGTGAGCGGCGTGAAGCGCACCAGTTGGCAGCGCGAGCGAATCGTGGGCAGCAACGCGGCGGGGCGCGCGCTGAGCAGCATCAGATGCGAGGAGGCCGGCGGCTCTTCGAGTGTTTTCAAAAGCGCGTTGGCCGCCACGTCGTTCATGCGATCCGCTTCTTCGATGATGAACAAGCGGGCGACGCCTTCAAATGGGCGAGCGTTTGATTCGCGCTCTAATTCTCGAATCTGCGGCGCCGTGATCAAGCGCCCGGCGGGCAGGATGAGGCCTACGTCCGGGTGCGCGCTCCAGACGATCAGCTTGCCTGAGTCATCAAGCGCTTTGTCGCCGATCCGGTTGATGCGCGCGCAAACGGGGCAGGCGTCACAGCCTTCCGCGTCCACCGGCGTGCGGCAATTAAGCGCCTTCGCGAGTTCCAAAGCGAAAAGCTTTTTCCCGACGCCGTCTTCGCCGGTGAAAAGCATCGCCCCGGGCACGCGGGCTTGTCGGATGACGCGCCGCAAAATCTCTTTCGCGCGGTTATTTCCGATCAAGCGTGTGAACATAACTGAATATGGCGGGCGCCGGATTGCTGCTGCGTCAAAGCTTATTGTATATCTTGCGGCTGTTTGGGCGGAACTCGCGACTTGAAAAACTTGGAAACGATTTGCTTGACGCGACCGTGCACGACTTGGATGGATGCGCCGGCGTCAATTACTTTGACGCGCACGGGTTCGCGCGCGGCGATCTCCAGGTAAGCGGCGCGCACACGGGCATGAAACTCTGTGCTTTCGGCGTCCAACCGGTCGCTCGCCGAGCCGCCGCTCATCCGCCGCGAGCGCCGCGCCAGTCCCGCTTCGGGCGAAACATCGAAGACGAGCGTCAGATCAGGCCGCAGTCCGGCGGTGGCGATGGCGATGATCTGCTCGATCAACTCGCGAGGAAAGCCTCGGCCGGCGCCCTGGTAAGCCACGGTCGCGTCCGCATAGCGGTCTGAAAGCACTATGCGGCCGGAGTCAAGAGCGGGGCGGATCAATGTTCTGACGTGCTGCGCGCGGTCAGCGGCGTAGAGCAGCAACTCGGCGAGCGGATCGACAATTGTTTCCACGTCGAGCAGCGCGCTACGCAGCCGCGCGCCGAGGGGCGTGCCGCCGGGCTCACGGGTGACCACGATTTCCAAGTGCCGCTGCTGCGCACGCAAGTCGCTTGCGAGCAAGCGCAGTTGCGTTGATTTTCCGCTTCCGTCGATGCCTTCAAAAGTGATAAAAGCGGGCGCCACTGTTTGCTTTTGCGGCGCGCGGCGAAGCGATGACTTCACTGGTCGCTGGGAGATGTGTCGGAATGATGTTCGGCAGCGTGGTGGGCATGTGTCGCCGCCGCCGGCGATCGCAGGTCACTGGCGGAGCGGCGCGCATGAAGAATAGTGGAGATGGCGTGCTTGAAAATAAGCTGCTCTTGCGATCCCGTCTCAAGGAGCACCGAAAACTTATCAAAGCTCTTGATGCGCCCCGAAAGCTTGGCGCCGTTCATCAAATAGATGGTCACGGCGTCTTTCTCACGGCGCACCGTGTTCAAGAAAGCATCCTGGATGTTTTGAGGTGAAGACTTTGTATCCACCACCACTCTTCTCCGCTCAAGTTGTGAAGAGAAAATACCGGCGTGAGCTTACATCACAGGTCGGAAGGTGACAGAGAGAATCTCGCGGCGAACGGAATAATTAATCGCTGCGTAACAGCTCTGCGACGTGCGCGGCCACGTGCTTTTGCACGCCGGGTCTTCGCCAAAGCCATCGACCAATGAACGCCCGGTTCGCGGCGAAACCAGGTGAGCTGGCGTTTGGCGTAGTGTCTGACGTTCTGCTGGCTCTGCTCGATGGCGCTCTCCAAGCTCGGCCGCTCGCCGCGCAAATACTCAACCGTGCGCCGGTAACTGTGGGCGCCCAGGGCGCTTGAGTCAGCGCCGAGGCCCCGCGCGGCAAGCCGCGCACTTCTTCAACAAGTCCCTGGCGGTAGTGCTCCGCGGTGCGCAGATTGATGCGCTCGTAAAGAGCGGCGCGCGGCGGATTAAGCGCGAAAACATGAAGGCGTGCGGTGAACGCCGGCGGGCTCACCTCCTGCGCGGCGCGCTGCGCTTCCGCGAAGGCGCGTCCCGTTTGCAATCTGTACTCGAGCGCGCGCTGCACGCGCGACCAATCGCGCGCGTGCAAGCGCGCGGCTGAGCGCGCGTCCAGTCTGGCCAGTAATTTGTAAAGGTGATCGGCGCCGCGCTTTTGCCGCAGTGCGACGATGCGTTGTCGAATCAGTTCGTCGGTCGGCGGACTCTCAAAGAACGGACGGCGCAGCGCGCGCAAGTAAAGGCCGCTGCCGCCGACGATGAAGGCGCATTTGCCGCGCGACTCGATATCGTTAATGGTTCGGACGGCGTCGCGGGCCCAATCGCCGGCCGTGTACCGCTCGCCGGGCGCCACAAAGTCAAGCAAATGATGAGGCACGCCGCGTCTTTCGCGCACGCTCACTTTGGCGGTCGCGATCTCGATCTCGCGGTAAACCTGCACCGAGACGCAGTTGATGACTTCGCCGTCATCTGAGCGCCAGCTCGATGCCGAGCGCGCTTTTGCCCGACGCCGTCGGGCCCACAATGGCGATGATGGGTTGTTCCTGGCGGCGCAAAGTGCTCGAAGCTTCTGCCTAATTAATCAAACGGTAGATGACAATCGTCCAGATGACGACAAGAAGCATCAGCGCGGCGATCGCTTGGGCGCGGGAGAAACGCATAGTGTCAAAGCAGAAACTCTGTTAATTGAGTCGCGGTCGGGCGCACCAGCGCTTCTTTGCGGCGTTCAAAGACGGGCACCAGTCGCTGTTTCGTGAGGCGATACATGTCGCGCAACGCTCCGAAATGAGCCGTCACGTCGCGCTCCTCGTAGCTCACCTGATGAGCTTCAAGCCACTCACGGGCACCCGCACACAAAGGGCAATCAGCCACCACGTACAGCGTCACCGCCGTATCTTTTGGTGAATCCTTCATCTGCCGCATCCTCCTCTCTTTGCGATTCTTTGCGTCTTGCTCTTTGCGATTCTTTGCGTTTAAGCAGGTCTAAACGCAAAGAATCGCAAAGAGTCATGCTCATCAATAAAGCTTCGTCAGTTCAATGCCCGTGTAGTAGTTCTTCAAAATCCGGTCGTAGCTTAAGCCGACACGCGCCAGTCCGTAAGCGCCCACCTGGCACATGCCCACGCCGTGACCCCATCCGCGTCCGATGAAGGTGTAGCTGGCGATTTTTCCCGACTCATCGTAATTCTTGTTCAATCACGAATAACTGTTCGCGCAAACCAAGCGCCGACCGAACGCGACCGCCGCGCACATGCGCCGTGCCGCCGGTGCCGATGATCTCAAGATCGGTGGCGCGCCGCGAAGCGCCGCGCTCTGCGACGCGCAGATCCGCGAGGGCGCCGATTTTCGCGGCCGGGCCGGAGAAAAGGCGGCCAACAACTTGCGCCGCGGTGAGCGTCGTCGTCCAGTGAGAGAAGGGCGAAAAGCGGTCGGATGCGGCGCCGTTTGCGGCCGGGCGCACTTCCAAATAATCTATTTGTCCCTGAGCGTTGGCGTGGTAAACCACCGGCTGCCGCCGACAACGGCGAGCGAGCGCGGGATAAGCGCGCTCGCCGAAAGCGCGAAACAAGAACGCATCAAGCGCAACGGAAAAGCTGCGATCCGCGCCGCGCCCAACCGCGCGCAGCACCAGCGCTCCGTTAACGGACGGGCGCGCCGTGGCCTTCTGCAATGCGAGCAAGCCGCGCGCGTCGAGCGTGCGCGCGACCATGCGCAGCACGCGGGCCCGCGACATCGCTTGTTTCGGTTCCAGACTGCCATCCGGCGAAAGCTCTAACAGCGCGTCGCGCAAGAAAAGGGCGACGTCCGCGCGGTCGTTTGGCGCGACAGCAACGGCGTCGCGAAACGACAGCAGATAATCTATGTCGGCGCCGGCAAGCAAAACATCCGCGCGGCTTTCGCCGTCAAGCGCAAGCCCGAGCGCGCGGCACCACTCGCCGGGCCGCGTCACATCGCTATTCGTTGAAGGCGGCGCGGGCCGGCGCGACATGCGCGATTCTCCGAGCAGAGCGCGAGCCTGGCGCGGTGATCTCTCGGCCAGCCAAGCGCCGGTGATGCGCGCCGGCAACTCAGATTATGGATGGCCAAGAGCGCCGCGTCGCGCGCTGTTGGCGTGGGCGGCGTCATGCAAACCAACTACCTCGCGCGCCGTTTGCACGCTCAATGATTTCAAGGCTAAGCCGGCGCCAAACTCGGCCGCGCATTCCCGCCCGCGCAGATGTGAAACTTGGGCGGGCGATCCGCCGAAAATGTTTTCGGCGTGCTCTGTGCGACCGCCAGGTCGAAGTGTAGAGCGCGTTGATCGGCCTTCCGGCGACGGTGGCGATAATGCCGCGCGTTTCTGCGACGGCGCGATCGGTCATGGATGTTCGCTGCGTAACCGCGATAGACCTGCGAGCGCGTCGTCGGCAGCAGATCAAAGCCCTGGGCGGCGAAAAGTCCGCGGCTGGCGACGGCGTAGGTGCGCGGCCACCGCTTGCGCCTTCAATGCCTCGAGCGCCGGATAGCCGCCCGCGAAAGCTCATTCGGCACCACGCCGCGCACGTAGTCTTCCAGGTCAAGCACGTTGACCACAGTGAGCGTGCCGCGCGAGTTGGCGAACACTTCCAGGCGCCCGCGGTAAAGCGGTCTTTGAACTTGAGCAGCGATCCTTGTTCGTCGTCAGACGCGAAGATGATGGGCGTGCGCGCAACCAAAAGCGGCGCCGCCGTCGTGGCGGCGCCCGCCTCGGAGTAAGCGACGACTTCGCGCAAAGGCGTTGTGGCGCGCGAAACAAGACGCACGGGCGCAGCAGAGGGGCTGCCAGCCGATTTATGCGCTGGCGCGGCTTGGCCGGATTTGGCCGCTGCGTCGCCGACGTTTTGCGCGAACGCGGTTGTTTTCACAGTGACCGTGCCGTAACCGGCGCTCTCTAAGCGTGCACGCAACTCTTCAATTTCAGCGTGGGGAAGTGAAGGCAGCGAGGCCGCGACCCTCCAGGTTTGGGTGGCACCGTCAACCGTCACCGTTGCTTTTTCGCCGGTGACTTCTTTTATTTCCCGCACCGCGGCGTCGCAAGTTTCTTTCGCTAATATGTGAGCGATCTCTAAAAAAGCGCGGTTCTGCTTTGGCGGCGGCAACGAAAGAGGCGACAAACGCCGGGGCTCAAGCCGCACGCGCGACGAAGCGAGCCGGGTGAACTGGGAAGCCTCGTCCGCAGCGGCCGTGCCGCGCAAGGTTGTGCCCGTGGTGGCAATTGAAACGGAGGCGGCGCTCGTCGCCAATCCGATGCGTATCACCGCCGCTTCGCCGGCCACGCGCGAGAAAGCGATCTCGGCCGGAGGCTGCGCCGAGTGCGCGGACGCGCCTTCCGCCGGGCTCGCCACGCGCCTGGGCCTTGTGGTCGTCGTCGAGGGTCAAAACACATGTTGCGCCAAAGCGCAAGGCGAGACGACGAGCGCGCAGAGCAACGCGAGCGCCGTTATTTTTGACCTGGGAATCACCTTCATAACTTTAGAGCGTGTGACCATCAAGCGCGGCGAGAAGCTGACAGCCTGAGCGCGAGATGGGGAGAGAAAGGCGCGCGCCTCTGAACCGCTGTATGAGTGACAAGGCGGCGGGACAGTAAGGTCAACTCTTTACTTGTCACGCGTCGCTTTGATAAGCCTTGAAAGCAGAGCCCGTTGACGCCGAGCTTTGTTCTTTCCGCATATTACTACACTTTGCCGGAAAAAAGGTGAAGCGCCCTCTGTCAGGAAGCAGCGCTTTTGCGCAGCCTGAAGTTGGTAAATTTAGAGGCTGGACAGTAAAGCCCGGAGAATGCTAGAACAGTAGCGCGTGATCTCTCTTTGATCCGCCAGCCCACCCTTGCCCGAAGCAAGCGAGAAGGGGAAAAAGCGTTTGCTCCGGGCGGCATTTAAGTCCGTCACATCTCGCATAAAGTTTATTCATTACTGATTCGGCCATTAGCTCGCGTGGTTTACCAATCCAAAATTCTTATCGTTGACGATAAGCCCGAGATCAGAAACGTGCTGCAGGATTTGCTGAACGAGCGCTACGCGTGTTGTCAGGCGGGTTCGGGCGAAGAAGCGCTGGAACTGCTCAACCGTCAACAATTCGACCTCGTCATCACGGACATTAGAATGAGCGGGCTGAGCGGACTCGACTTGGTGCCGCACGTGCGGAGGATTTCGCCCGACACGGTGGTCGTGATGGTCAGCGGCGAGAGCACCATTGAAAGCGCGATCAACGCGATGCGCGTCGGAGCTTTCGACTACATTATGAAGCCTTTCGACCTGCGGCACGTTGAGGCCGCCGTTGAACGGGCGATCGAGCATCACCAATCGTTGCGCGCCGCCAAACGCCGCCACGAATCTTACCTTGAAGACTTGGTGCAAAAGCGCACGGCCGAACTCAACCACGTCTCGCTGCACGACCCGATCACCAAGCTGCCCAATCGAGTTTTATTTGAAGACCGCCTTAATCAAGCGTGCCCGCCGCCGGCCGCCGGCGCTCAGTTGATTGCGGTGATGCTGATGGATCTCGACCACTTGAAGAAGATCAACGATTCGCTCGGCCACTCTGTGGGAGATGAGTTGCTGCGGCAAGTGGCGGAGAGGTTAAGCGGCAACCTGCGTGAAGCTAACACAGTGGCTCGCTGGGGCGGCGATGAGTTTGCGTTTTTGGTGACCAACGCCGAGGAAGCGAGCGATGTGATGGAGGTGGCGCACGGCGTGCAAGATGCGCTGCGGGCTCCGTTTAACTTGGAAGATCAAACGATCTTCATCACCTCAAGCGTCGGCGTCAGCCTTTTCCCTTTTGACGGCGCGAACGGTGTAGATTTGTTGCGCAATGCGGACGCCGCGCTTCATCGGGCCAAGGACCTGGGAGAAAACAACTACCAATTCTACACGGCGGACATCAATACGCGGGCCATCAAAAAACTAGAATGGGAAAGCAGTCTCAGGCGCGCGATTGAGTGTCAAGAGTTGATTGTTTACTACCAACCGCTGATCGAGATTAAAAATCGACGGATCGTCGGAGCCGAAGCTCTGATCCGCTGGCGCCACCCGGAGCTCGGACTCGTGTCGCCGGCCGAGTTTATTCCCATCGCCGAAGAGACCGGCCTCATTGTGCCAATCGGCGAATGGGTTTTGCGCATGGCCTGCGAGCAAAATCAGCGGTGGCACCAGATGGGCTTTGACTCGTTGTATGTGGCGGTCAATCTCTCCGCGCGTCAATTTCAGCAAAGCAATCTCTCCGAAGTTGTTTTCCACACGTTGCAGGAGACGGACCTGCGCCCGAGCGCCCTCGAACTGGAATTAACGGAAAGCGCGATTATGAAAAACGCCGAGAGCGCAGCCCGCACGCTCTGCGAAATCAAGCGCCTCGGCGTCAAGGTCTCGGTCGACGATTTCGGCACCGGCTACTCATCGCTTTCCTACCTGAAGCGCTTTCCGATTGACACGCTCAAGATTGATCGCTCGTTGTTGCTTGATGAGACCACTGACCCGGACGACGCCGCGCTGGTGATGGCAATTATCACGCTGGCGCACAACTTGAGGCTCAAGGTGATCGCGGAGGGAGTAGAAACCGATGAGCAATTGCGGTTCCTTTATCTGCTGCGGTGTGACGAAGCGCAAGGGTACCTTTTTCATCGGCCGGTGCCGGCCGGCGAATTCACCGCGCTTTTGGAAAACAATCGCCGCGAGGCGGCGCTCGCCGCAAAAACCTGCGAAGAAAATGTTGTGGTGGCGCTAAGCTCGTAAATCAGATTGGCGAGTTAGGTGACTCAAGTCTCATCACAGTTTTTTTCGACCGATAATCATGCTGGTGGGCGCGCAGTATGCGCGGTGCTCGAGACTGACAAAGCCGGCGTCTGCGAGCCAACTCTGATAGCGCGAGCGTGTGCGTTCGACATCGGCGGCCTGCCAACCGATGTCTTCCAGGCAAAAGAGCAGAGGAATCAGCGGGCCGGTGCGGTCGTCATTTAAAATCCAACCGCTCAGGATGATCGCGCCGCCGGCGGGCAGCAGTCTGTGAATGCGCTCGAACAATTGGCGATTGGTGCGCTCGCTTGCGACCGACAGCAAATTGGCCAGCAGTGCGACATCAAATTCATTCGGCAAATCGTCTTCTTTGAAATTACCGCCCTCAACCTTTATTTGATCGGCGAGCCCGGCGGCGGCGATGAATTTGCTGGCTTCTCGCGTAATCAGCGGAAGATCGAAAACCGTGGATCGCAGGTGAGCGTGTTGTGCGCAAACGCCAATTGACATCGCCGCAGTGCCGCCGCCCAGATCAAGCATGCGCCGATGTTGACTGAAATCATAGCTGGCGCCGAGCGCAGAGCCAACCAATAAAGCGAGGTTGTGCTGAGCGCTCATAGACTCGGCTCCCTGGTCATCGGCGGGCGGAGTCTCATCATCGGTTTTGGCCGGCCGCCATTCGCGCAGCTTCGTGGTTAAATCCGCCCACAGCGGGTAAGAGGTGCGGTCATAATTGAGAAGCTGCGCTCCCAGATACGTCGGTCTCCCCTCAACGAGAAACTCCTCGGCGAGAGCGGAATTGCGGTAGCCCTCACCCTTTTGATCGCGCTCTAATAAACCAAGCGCGACGCAAACATTCAACAATCTATCGACCGCCAGCGGATGCACCTCTAAGATGCGCGCGAGCTCTTCGTGGCTCAAAGCTTGCGGAGCGTAAGCAAGCAGCGTCGCGACGCGCAACTCGACGAAGGTGAACAGCGCCTTAGAGCGCTGATACCCTGTGGCTAAATCAAGCAATTCGAGCGGCGGACGCGGAAGCGATGGTTTCTGCATAGAGAGAGGGGTTCGGAAGGATGAAGGATGAAAGCTAAGGATAGAAGAATTATATAAAAGTTCTTCCGTCCTTACGTTTCATCCTTCATCCTTCATCCTTCATCCTTACAAAGCGGGGCGGTGAAGCGTTTGTCGGCTTCACCGCCCTCGGTTTGGATCATGAGATTTAACGCTAAGGAGCGTTAGTTGGCTGGAGCAGTGGGAACGGTGGCATTGGCTGACGCGTTGACCTTCGGGGCTTCTTGCGTCAATCCGCGATTGACAAGCACCTTCACCTCCACGCGGCGATTTTGCTCGCGGCCTTCGCGCGTGGTGTTATCGGCGATCTGCTGAGCTTCGCCGTAGCCAAACGGCGTGATGATGCGCCGGAGCGGAATGCTGTGGTTTTCCACCAGATAGCGAATGACCTGCTCGGCGCGGCGCTCGCTGAGACGCCGGTTAAGCGTGAGGCTGCCGTCAGTGCTGGCAAATCCGCTCACTTCCACCATGTAGCCCTTCGCCGCCAGAGCCTGCTGCGCCACTTCGTCCAGCTTTGTTTTCGCATCGGCGGAAAGCACTGCGCTGCCGACTTTGAAGTTAACTGTGGCCGTGCTCTTCGTTTCGTACTCATCTAAGGATGCGATGCGCTCGTTGGTCGCATTAACGCCGGCCACGGCGGCATCGGCCGCTTCTTGCGCCGCCTTCGCGCCGCCGCGAGCGGTATTCGCCACCGCCGCGAGCTCATCCAATTGTCCTGAGAGCCGCTGAGCGTTTTGCTCAACTTGACCGATCTTGCCTTCGGCGCTACCGACGCGCGTCTCAACCGGATCGACGCGTGATTGCAGCGAGCGCGCAACGCGCATATCCGAGTCAGAGAATCTCACTTTTTGCGCCAGCAACTGGCCGCTCTCGTCGCCGCGTCCTTCGGCTTCAATAAACAGTCCGCGCATAATGCTTGTGGAAGCGAAACTTTTTCCGCTGCTCCAAAACCGCCTTTTGCTTGACGCTGGCGTTATCGGCTAATCGCACAACAACGCTTGCGCCGGTCTCATCTTGCACCGTAAAGGTATCGGCGTTGCGCTGCGTCACGATGCCTTTGACTTTCATCTTCTGACCGCTGACCGCCGCTGTGCGCGCGCTCGCTGCGGTTTGAGACTGCGGCGTTTGCGTCGCCGCCCCATCGGTGCCGGTGGTGCTGCTGCTGCTATTCTGTGACTGCTGGTTGTTGCCGCTTCCGCCGCTATTTTGCGCGAACGCCGCCGGCGCGCCGGCCAGAAGGAAAGAAAAAGTTAAAGCCGTTAATTGCTTCGCTATTGGTTTATTCATCTCTTTATACTGCCTCCACAAATGGTTGTTTGGAAATCAATCGACTTCTAGTTTTGGAGTGATAGCAGATCTCCGTATATGTAATTGTGAGCGCTGGCTAATGTTTTATCCCCGCCTCTGTTCGGCCGGGGCCAAAGCAGCTTTTACGCAGCTCTCGCGTCCATCACCGTTAATTTATATTCACGCTAGGGGCGCACTATACACCACTATTCGTGGCAAAAAACCGCCACAGCTGTATTGTTATGGGATCGCAACGCGGCTGCAACTATCAACCGCAGCAATAACTAATGTATTTGCGCTGAAACAAACGGCAACCGGAACATAACGTTCCCACAAGCCGCCTGCAATCATTTGCAAGCGTTTCGCTTTCGCAATTGTGCCGATCAGATGTCGACTCGAAGAGTTGAAAGATGTCATCTGGTTCCTATAGTTTACCTAAATGCGAATCAGTAGTTGAAAACGAGGGAAAACATCGCAAAAGCCAGCTTCCCCCAACATTGCACCAGCAAACTTTCCGTCGAACGAACTTTGCTAGCGTTTTGAATTTGGGTTTTTTCGTTGAGCCAATTGAAAAAACTTTCTATCGGTTGGCGCAGACGGTTCACCATTCGATTGAACGCTTTCTGCGTCTCGTTCAACTCTCCGCCTTTGGGTTTCTTGAACGGCGTAAGCAATTGGGTCGCTTGTTCTTTGAGCCGCTGTGCTAAATCAGGAGCCGGATATGCTTTGTCGCCAAACAAACTCGAGGTCGGCAAACTGATTTCTTGTTCCCGCACACTTGAGAGGTCGTGCGCGCTCGCTTCGCGCAGCCAGATGTGATCGGGAAGCGGGAGTTGTCCGCTGCGTCGCTGTGCAATAGTGTGCAGCCGAACCCCGTGAAAATGCGTCTTTTTGGCGGCGCAATAACCTCGATTGGCAATTTCGCGCGCGACTTTGGCGTGGTAAGCGTGTCCGTGTTTAGCCAGCATAATCGGAAAAGAATCAATTAAGCGGTCAATTTCCGGCGCCATCTCAGCTTTCACACAACGCAACCAGGCGCCGCCAAGAACTTGAAAAGTTTGCTCCAAGAGATTGAGCCGGTAACAAAAGGTTTGGTAACTCGGCAAATGTGGAAACCACTGGCTCCAGTAATTGACGGTGAACTTGTAAATGGCTCGTTTCTGAAACAAGCCGTTGAGATGACCGAAGAAGAAAATGGTGATCAATTCTTGGTCAGTAAAAGCCGGAGTCGAATTATTGCTCAAGCGTTGAAAACAAGACTTGGAGCAAGTATCGTATGTTTGACAGACACGCAGATATAATTGAATTAGTTGATTTTCCATCGCAAGAAAATTCTACCAATTCTGCTGTGTGTCTGTCTTTTCAACTACTGATTCGCATCTAAATGAGACGTAGTGAGGGCACGATGTTTTCGCGCTGCCGCGCTCATAGGCGGGACGCCTGCGCTCCCGGCGGCAGCGCGCTTTTTAGCTCTCCACGTTTCATTTAGGCTTACTATATGTGCCGCGCAAACGCCGTCCGTATCACGGCGTGTTCCGTAGGTAGAGCGCTCTCAAGCTTGTGTCGCGAGCGAATGGAAGCGGCGACGCAGTTGATTGATGTTAGCAAAAGGCGGTGGGTGATCGTGCGTCCGATTGGTGAGCAGAATAAAAATTCTTTGGTGCTCGGCGTCAACCCAGCAACTGGTGCCGGTAAAGCCCGTGTGGCCGAAACTGCGCGCGGCGAGATGCGGGCCGGCGGTTGAGTCAGGCGTCGCCGCTAACTGCCAGGAAACCGAGCGCGCTTCGTTCAACCCGGGCGTGAGATCAGTGCTGAAAAGCGGGCACGTGCTTGGCGTGAGAATTTCAGTGCGCTCGGCGAGGAACTGCTCGGCCAAGCGAAGCGCATCGCGCGCCGTGGAGAAAAGCCCCGCGTGACCGGCCGCGCCGCCGAGAAAATAGGCGTTACCGTCATGCACCTCGCCCCAGATCACATGCTGACGCCATTGCTGTTTTTGCTGTTGCTCGCCGGCGTGGTGCGGGTTCGCTCGACAAAACATTTCATGTTCGTAGTTGTTTCCTTGTTCTGAAGCCGCGATTCTCGGGCGCCAAAACTCCGGCGGATTAAAGCATGTGCTGGTCAGGCCAAGCGGCGTAAAGATTTCCCGGTCGGCGATCGCCGCGAGCGGCAAACTAAACACACGCTCGATTAAGAATCCGAGCGTGATAAACCCGAGATCAGAATAAATGACGCGCGTGCCGGGCGCCGCGTCGAGCGGCTGCGCGGCGATCAGGTCAAGCGTTCGCGCGCGCTCGCCCCGCGTTAAAATGCACAGAGCAAGCCACGCCGGCAGCCCCGACGAGTGAGTGAGCAATTGCCCTATGGTCAGCGCGCGCTTGTCGTCGCGTGCGAACTCGTGCAGGTGGCGGGAAATCGGATCATCCAGGCAAATCACTTTCCGCTCGCACAATTTCGCGCACAAAAGTCCCGTCACCAGCGGCTTGGTCAGCGAAGCGAAGTCGTAAACTGTTTCAGTGGTGGCGGGAATTTGTACGGGCACGCGCACCGCTTGACCGAGCGCGCCCGAGCAAATGATGCGCCCGCGCTGCGCGACGAGATAAACGGCCGAAGGGAAATCGCGCGCGGCGATGCCCTCAAGCAGCAACGCGCGCAATTGATGATCTGATCCGGCGACGCTCAATTTTCGCTGATTCCGCCGTTCATAAAAATGCCGAGCCCCGCGTTTTCCGCGTGCTCGTGAATGCGATCAAGGGCGCGCAACGCGAGCGCCAGGGCGCGCCGTCCGTCGTCGCCGCTCACCGCCGGCAATCGATGGTCAGTAATCGAAGCGATGAACGCTTCGATCTCCGCACGCAGCGGCTCGACATCAGGCGCGATCAAGAGACGAGTGTCTACGCCGGGACGCGCGGCGCCGGGCGCAAGCGGCGCGAGACTGCTGATGGATGCGTGGCGCGTGGTGTAATCAACCGCCACATAATCGTGCGGCTGAAAAAAGCGCATCTTGCGAATCTTCTCAGTGCCGACGCGCGAAGCCGTGATGTTGGCGACCGCGCCCGAAGCGAATTCCAGCCGCACGTTGGCGGCGTCGACGTGCCGTGTCAGCACCGGCAGGCCAACCGCACGCACATCCGTCACCGGCACCGCCGGGCCGACCAGCCACTGCACTATGTCCAGATCATGAATCATTAAATCCAAGACCACATCTATGTCGAGCGAGCGCGCCGTGAATTCGCCGATACGGTGAATCTCAAAATAAAGCGGTTGCCGCACGTGCGGCTTCAGCGCGACGAGCGCCGGATTGAAGCGCTCGAGGTGCCCCACCTGCAGCACGGCGTTTCCTTGGCGGGCGGCGGCGATTAATGCGTCGGCCTCCGCGAGCGTGCGGGAAATAGGTTTTTCCACCAACACATGAACGCCCGCCGCAAGCAGCGCACAACCGATAGCGCTGTGCGCTTCGGTGGGCACGGCCAGACTGACCGCGTCGACGCGGCCGACGAGCGCGCGCCAGTCCGGGAGCCACGCCACTTCGCTTGCGGCGGCGATCGCGCGGGCCACGCGTTCGTCCGAGTCGCAGACGGCGACGAATTCAATTTGATTCTCGGCGGCGAGCGACGCATGAAGACGTGCGTGCTGTTTACCTAAGTGGCCAACTCCGACCACGGCGGTGCGTAGTTTCACTGTTTTACAAGACGAAGCGTTTTAGTTTACGGTTGACCGAAAAATCGAGCTGAAGCGGCCACGAATCATGCTGCTCTCAAGCGGCGCAACTTTTTCTTGCGGGCGCCGATTTGCTCATGCTCCAGGGTGACTATACTTGCAACAATTGACGCTTGCCAAGAGGGTTTGTCTGCTGCTTGCCGCAGGCGCGATTGCGCTGATCTACCTTTACGGACTAAGTCTGGTGCCGCTGCTCGGCCCCGACGAGCCGCTACGCCCAAGTGGCGCGCGAAATGTTTGCGCGCGCCGATCTGGTGACGCCCACGCTCGGCGGACACACTTGGTTTGAAAAGCCCGCGCTGCTTTACTGGCTGATGATGCTGGGCTATGGGGCCTGGGGCGTTTCAGAATTTGCGGCGCGCTTGCCGGCGGCCTGCTCGGGCCTGGTCACGATTTTGCTTATCGCCTGGCTGGCGCGTCGCGTGGAGCGCGCGGTGGAGCGCGCCATGGCGCCTCGCGTCGCGGGCCTCGCTTGGTCGAGCGCCGCGGCGCTGGCTTCAAGCGTAGGGCTCATCGCTTTTTCGCGCGGCGCAAGTTTCGACATTGTGCTCACCGTCGCGATCACGCTCGCTCTGTGTTGTTTCATGGCCGCGGATCTTGAACCGGATCACAATCGTCGATCCCGTTTGCTGACCGGCTTTTACGCAGGGATGGGGCTCGCGCTTCTCGCGAAGGGCCTCGTCGGATTGATTATTCCGTGCGGAGTCGTCGGTCTTTACTTGATCTTTCAGCGCCGGTGGCCGGGCGTGAAAAATTTGGGACTCGTGTGGGGGCCATTTGTTGTGTTGGCCGTCGCCCTTCTTTGGTATGGCCCGGTGATCGCGCGCCACGGTTGGTTGTTCGTTGACGAGTTTTTCATTCAGCATCACTTCGCCCGTTACACTTCAAATAAATATCGCCAGCCGCAGCCGTTTTACTTTTATCTTTGGGTCGCACCGCTCTTGGCGATGCCGTGGACGATCTTTCTGCTTGACGCTCTTAAAAGCGCGCTCAGATTTGATTGGCGATCTGCGGATGCGGACGCGCGTCTGCGCGCGTTTGCCTGCGCGTGGATGCTTGTGCCCATCGGATTCTTTTCGCTCTCAGGTTCCAAGCTTCCCGGTTACATCTTGCCGTCGCTGCCCGCAATGGCGCTGCTCGTCGGAGACCGTTTGGCTTCACACCTGAGAGGCAAGGAACCGGGCGCGCGCCTTCTGCAAATGACGGGCGCGCTGATGACAACGGTGGGATTGGCGGGCAGTCTTTACGCCTTCAAACTTGGTTTCATCAGCGCATGGTGTGCCGCCGCAATCACCGCGACGATGTGTGCCGCATGGGCGGCGATTTCGTGGCCGTGGGAAAAGAGATGGCTGTCGGCGGCGGCCATTGTATCGGCGGTTTTCCTCGCCGTGCTCCTCGCCATCAGCTGCGCGTCTGCGCGCGTAGCTGCGCGCGCATCCGTGCGAGATTTAATCGGAGTTGCAGACCGGCGTGGTTATCAAAACGCGCCAATCGTCAATCTTCATACCGTCGAGCGCGGCGCCGAATTCTATGCGCCGGGCCGGCTTCTTTACAATCAACAAGGTGAACCGCTCAAGCTGGAAGGGGCGGGCGAGGTGCTGGATTTGGTGCGACGCGGGCGTGAAACCGTACTCGTGATTGTTCCCGTAGAATACGCCGCACAGTTGATTGATCACCCTGCGCTTGAAACCGAGGCAATCAGCGATAACGGAAGCGTGGCGCTTATCTCCGTTAACGAACGGTAAACGTCGACTAAAAAGCCGCCGCAACAAGCGGGTCGTTGGGCCCTGATGCACTAACTTGCCAAGTCGGATGCGCCTAATTATAATCGCAAAACTCGCGGCGCATTGGTGTAGTTGGTTAACACGCAGCCCGGAAAACGATTTACATTCCAGGCTAAGCGGATGGGCAGTGTAGTTTGATGAAAACGGTAGAGTGCAAGCTGGCGAGGCATTTAAGGCTAAGTGAAGGACTTAGCTATTAATGAGATTCTTGCTCGCGTTCCGGTTTCTAAGTCTTCCCTGTCACTGTGGCTAAGAGATATTTTTCTTACGCCCGAACGACAGGCTGAGTTGAAGAGCAGACAGCAGGTAAATCGAGAACCACAGAGGAAAGCCCTTCGAATTAAGCGTGATGCAAGGTGGAGTGAATACCA
>JBBJMB010000193.1:0-7507 GCA_037719755.1 Pyrinomonadaceae bacterium
TCATTTGGTAAAACTCGAATTCAAGAGGTGCTCAAAATGGGCAGGGAATTGGCGCCAGCCGAGATTCGCAGGACAAGCAAGTAATCAGCGTTTGCCGGATGGAGAATGTCATGACCACAGACCGCATCGCCCCTTACGTCGCGAAGAACGCCGCGCGTTTCCTCGACGAACTGCAACAACTTATTCGCATCCCGAGCGTTAGCACGCTGCCGGAACACGCGGGCGACGTGCGCCGCGCCGGAGAATTTCTCGTCGCGAACTTGCGCGCACAAGTCGGCTTTGATCAAGTCGAGCTCGTCGAGACCGCGGGGCACCCGCTCGTTTATGCCGAGTGGATGAACGCACCGGGAAAGCCGACGGTGTTGATCTACGGGCACTACGACGTGCAACCCGCCGACCCGTTTGAGTTGTGGCGCACGCCGCCCTTTGAGCCGACCATTGAAGGAGAAGATTTGCGCGGGCGCGGCGCCGTAGACGATAAGGGGCCGATGTTGGCGACCCTGAAGGCGCTTGAGACGCTGATGCGCACGGACGGCGCGCTGCCCGTCAACGTGCGGGTGCTGATTGAGGGCGAGGAAGAGAGCGGCGGCGAGGCGGTCGAGGCTTTCGTCAAAGCCAATGCGAAACGTTTGCGTGCGGATTGTGCGCTGGTGCTCGACACGGCGATGATTGACAAAGGCGTGCCGACGATTTCTTACGGCTTGCGCGGCATGGTTTACGCCGAAATTGTGGCGCGCGGCGCAGGTCACGATTTGCACTCGGGCGTGTACGGCGGCATCGCGCCCAACCCGCTGCAAGCTTTGGCGTGGGTGTTGGCAGACCTGAAGGGGCGCGACGGGCGCATCCGCCTGCCGGAATTGTACGAGATGATGCAGCCGCCCTCGGACGCGGAGCGCGGGGCGCTCGCCCGCCAGTCTGAGCTGCAAGAAGCAGGGTTGTTGAGCGCGGCGGGTCTGCGCGAGATGCCGGGAGAATCCGGCTTCGGCGTCGCCGAGCGGGCGAGCGCGCGCCCGACCTTCGAGGTGCACGGCATACGCGGCGGCTTCACGGGCGAAGGCGCGAAGACGGTCATCCCTGCGGAGGCGACGGCGAAAGTTTCCCTGCGGCTGGTGCCGCATCAAAAGCCCGAGGCCGTGCTCGCGTTGCTGACGCGCCGCGTACAAGAGCTGGCGCCGCCGGGCATCACGCTGGAGCTGCGTCCGCTGCACGGCGGCGACGCGGTGCTGCTCGGGTTAAATGCTTCGGTGCTGAAGACGGCCGCCCGTGCGCTCGAAAGTGAGTTCGGACGCGAGGTCGCATTCTTGCGCGAAGGCGGATCGATCCCCGTCGTCGCGCTCTTCGACCGGGTGCTGAAAGTGCCGGTCGTGTTGCTCGGCTTCAGCTTGCCTGACGACAACATCCACGCGCCAAACGAGAAGTTTTACATCCCGAACTATTACGCCGCGATCCGCACGGTGGCGAGCTTCCTTAAGCAACTGGGATCGGAAGCTCTGGAAGGGTCAGCTTAACGATCAGGCCGCCTTCGTTCGCGTTGGCGGCTTGCGCTGTTCCGCCGTGAAGTCGCACGGCGCGTTCGGCGATGGCCAGCCCGAGACCGGTTCCGCCCGTTTGCCGGTCGCGCGCATCGGCGACGCGGTAGAAGGGACGAAATATTTCCGCCAACGCTTCCTCCGGCACGCCTTTCCCGTAATCACGCACGCCAATTGTGATGTTGGCCGAGTCTCCACCAGCTGACGAACAATGCAGCGTAACTTCGACGGCCGTGTGCTCAGCGGTGTAGCGCACGGCGTTACGGATCACGTTCTCGATGGCGCTGCGCAACAGCTCGGCGTTGCCGGTGAAGTAACATTCTTCGCCGGCGATTAATCGCCAAGCTGTCACTTCAATCGAGGGTTTACAGTCGGCGAGGCGAGCAGCGAACGGGCGCCCCGCACTGTTGCTTGTCAACCGGCAAGGCAACAACCTTTTTATCACTGTGCGACTCCGCTAAAGGCGAGCTGACGACGGGCGGACTTAATATCGCCCCGCCGCAAAAAAGCGCCACCCGCCGCCTCCAAAAACCCAAAAGCGGCGGCGGGTCGCTTCTTGAATAGCTCAGACCCGGTCGTGGCGCCGAAGTCTAAAGGTTAATTGTTCTTGTCCTCATCTTCACCATCATCGTCGTCCACCTCAACTTCAATCACCGTGTTGGTCGCAACGTCGACCTCAACTTCGTAAGTTTTTCCGTCCTCGGCGAGAATCTCAACTTCGCAGATTGGCTTGCCACCTTCATTTTCGGCCTCTACTGTCCGCACCTCACCGGCTTTGGCGGCAATGGCTGTTTTGATGCACGCGATCAACTGCTCGGCTGGAAGAGCCGCTTTCGTTTGTTGGGAACCTCGCGCTTCCGCCTTCACTCCAAATTCAGCTCCCGCCAGCGCCATCAAACAACACAGGAGCGAACCTGTGATACGCTTCCATTCGTTTTGCATCATCGTACCCGTTCCCTTGTGAGACTTACGCCTCTAGCATGATGTTGATCAGGCGGGCTTGTCATCATAATCAAAAGTCTGCCCTGAAGCAATCTTAAGAAAGTCGTTCCTGAGAAGGCTGCCAGTGGAGAAGCCAAATTGGCATGTCGTTTGAGCTTTGCGCACGGCGGCATATTCGCTCGCGCGATCTCTTCAGCAGCCTTTGCCCGCAGTCGATCAAAAGCTTACATCTTAACGGCAGCGCGGTGTTAGCGCGCCGCGCGTGATGTTAAGACGACAGTGATCGCAGCGTGTAGCAACCGGCGCCGGTAGTAGTCGCGGATGTAATCTTTCATTCCAAGCTGCCACAATGCCATGCCATAGCGGTTGGCTTCCGCCTTCGCCCGCTCGCTCGTCCAGCCGTTATGCTTGATGCGGTAGATGGCGATGATGGTGCCTGAGCGGTCAGCGCCGCGCTTGCAATGAACAAAAACAGGTTGGTTTTCAGGCGCGTTGATGATTGACAACACACGCTCCACCTGCCCGTCAGTCGGTTTGCCGAGCCGCTCCAAAGGCAGATTAAAGTAAATTAAGCCCGCCGCTCGCGCATCGTGTTCTTCGGCTTGCGCGCGTCGGTCATCGGCGCGCAAGTTCACAACGGTTTTGATGCCGAGCTGTGCGAGCCGCCCGAACCCGCCGGGCTTCGGTTGTGCGCCACGGTAAAGCTGTTCGTTGACTTGATGAAAGTTTGGCAGTTCCTTGTATGTCGATTCGCTTTGAGCGACGCTCGCGGATGCGACGCAAATTAAAAGGCACGCCACAGCGGTGAGCTTGCTGAATCTTTCCTTCATGACTTACGAGCCTTTCGCTGTCACTACCAAAAGCGATGCCCTACGTCCGGGCCGAGAAGATGGCTGCCCGCCGCATCTGCGATGGGCAGCCATCTTCAACGTGAGGTGCGACACCGGGCTTTTGCAGATTAGTTTCTGATTTCGACCAGCTCTAAGCGGCCGCCGGTTTGCGGCTTTAGTTCCAGAATCGAACCGATGCCGGGAGCATAATACTTACGTTCAAAGACGCCGGGTTCGATGGGCGTGAAATCTCTGGTGACCACGCAATTGCCTTTGCAACTTGCGGCCGGCACAGTGGCGGAAGCCTTGACTCTCAAAACTTTGGCCAAGTCTTCCGCATTATTCAAAGAAAACTCTTGCCGGTAAACATCTCCAACCGCCGGAGTTGCTTTCATGATAATACCTGGTTTTGCGCCGTCCACGCCCGCAGTGAACGAGCCGTCGATACTCACCAGTTCACCGTTTTCAAAGTCGTTGACGATTTCCCCGAAGTACCAGACGTTTCCGTAAATGTCTTGCGCGTACCAATCCTTGGTATCTTCGATGACTTGGCCGCTGTCTTCAACGACATCGCGGATGACGGCGCAGGTGACGCCGAGAATTACTTTCGTATCCCCGGTAACGGTGACGGTGACGGTTTCCGTGCCGCCCTTGTAGATCCGGGTTCTTCCGCGAATCAGCGGAAAGTAAGGGTTGGGCGCGACCGCGTTCCCGATTTGAGCGGGATCGACAAACATCGCCGGGTTGATCTGCGGGTCATAGCGCGCTTCCCCAACTAACGCGCAAACTTCTCGGCGCGACTCAAACTGCGCCCTGCATTCTTCTTTCCCTTCTTTGAGCGCAGCCTGAGCCGCGCGCTTACACGCCGCGCGCTCAGTCGGATCGGATAAATTGATGCAGTACCCGGTCGCGATCCAGAGGTCGTCCCTGGCTTCTAATTGACACGCTTTGAGAACCGCGCCAGCTGTCCGCGTGCAAGCGCCGGTTCTGTTGTTTTGGTCATCTTTATCATCTTTGTCATCTTTGTCATCTTTGTCATCTTTGTCATCTTTGTCATCATCTTTATCGTCATCGTCGTTTCTTGGCGCCGTGATGGCGGTCTGGCCGCCGTCGCCTTCTTGCATCAAAGCGGGGATGCTGGCGAGACACAACACGCCCGCTAAGATGATTAATCCGATTAAAAATCGAAATGCTCCGGGAATGAAGCGTTCGTTTAGCTTTGCGTCTAAGTGCAGTTTGTTCATTTGATCGCTCTCCTTTGATTTGCCACATTTTTGCGCATGCGCCTTCGCCGATAGCGTGGGCCGCTTCGGGATGAAAATGTTGTGCTGTGGGACGCGAGCGCCGATTAAGAAGTTAATCTAGCCCAATGAAGATAAATAGAAGATAAACGGCGGGAAAATTTCACGCGCGTTAACGGCGCGCGTCTATCGGCAGGGAGGCGACAAAGAGGGTGCCGCTTTCATCGGAGCGACGCAGCTCCAATCGACCGTCATGAGCTTCCGCAATCCAGCGGGCGATGGAAAGCCCCAACCCGGCGCCGCTTGCTCCGGCGGCTTCAACGCGTGAGCGCGCCTCGTCCGCACGGAAAAACCGCTCAAAGATGCGCGTCTGCGCTTCCGCTGGGATGCCTGTGCCGCTGTCGGCGACGCTGATTTCGCACATCGAGTCGTACGGCGCGAAGCAAACGCTGACGCGCCCGCCCGCTGGGGTATACCTGATCGCGTTATCAAGCAGGTTCAGCAGCATCTGTCGCAGCAAGCCTTCATCGCCGCGAAAAGAAGTCTCCGCCGCGCCAACAACTTCGACCGACACACCTTTGCGCGTCGCCAACAGGCGCGCGGCGCGCGCCGTCTCATTAATCAACTCGTCGAGGTAGAAATTGCTTTCATAAAGCGGGCGGCGTCCGGCATCGGCGCGCGCGAGCGTAAACATGTCTTCGACCACGCGCGCGAGCCGCCGCGTTTGCGCGTCCATCATCTCAAGCGCATCGCGGTAATCGCTTTCGGCGCGTCGCGGCTGCGCCAAAGTGACTTCCGCCGTCGTGTGCATCACCGACAGCGGAGTGCGCAACTCGTGCGAGGCGTCGGCCATAAATTGCCGCTGTTGATTGAAAGATGCGTCGAGGCGCGCGAGCAAGTCGTTGAAAGCGGCGGCCAGCCCGCCGAGCTCGTCGCGCGGATTGGCGACGGGCAAACGCTCTTCCAGATTTGCGGCGCCGATGCGGCGCGCGCGCTCAGACATCGCGGCCACCGGCGCAAGAGCTTTGCGCGCGAGAAAGAAGCCGCCCAAACCGGCGAGCGCAAGCGCCAATGGCACCGCGAGGTAAAAATCCGGCGCAGCAACTCTAGCTCTTTCGTGTTCGCTGCGAACGACTCGGCGATAACGATCAAATAAGGCGCGCCTGCGGTAGTCGCCTGTACGCGCCCCACGGCGACACGCACGCCGTCAGTCTCTTCCCGATGGCCCGGCAGCGTGAAAAGACTGATCGATGAATCGGATATCTGATCGAGCGAAGGCAAAACGGCGTGAAGGTTGCCGGGCGCTGCCCTCTCGAAGAGCAATCGTCCCCGCGCATCGAAAATGGCGATCGCTTGATCGGGGGAATTTAAGTCCTCAATCGTGCTGTATGCAGCTTCCGCTTCCACCTCTGCATCGCTGAGCGCAACTTGATTTCCCGTTTCTTCTTCCGTTGCCGTCTCTTCTTCTGTTGACTCTTCTGCTGCCGTGGTTTGTTCTGTTTTTACTTCGGAGAACTCGCGCGTCAGCGAAACCACCATTGATGCGAGCGAAACCCGCAGCCCACTGTCCAGCCGCTCGCCCAAACTGCGCGCCAAAAGCGCATAGACGCCGACGCTGAACGCCAGCAGCACGAGCGCCAGCATGCCAACGTACCACAAGGTTAGGCGGGTTCTGACCGAATCGAGCATCTTCACTCTTCCGTCTCTGTGCTTCCGGCGGTGAGCACGTAGCCTTCGCCGCGCCGTGTGCGGATCAGCTTTAACGCCCGTCCTTCATCAATCTTGCGCCGCAGCCGCTGCACGTAAACCTCAATCAAATTGGAGAACGGATCGAAGCTTTCATCCCAGACGTGTTCGGCGATCTCGGCGCGTCCCACCACTTCTCCGGCGCGGCGGGCGAGGTATTCAATTAAAGCGTATTCCTTGGCCGTCAGCTCGATTGCGTGATCATTTCTTTTCACGATTCGCGTTCGCGTCTCAATCATCAAATCGGCAATCTCGATCTTTTCCGGTCGCAGCGCCTGACCGCGCCGCAGCAACGCCCGCATCCGCGCGAGCAGTTCGTTTAATTCGAACGGCTTGGTCAAGTAATCGTCCGCGCCCGTGTCGAGTCCGGCCACACGGTCCTCAAGGGTATCGCGCGCGGTCAGCATCAAAATCGGCACGGACAATCCGCTTGAGCGTATTTCGCCGCACACCGCGAAACCGCTTTTGCGCGGCAGCATGCAATCGAGAATAATCAGGTCGTAGTCGTTAACGCTCGCTTGATACGCTCCCGCTTCGCCGTCAATCGCCACATCCACCGCGTAAGTACGCTCACGCAGGCCTTTGGCCAATATGCGCGCCGCGTCGGGTTCATCTTCGACCAACAAAATGCGCAAATTCGTGTCCCCTTCTGCCCTGGATATAGCGGTTTGGTGTTGCGCGCTAAAGTGTAGCGCGAAGCTGCCAGCTTAGGATCGGCAACAAAATAATTTCGCCAACTCTGCGAACGCGCGCGCTCAGCAGGCAGAGCGGTGACGGTGCTCAGCCTGCGGAGCAGGCGACAGCCTAAAGCCCAGTGCGTCAGCGCTGGGTCACACGCCGCGCACAAACGCGCCAGCCCATGACATGGGCGACAGCCGTTGATTTAATGCGGCGGGTCAGCGGTCAACGCGCTGCCGCCCGCCGAACGCGGGCTGGCCGTGTGTGGCTGTCGCACCAGCCCTCACGGGCTGGGCTTTACGCTTCAGCCTGCTTCGCAGGCTGAAAGAGCAAGCATGTGCGCTTCAGCACGCGCACAAGGGTAAACTTATTTTGTTCTCAATCCTAAGTAATGGAGCGTTTGCTCAGCGGTCAGAGTCGGGTAAAGTCCGAACTCCTGCGGCAAGTACCCGAGCATTCGGCGCGCCGCCATCTTGTGATTGATAAAGTCAACGCCGCCGGCTTCAACTCGTGGTCGTTCAGACCGGCTCGGACACCGCCG
>JBBJMB010000194.1:0-7477 GCA_037719755.1 Pyrinomonadaceae bacterium
CTTTCCAAACAGCCTTCTAAAGGATCAATCACCTGCGCTCTTCGAGCTTTTCTTCTTTTAAGAGGCTCAGCACAACTTCGAGCAGTTTTTCGGGGTAGAGCGGTTTCGCCATGTGATTTTGAAAGCCGGCGGCGAGGGCGCGGGCGCGGTGTTCAACTCCGGCATATGCCGTGAGCGCGAGGGCCGGCAGTTTCTTCAGTTGGGCGTTGTCGCTTTCGCGCACCTTTCTGATGAGAGAGTAGCCGTCTTCGCCCGGCAAACCGATGTCGCTCACAAGTAAGTCGGGCGCCTGCTCGCTGAGCGCCGCGAGCACTGCGGGAGCGGAGTTAAAAAGTTTTACTTCAGCGCCGGATTCCGAAAGCACCGCAGCGATCAAATCGCGCGTGTCCTCCTCATCGTCCACCACAAAGATCTTCATGCCGCCGAGCAACGCCCAGTTCGCTTCCGGCAACAGCAGGCCGCTGTCAGCCATCGACAAATTTGTGAGCGCTTCGGCGACCGCGCCTTTGGTGGTTTCGGCGAGCGGCAGCGCCACAGTGAAGACCGATCCGCTGCCGGGGCCGTCGCTTGCCGCCCGAATCGTTCCGCCGTGCAGCTCTACTAAGTGGCGCACAATGGCGAGCCCGAGGCCGAGCCCGCCGTGAATGCGCGTCGTCGAGCCGTCAGCCTGGCGAAACCTGTCGAAGATGAACGGCAAAAAATCACTGCTGATGCCCTGCCCGGTGTCGCGCACCGCAATCTCAAGTTGGCCGGATCGCTTTTCCAATTGCACTTCTACGCGGCCGCGTTCCGGAGTGAATTTCACGGCGTTGGAAAAGAGATTCCAAAAGATCTGCTGCAATCGATTGGAATCGCCAGTCGTGTACCCGAGCGTCTCGTCCAGCTCCGTCACGAGCTCGATGGATTTAGCTTGTGCGGCCGGGCGCACAGACTCCACCGCGGCCTCGATCACGCCGACCACGTTGATGGCCTGCACGTCCAAGCGCAGCTTGCCCGTGATAATGCGCGACACGTCGAGCAGATCGTCAATTAACTGCGACTGCGATTTCGCGTTTCGCTCAATTGTTTCGAGGGCCCGGTTGATGGCGACCTCGTCAAAGTTTCCCTGGCGCAGCAGCCTGGTCCATCCGAGAATTGAAGTCAGCGGCGTGCGCAATTCATGGGAAAGCGTGGCGAGAAATTCATCCTTGGTGCGATTCGCCTTTTCGGCTTCAGCCCGCGCCGCCTGCTCGCGAACCAGCAGCAGCGCGCGCTCTTCCTCGGCTTGCTTTCTTTCCGCGATTTCCTGCGCCAGCTCGGCGGCATTGATTTTCGCTTCCGTGTACAGCCGCGCGTTTTCGTAAGCCACCGCCGCTTGCGACGTGAGCGTGACGGCGAGACGCTCGTCGGCTTCGCTAAATTCGTCGGCATCTTCTTTGCCGATCAAGTAAAGCCAACCGATGGACTCGCCCGAAGTGATAATGGGGGCGCCGAGAAACGGCAGTTCGGCCAACGGGTGCGCCGGATCGCCCAAGGTGCCGAGGTCAGGCAGGCGCAACGGCTGGCCCTCACGCAGCAGCTTTCGCAGTATGCCGCGCCCGGCGTCCAGGGTTTCGTTGAAAAGATTCGCTTTGGTTTCGACGGGACTGATGAGCAAGTGTCTTAAAGCTTGTCCGTCGCGATCCGACATGCCGGCGACGGAATAGCTCGCGCCCACGATGTGGCGCGCCGCGTGGCAAAACTTTTCGAGCACACTGATCGGCTCGCGCTCGGCCGCCAGTTGCTGCCCGAGCTCGATCAACATCGAGAGGCGCTGCAAATTGGCGTTCTCCAGCTCGATGTTCTTTTCGTGCAGCAGCACCGTCTGTCGTTTGATCTCTTCGGTCTTTTTGTAGAGCTCAACGAAGACAGCCACTTTAGATCTGAGGATGTCCGGATCGATTGGCTTGAGAATGTAATCGACGGCGCCCAGCGAGTAGCCCTTCGAGGCGTAAGCGCCGCCCGAGATGTCGGCCGTCACGAAAATAATCGGAATGTCGCGCGACTTGTCGCGCCCTCTGATGAGCGCCGCCGTCTCCAGGCCGTCGATGCCGGGCATAAAAACGTCGAGCAAGATCACCGCCACGTCGCCCTCCAGCAGATAACGCAGCGCCTCGTCGCCGGATGAGGCCCGCACCAGATTTCTGTCCGGCGCCTGCAGCACAGTTTCCAGCGCGAGCAGATTGGTCGGGTTGTCGTCGACCATCAAGATGTTAATTTGCTGCGGCGCGCCTGGCATATCGCTTTCACATACTTGGGGTACAAACTTCATTTAAGAATGCGCAGATCTGCGGAAGAGTTAAAATTCGATCCACGTTGGGCGTGAGCGCCAAAGCGGCTTCCGGCATAAAACGGGCTTCCGCAGTGGTTGGTTCTTGCACAACGGTGAAGCCTCGGCACCGCTTTATTTTGGCCAGCCCGGCCGCGCCGTCGCGGCCGGAGCCGGTGAGAATCATCCCGACGACGCGCTCCCTGTAACTGTCGGCCGCGGTCTCAAACAAAACATCAATCGAAGGCCGGGCCGAGCAGACCGGAGCGCTCATCGAGAGGGCAAAGCTGCCCCGCTCCACCAGCAAATGATAACCGGAAGGCGCGAGGTAAACTTGGCCGGGCTCAATCACCTGTTTGTCCTCGGGCTCGCGCACCGGCAACCGGCTTAGCCGCTGAAGGTAATGCATCAGTCCGATCCGCGTTTCGCTGCCTCTGTGTTGCACAATCACCACCGGCGGACACATGGTTTCCGGCAGCGCGGGCAGCAGTTGCTCGAACGCTGCGAGTCCCCCGGCGGAAGCGCCGATGACGACGATTTCCGCCGGCGCGCTACCTGACTTTTCGGTAAAGCCGGTCGCGTACGTCGAGCTCTTCATAATACCGTTCCCGCGCGGTGTACCTGAGCGACTCTTTATTGCCGATGCCCAAAACGCCGAGCGAGCCCAGGCTCTCGTAAATCAAATTGTGGACGCGCGTTTGAAGTTCTTTATTAAAGTAAATCATGACGTTGCGGCAAAAGATAACTTGAAATTCATTGAATGAGCCGTCGGTGACCAAATTATGTAACGCGAAGACGACGTTCGTCTTTAACGACGGATGAAACATCACGCTATCGTACTGCGCCGTATAATAATCCGAAAACTGCCGCTTGCCGCCGGCCTGCTGATAATTAAGGGTGTACTCACGCATCGCGTCGAGCGGGTAGATGCCGTCGGCGGCTTTGCGCAGCACGTCGCCGCTAATATCCGTCGCATAAATCCGGCAGCGCTGAGAGAGCCCCTCTTCTTGCAGCAGAATCGCCATCGAGTAAACTTCTTCGCCCGTGGAGCAACCGGCCAGCCAGATTCTCAGTGAGGGGTAAGTGCGCAGCATCGGCACCACCATCGCCCGAAACGCCAGGTAAAAGCTCGGGTCGCGAAACATCGAGGTGACGTTAATCGAAATGCCGTAGAGCAGCCTTTCCATACAGCCCGGATCATGAAGCACCTTTTCCTGCAAACCGGAGATGGTCGCCACCCCCTCGCGCTGCACACACTCGCGCACGCGCCGCTTCAGCGATGCCGGAGAGTAATCGCGAAAGTCTACTCCGTAATGGCGGTAAACTCCCTCCAGCAACAACCAGATCTCGACATTCTCCAGCTCCGCCTGATGATCGTCAGCGCTGCCCATTCTTTCGAGTGACAAGTGACTGCGGAGAGTGACAAGTGACAAGTGACAAGTGACAAGAAAAACCCCTCTGCTCTTTCTTGTCACTTGTCACTTGTCACTTGTCACTCTTAGGTTACTTCCCTTCGCTCGAACGATAAAGCCAGACTCTCAACAGGGAAAGCAATTGGTCTATGTCGAGCGGCTTCGAGATGTAATCGGAGGCGCCGGCCTCGATGCATTTGTCGCGGTCGGCTTTCATCGCTTTGGCGGTGAGGGCGATAATCGGCAAAGATTGATATTTCTTGATTTTTCGTATCTCCTGGATGGCTTCGTAACCGTCCATGCCCGGCATCATGATGTCCATCAGCACGGCCTCCACGTCCGGCGTTTCCTTGAGCGCTTCCAGGCCGTCGCGGCCGTTTTCGGCGTGCACCACCTGCATGTTGTGCGCCTCAAGCGCGCTGGTTAACGCGAAAATGTTGCGCACATCGTCGTCCACCACGAGCACCTTGCGGCTGGTGAGCACCGGGTCGCGGCGGTGAAACTGCTCTAAGATGCGCCGCTTCGGCTCCGGCAAGTTCGCTTCCACGCGGTGCAGAAAAAGCGCCGTTTCGGCGAGCAACCGCTCGGGCGAGCTGACCTCTTTGACGATGATCGCGTCGGCCACTTTTTTGAGCTGCGTTTCCTCTTTGGCGGTCAATTCTTTGCCGGTGTACACGATAATCGGAAGATCAACCAGGCCGAGATCGCGCTGAATTTTTCCGATCAACTCGAAACCGCTCATGTCGGGCAATCGCAGATCAAGCACCATGCAGTCAAACTGTTCGCCGCCGAGCGCGTCGAGCGCTTCGCGGCCGGTGGCGACCGCCACCGTTTGCACGTCGCCGTCTCCGATCAATTCGACGATGCTCATCCGCTGCACGTCGTCGTCTTCAACCACCAGCAAGCGCTTCATGCCGCGCTGAATAAAGTCGGTAATTTTGTCGAACGCTCCGGCCAAGTCTTCCCTCGCCACAGGCTTTTGCAGATGCGTGATCGCTCCCTGATGCAGCGCGCGTTGCCGCTGCTCTTCGCCGGAGATGATATGCACCGGAATGTGGCTGGTCGCCGGGTCGTGCTTCAGCCGGTCCAACACCGTCCACCCGTCGCGGTCGGGCAGCTTGATGTCGAGGGTGATGGCGTCGGGCTTGTATTTGCGCGCGTAAGCTAAAGCTTGATCGCCGCGGGTGGCGACCAATCCTTTGAAATCTTTTTCGCGCGCAAGGTCAAGCAGAATGTTGGCGAAATTCACGTCGTCTTCGATGACCAGCAGCACGCGGTCGCCGGCGACGATTGAGTCGCGGTCGTCAATAATTTCGACGCCCTGCGCATCGTCTATGATCACCGCCTTCGGAGCGGCGAACGAATCCGGTTCCCCGTTGCCTTGTGATCTGGCTCTTGGCGCCGCATCCGGGTTTTCGCGGAAGGCGCCGCTCTGCCACGGCATAGTAGTAGTGGTGGTGGTGGCGGCGGCGGCGGCATACGTGAGCGGCAGGTAAATGGTAAACGTGCTGCCTTCGCCGATTTTACTTTTCACGCGCAACTCGCCGCCCAGCAAACGTGCGATCTCGCGGCTGATCGAGAGGCCCAGGCCCGTGCCGCCGTACTTGCGGCTGGTCGAGCCGTCGGCCTGCTGAAATGCTTCAAAGATGATTTTCTGCTTTTCCGGAGCGATGCCGATGCCGGTGTCGACCACGGAAAAAGCGACCACGTGGTCGGCGCGGATCAGCGCCTCTTGAGTGAAGCGCACGCTTTGCGCGGCCAACTCGATCTTGAGCGTGATGCTGCCTTTTTCCGTAAACTTAAAAGCGTTGGAAAGCAGATTCTTAAGCACCTGCTGCAGCCGCTTTTCGTCAGTGCGCATAGAGGCGGGCAAATCCTTCGCGCGTTCGAAAACAAATTTAAGTTCCTTGTCCTGCGCGACTTGGTGAAAGCTGCGGTCAAGTCGATCCGTGATTTCTCCGAAGTAAACGTCGCTCACGTCAATCGCCATCATGCCCGATTCGATCTTCGAGAGATCCAGGATGTCGTTGATCAGCGAAAGCAAATCGGCGCCCGAAGAGTGAATGGTTTCGGCAAATTGCACCTGCTTCGGCGTGAGGTTGGTGTCAACGTTTTCCGACAACTGCCGCGATAAAATGAGCATGCTGTTTAAAGGCGTGCGCAATTCATGCGACATGTTGGCGAGAAACTCGGATTTGTATTTCGAGGTGAGCGCGAGTTGCTCGGCCTTTTCCTCCATCGCCCACCGCGCTTCCTCGACCTCGGCGTTCTTTGTCTCGACCTCGGCTTTTTGCTTCGCCAAAAGGGTCGCTTTCTCTAGCAATTCCTCGTTGGTTTGCTGCAGCTCCTCCTGCTGGCTCTTCAGTAATTCTTCGGATTCGCGCAGCGTTTCAGCTTGCTGTTCGAGCCGGTCATTGGTGGTGCGCAGTTCGTCTTGCTGCATTTGCAGCTCGGCGGTCAGCGATTGCGATTGCTGCAGCAAGTCTTCCGTGCGTTGATTGGCGGCAATCGTGTTCAGCACAATGCCTATGCTTTCCGTGAGCTGATCGAGAAAGGTCAGGTGAATATCGCTGAAGCGGCTAAACGAGGCGAGCTCAATCACGGCCTTGACCTGCTCTTCAAAAAGCACAGGCAGCACGATGATGTTGAGCGGCGGCGCTTCGCCGAGGCCGGAGACGACCCGCACATAGCCGCCGGGAACGTTGGTCAGCATGATGCGTTTTTTTTTCGAGCACGCATTGGCCGACCAGTCCTTCGCCGGGCCTAAACTCGTTGGCCAAATTCTTGCGCTCCGTGTAGGCGTAGCTGCCAGGAGCCGCATCAACGGCTGGCCGTTGTGAGATTGGTTGACGTACAGCACGCCGTGCTGAGCATCGATCAACGGGGCCAAGTCCGAGAGCACCATGTGCGCGACGGCCGTCATATCGCGCTGGCCCTGAAGCATTCTGGTGAAGCGCGCGAGATTGGTTTTTAACCAATCCTGCTCGGTATTTTTCTGCGTCGTGTCGCGCAGATTGAGGATCATTTCGTTCAGGTTGTCTTTGAGCGCGGTCAGCTCGCCCTGCGTTTCGACGGCGATTGAGCGCGACAAATCGCCTTTCGTCACCGCCGTCGAGACTTCGGCGATGGCGCGCACCTGCGTCGTCAAATTAGCCGCCAAGCCATTGACGTTGTCCGTCAGGTGGCGCCACGTGCCCGACGCGCCGGGCACATGCGCTTGCCCGCCGAGCTTGCCTTCGACGCCGACTTCGCGCGCCACAGTCGTCACCTGATCGGCGAAGATGGCGAGCGTGTCGGTCATGCTGTTGATCGTGTCGGCCAGCTCGGCCACCTCGCCTTTCGCTTCGACCATCAACTTGCGGTTAAGGTCGCCGTTCGCGACCGCCGTCACAACGGTCGCGATGCCGCGCACCTGGCTCGTCAAATTGCCGGCCATAAAGTTGACGTTGTCGGTCAAATCCTTCCACGTCCCGGCCACGCCTTTGACTTCCGCTTGCCCGCCGAGCTTGCCTTCGGTGCCCACATCGCGCGCCACCCGCGTGACCTCAGAGGCAAAGGCGTTTAACTGATCGACCATCACGTTGATGGTGTTTTTCAGCTCTAACAATTCGCCCTTGACGTCGGCGGTGATTTTCTTCGACAAATCGCCGTTCGCCACCGCCGTCGTCACTTCGGCGATGTTGCGCACCTGCCCGGTGAGATTGCCAGCCATAAAGTTGACGTTATCGGTCAAATCCTTCCACGTCCCGGCCACGCCTTTAACTTCCGCTTGCCCGCC
>JBBJMB010000195.1:0-7471 GCA_037719755.1 Pyrinomonadaceae bacterium
CGTCTGCAAGTCGTTGATTTAGCAAGCCCGTTTTCAACTACTGATTCACATTAATGATAAAAGTATCGCGATCCATTGAAGACCTCCGGTGAAGAGTTTGATTTAGTCATCAACTATTCTACCGGTGCGGCTCTTCAATGGATCACCTCTGAAAAAGAGTCACACATTAGGTTTAACTCATCTCTCTGATTCGCCGCCTCTTAATTAAGTTTGACTTTGCAAGTTGGGCAGCAATTCTCGGTTTGGAAAATTGACCTATCGAAATAACCCTTCTGGGTTTGTTCACACCCGCCTTCATTTCTCATCTACAATTTCTGTTCATGCAGCAGACGTAACCGTCTCACGCTGCTGATACAATAGGTCGGCGGCATCTAGGTACGACATGTGCCAATCACCCCATCCTTCTTTGATTGTTAGATGACCGTAACACCTTTGCAGTATGGGCATCTCGCCATTGTAAAACAGTGCGGCGTCTCCATTTATCTGGCGAAGCGTTGGGACTATCGCCCGCGCGATTAGTTCTTTGCCTTCTTCGTAGCTGTCGCTTGGGTGCAAGCCAAGTATGATGTTGATCGTCGGACGAAATCCATAATCCTTATGTGAATCAGTAGTTGAAAACGGGCTTGCTAAATCAACGACTTGCAGACGTGAATTTGCTTGATCTCGAAAAGTTGTGCCCGTAAGTCTCTTGTTTTCAACAAACATAAATTTCAACTACTGATTCGCATCCTTATATACGATATCCTGATTTTCCGTATCATGGAGTCGCACTTTTAATTACACCCCATTCGACGCTCTTCGTGCATTTGTCTGCAACGCATCGTTTCTGTATGATGTGCGCTCGTACGGACCCCGCCATGACAAAAACCTAATGTCCCAGCGCATTTTTCCAGGCAAATTTATAAGGAGATCGCGAGCCGCATGATTAAAACCGTCGAATGGACGCCTGAGGGAGTGCGCATGATTGATCAAAGGCTGCTCCCGACCGAAGAAAAGTACGTGATGCTGCGCTCCTACGAAGAAGTCGCGGACGCCATTAGATTGATGATTGTGCGCGGCGCTCCGGCGATCGGCGTTTCGGCCGCGATGGGCCTGGCGCTCGGCGCGAAGCAATCCGTGGGCACCGCGGTGGCCGATCTCGCTTACGACTTCGATTACATGTGCCACGTGATGAGCCAAACCCGGCCGACGGCCGTTAATCTTTTTGGGCCATCGAACGCATGCGTCAATGCTTTCAACGCGCGAGCGCCGAGACAAGTGAAGTTAAAGAGATAAAGAGCGCTTGGTCGCTGAAGCTCTGCCATTTTCACGAAGACATAGAGTCAAACCGCGCGCTCGGACGCTTCGGCGGCGAACTTTTGCCGCAACAAGGCACTGTGCTCACGCACTGCAACGCCGGCGCGCTCGCCACCGCGGGAGATTACGAACAGCGCTCGGGGTCATTCGCGGCGCGCGCGATGGGCAAACGCATCGCCGTCATCGCCGACGAAACAGGCCGCCTGCCGGCTCTCGTAACCGCGTGGGAGTTAAGTCAGGATGAAATTCCGTGACGATAATCACGGACAACATGGCCGGACACGTGATGAAACGCGGAACGTGGACGCCGTGGTGGTGGGGCGGACTGCACGTCGCCAACGGCGACACGGCTAATAAAATCGGACGCCATGGTCGCGGTGCTCACAAAGGCACGACATTCCGTTCTACGTCGCGGCCCCCATCTAACCATCGACCTCAAAATCTCATCGGGCGATGAGATACCCATGAGGAGCGGCTCCGAAGAAGTAACACTTTGCGCGGAGCACAACTTGCGCCCGACGGCGTCGCCGTTCTGTCCACTTTTGATGTCACTCCGCACGACCTGATCGCCGCCATTATTACCGACCGCGGCGTGGCGAAGAGCCTTACACTGAACACTTACGAAAATTAGTTGAGGGCTGAAACCGCGATTGATGATGGGGCGAGATTGAATGTTTGCCGCTTCCCTAGTCTTTGGCGAAGCGGCTCTGCTTCCACCAATCGAGCGTGCGCCGCAAGCCTTCCGTGAGCTCAATTTTGGGCTGATAGCCGAGCATTTCCTGAGCGCGCGTGATGTCGGCGAGACTGTGGCGCACGTCGCCGGGGCGGTTCTCTTTGTATTCGGCCTGTACTTCCATGCGGGAGGTGATTTCTTTGAGCGTGTCGAGCAAGCAATTGAGCGTGATGCGCTGGCCGTTGGCGACGTTCATAACCTGGCCGACTCCGCTCGTGGTCTCGGCGGCGAGCATGTTCGCTTCAACGACGTTATCGATGTAAGTGAAATCGCGCGATTGCTCGCCGTCGCCGAAGATGACGGGACGCTCGCCGCGCATCAGCGAGGAGATAAACCTGGAGATGACTCCGGAATACTGCGAGCTCGGATCCTGGCGCGGTCCGAAAACGTTGAAGTAGCGCAGCGCGACCGTCTCCAGGCCGTAAGATCTGGTGAAAACTTGACAGTAGTATTCGCCCACCAGTTTCGCCACCGCGTAGGGCACAACGGTCAGCCATCGTTTCGAAGCATCGGCTGATCGCCATAAGCCGAACGGAAGCGGCGTACACCAAGCGCCGCACGCGGCTGTCGCGCAGCGTCGAGCACCGTGAAAGTGCCGTTCACGCAGGCATGTGCGTCCCAGCGGATTAGCCACTGACCTCGGCACAGAAGGGATGGCGGCCTCGTGATAAATGAGTTCCACGCCGTCGAGCGCCCGTTTCAAGGCGGGCGCGTTGGTGACGCTTTCGGCCACGAAATCCAGGTCGCGATGATTGATCTCTTCCAAGTTCTCGCGATGCCCGGTGGAAAGATCATCAAGCACACGCACGCGCGCGCCCCGCGACAAAAGGCGTGCGGTGATGTGCGAGCCAATGAAGCCCGCGCCGCCTGTTACCAGAACCACACCAGAGAGAGTCATACAGTAATTAAGCGCCTTGCAATAATTTAGTTTTGAAATGGGTGGTGGCTCGAAGGCCAGGAGATGAGCCGCGGACGGTCACCCCCGACTCTGCCACCATCTTGAAATGAACGCTCGGTCGAAGTTGCGCTACCTTCCCACCCCTACGTAATGAAAGCCCAGTTCGCGCATCGCTTCCGGCTCGTAGATATTTCGCAAATCGGCGATGCGCGGTTCGCGCATTAACTCGCGCACGCGCGACATGTTCAGGGCGCGGAATTGATTCCACTCGGTCATAAAAATGAGCGCGTCGGCCCCGGTCACCGCATCGTACTCATTCTCCGCAAACTCCACACCCGAAAGCAGCTTCGCCGCCTCTTTGATCGCCACCGGGTCAAAGGCTTTGACGATTGCGCCCCGCCCCATCAGCCCCTTGATGATATCCACCGACGGCGCCTCACGCATATCGTCAGTTTCAGGCTTAAACGATAGCCCGAGCACGGCGATAGTTTTGCCCTGGAGACCGCCCACCAAATTCTCGATCTTCGGAATCATCGCCGCGCGCTGTCTTTCATTCACTTCGACCACAGCGTCAACGATCAGTGAATCGCATTTGTACTGTCTGGCCACGGAGACGAGCGCGCGCGTGTCTTTCGGAAAACACGATCCGCCGAAGCCGGGGCCAAGAAAAGAATTTCCTCGATGCGGCCGTCCATGCCGATGCCTCGCGCCACATCGTGCACATCGCAACCGATGCGATCGCACATGTTGGCGATCTCGTTGATAAAGGAAATTTTTGTCGCGAGAAACGCGTTGGCCGCGTATTTGGTTAATTCCGCAGCTTCAAGTGAGGTAATCACAAAAGGTGTTTCGTTCAAGTAAAGCGGGCGATAAAGATCTTTCATAATCGCGACCGCCTCTTCGTCTCGGCTGCCGATGACGACGCGGTCCGGACGCATAAAATCGTCGATGGCCGCGCCCTCGCGTAAAAATTCCGGATTGGAGACCACGCCAAACGGCGTTTTCTTTTTCTGGCTTTCGGTAATCAAACGGCGGATGTGCTCTCCCGTACCCACGGGAACCGTAGATTTTGTGACCACCACTTTATAGCCGTTCATGTGTTGCGCAACCGAGCGAGAAACTTCCTCCACAAACCGTAAATCAGCGGAGCCGTCTTCTTTCGGGGGAGTGCCTACGGCGAGAAAGATGACCAGCGACTGCTCGACGGCCGAAGGCAGATGGGTGGTGAAATTTAAGCGGCCGGCGCTGGTGTTCTTCGCGACGATTTGGTCCAGTCCGGGCTCATAAATAGGTATTTGCCCCTCGGACAATCGCTTGATCTTTTCCGCGTCAACATCAACGCATGTCACGTTGACTCCAAACTCAGCGAAGCAAGCTCCCGTCACCAAACCAACGTATCCGGTTCCAATTACAGCGATATGCATTGACTTTTACTTCCAGGCAAATAAAGGCACGAAACGCAAAAATATGCGGGTCACGCCGTTTTTGATGACGTACGTGACCCGCTGAAATTAACAACTGGATTTAACCTTGCGCCATAAAACGAGCCCGCACGGCGCGAACGTTGAGCCGCCTTGCCCTCAAGCCGACCAATTCTCTACTGAACCGGACTAACGACCGTAACGTTGCCGCCAAAGTTGAGGTCGTTGTTGTCGCTGGTCGCGGCGATGATTCCGGCCGCAATGGCACCACCGGCGGCAGCCAAAATCGCCGCCAGCGCGCCGCCGCTAATTGCTCGCAGACCTGTGCCCACCGTTGAAAGGCGTGCGCAGCGAGTACCCGGAGCAGCTTGGCCGGCCGTGTCTTGGCTTCCGGCGGCGATCTGCTTGGCCTCGGTTCCGCTACGCAACTCGACTTTGCCGGCTTGCGTAGCCACAATGGTATTACCGCACTCGACATCAATGCTAAAGGCCGATGCCTGAGCGCTGTCGGCGACGGCCGAGCCGTCTTTGGTCATTACGCTGACGGCGACGCCTTGCGGAGCGGAAACGCGGGCGCGGCCGGCCGCGAGCGTGCCGGACAAGGCGCTGTCGCTAAAAGTGGCTTTTTCAAACATCGCGCTTGAGAGCAGCTCGACGCGGCCGAATTTGCCGGAAATGGTCACGGTTGAGTTGGGTTCAACTTCCACAGTGTCTCCGGAAAACACTGTGCCGCCTGAAATGACAGACACGCCGTTAACTTTGCCCTTGCCATTCACCGTGATTTCAGCTGAGGGCCTGGTCTCCTGCGCGAGCGCTGCTAGCGCAAACATCGAGTGCGCGCTCAAAACGGCCGCCGCAAGCATGAGCGCAACAGGCGTACGGCTCCAGTTTTTACTAAACATCAAATCTCCTCCCGTAAAGTCAAACATTTTTAAGAGCGCGCCGCAAATCAGTTAGGAGCGACTTGCGATCAAACGGATGTTTTATGTTTTCTCGCGACACCCGCCTGCAGATATTTCATTGCGCCCGTTATAGAATTCCCAAATAAAGCAGGCGTCATGAGCTTAGTGCAGCTTCATTGACTGGCTCTTTTTACACGAATCCAGGTTTAGTGTCAATAAACAATTGCGTGAAATATCACTGAAGAGCACTTTTTAGCGGTGTGTTTAAACCTAACTCCGACAATATTTCGCCAGCTTTGCGGCGCCCGCAGACCGGCGCCGGCCGTCGCTTCGCCGACTTTCCGATTAACCCTTCCTCAGTCACGAGATGAGTTCCCGTTCCCTCTCTGCGGCCCTTTGCGTCTTGCTCTTTGCGCATCTCCAGCGTTTAGGTAAGTCTCACTTAAACGCTGGAGATGCCAGCTGGTGAAAAACGAGAGGGTGTAAGTATAGGTTCCGCCTAATCTTATAGCCTTTCGCTTCATGCCAGATTGATGGCAGGCGGCGCAGTTTTGCGCTGGTGAGGTGGGCGCGCTTTTGGTAAACTGGTAGCCCTGATGCTCTATCTGGTTGAGGATAGCGGCGTGAGCCGGCCGCGAGCAGCACCGTAAAACGTACGTCAGGCTCCAGCAGCGAAATGCCTTTTTCGGCTTCGGCGTACGGCAACCGGGCGCGATTGATTTCAAATTTCATCAGGGCCAAGGGTGGTCGCGGCCACTCCGCGCATCAGATCCGCTTCGGCGTAGCCGAAAGCTTAATCTTGGAAGATAAATGCGTTTCATTGCGCGTCTTCACCGAGTCACATAAATATTGGTCAACTGCATCGCCAGGCCGAGCGCCTCGGCGTATTTAAGCGTCTGCGGTTCTTGGTAACCGAAGACCTCCGAGGACATCAGCCCAACCACAGAGGCGACGCGGTAGCAATACAAGCTCAAATCATCCCACGTCTCATAGCGATTGATGTGTGTGTCCATTAGCACGCCGCGCATCAACTCGAGCGGCAGTTCTTGCCGGATGGCGTAGCGCCCAAGCATGTCGCCCCAAGCGATCAAAACGGGGTCGGCGGGCATCTCCTTTTGCTGCCCGCCCCGGTAAACTTTGTCCAGCTCGCGGCTCCAACGCTCTACGGCCGCGCGAGCGTCATCTGCGCTTTGGGTGCCGGCCTGATCCACGGCATCGTCTACATGACGGCACAGAGCGTAGATCGCATAAATCGCTTGGCGTTTGGCACGCGGAAGAAATTGTGCGCTCAAGTAAAAGCTTTTCGCGTGGCGGCGGGTTGTTTGCTGGCAAAAGCGGTAAGCTTTTGCCAATTCTAAAGGAGAAGATGCGGAATGATAAGCAGCAGCGGAAAGCGTGTGCGCTTTCATGGAAATCCTCAGACTTTGCGCTCGACAACATAATCGGCGAGCTGATTAAGCATCAGTGTTTCTCGGCCAACGCCGAACTCGTCAATCAAAACGCTTTTCGCTCGCGTGATCAGCTTGGCGACTCTTCGTTGAGCGCTTTCGGCTCCGAGTTCCACCGCCAAGTTGGCCGCGCGCGGACCATGAAAGACGATGGCGTCTTCTTCCAAGTCAATCACGTCGTCGCTAATTTGATAAGCATCGCCGAGCAGATCAGCAAACAGCGAGAGGGCCCTCAGTTGCTGCTCGCCTGCGCCCGAAAGGATCGCGCCAAAACGAAGCGCGAAGCGAATCAAGGCCGAGGTTTTTAAATTGCGCATCGTCTCATCAGCGCACTTGATTGTCGCGTCACGCCCTTTTCGTGCGGCGGACAAGTCAATGGCTTGACCGGCGACCATGCCCGTGGCGCCGATGCAATCGACGAGTTCGCTGTGCGCGCGAATCGCGCGCTCCCGGTTAAGCGGAACAGTCTCGAACACCAATCCGTAAGAAGCGTTCATCAAAGCGAGGGCGACCAGCACCGAAAGTCCTTCGCCGTAACGCGCATGCAAGGGCGTTTGGCCGCGCCGCTCGCGCGCATCATCCATGCAGGGCAAATCGTCAAAAATCAAAGAACTGGTGTGAACGAACTCGACGGCCGAGGCGGCCGTCATCAGCGCCTTGCCGGAGCCGCCGACGATTTCTCCCCCGAGCAGCGTCAGGACAGGTCGCAAACGCTTGCCTCCGGGGAAAAGAGCGTAATGCAGCGCCTCGTTAAACTTGCCGTCAACGTGCTG
>JBBJMB010000196.1:0-7402 GCA_037719755.1 Pyrinomonadaceae bacterium
AATCAGGCGCGTAATTGTTTTGCGATTCTCTAAGGTCGGCAACAGTTCGCCGTCATGATTATCGAGCACCTCAACTGTGGTGCCGAAGATTTTCGCGGCGCGCTCTACTTCGACTTTGCGCCGCCGGGCCAGCGGGCCGCCCGCCTCCCTCCAGTGGCCTATGTCGCCGTTGGTGACGGAGACCAACTTCACGGCGTGACCTTTGGCGGCCCACATCGCCGCGACGCCGCCGGCTTTCAGCTCGGCGTCATCCGGGTGAGCGCCAAAGCAGATGATGCGCAGCTTGTCGCTTTGCGTCGCGAGGACAGGCGCGGAAGCGATGCATGAGCAGGCGCATAAAATCAGGGACAGACATAAGAGACGTTTCATCTAGCAGCTCCTTCAGGTTTTTATAGATTACTGTATGGTTCCGAACTTTTTGTTTTGCGCCGTCATCTTCAGAAAGTACGAGAGCCGCTTGTTAAAGTCGGCGGGACGTTTCCGACTTCCTCTATGTAGCCGATGCGTATGCGCTGGTAATTGTCGGGGAATGTCTGGAAATTACGCCACGTTTGCCGATCAGCTTTGAGCGCGGCGATGATGTCGGCGGGAACTTCAAAACCGGTTTCCAAAGCGTCGCCGAGGGCCGCCAAACCGGCGGCGGTCATTTGGCCGCTGGCAATCAATCGCCTTGCGCGTTCCTTGTTCAACTCCGACCAATTGCTCTTTGATCTGCGAGGCGTGAACCGTTGCGCGGAACTCTCCGCGTCAAGCTTTTTGGCGATGCCGTCAATCCATCCGAAGCAAAGCGCCTCTTCCACCGCGTCGTTGTACGCGATGCGCGACTTGCCCGAGTCCTGACGGTAAGACAGTAGCCACACCTCCGCGCGGCGCGCGTGATTTTGGCGCAACCACTTGCGCCATTCGCGACGGCTGGTCAGGTAGAGCGGATCGGTGATCTGCATCGCGTCAGTCCTTACCCAGAGGCTTGGAGCGAACGAATAAGAATTGCGAAATTCGCTTGTGTGTTAATTCAGTTCTTATGGATGAGCCGGCGCTCCGGTGGCGGCGTCGATTGCAGCGGCGGCGCCGCTGTGCACGTCCGGCAGAAAGTAAAAAAGAATCGCGAGAATCGCGTAGACGGAAAGCAGTTGTGCGCCTTCGACCCAATTGCTTTCGCCGTCGCTGCTGATTTGCTCGACGATGATGATCGAGGCGACCACCGCGATCACTTCCGGAACGGTGAACTCGAAATTCATCGGGCGCCCGAAAAGATATGACGCGAAGATCAGCACCGGCGCCACAAACAGCGCGATCTGGAGGCTGGAGCCGACGGCGATCCCGATGCTCAGATCCATTTTGTTGCGTAGCGCCATCAGCACCGCGGACGAGTGCTCGGCGGCGTTGCCGATGATGGCCACCACAATCACGCCGACGAACACTTCCGTTAAGCCGAGGCTTTCGCGCGCCTGCTCGACGGCGCCGACCAGAAATTCCGAGATCAAAGCGACAAAGCTTGTGGCCACAACCAGAACGCCAACTGATTTGCCGACTGACCAGTGTTCGCCATGTTCTTCGGCGGCCGTGCGCTCTTCGCCGACCGCGCCCGCGACGCCCTGCTCTTGAGCGCCGACGAAAAGCTCTCTGTGAGTGACGAGTGAAAAGAGCAGCGTCAACGCGTAGGTGACGATGAGCACAATGGCGATGGCGAGCGAAAGCTGCTGCTCTCTGGCCGGCGTCCAGCCGCCCTGCTCAATCGGCACTTGCGCCGCCACTTGGTGAAAAATCGTCGGGATCACAAGGGCGATGGCCGCTAATGTGAGCGCCGTGGCGGAAATACTGGCGGCCGTGCGATTAAACTTTTGCTCGCGGTATTTGATGCCGCCGCCTAAAAACGAAAGTCCCAAAACGAGCAAAATGTTGCCGATAATCGATCCGGTGATTGACGCCTTGACCACGCCTTCGAGACCTCTGGAGAGAGCGAAGAGCGCGATAATTAATTCGGCCGCGTTGCCAAAGGTGGCGTTCAACAATCCGCCGATGCCCTGGCCGAGGTGCTCAGCCAAATGCTCTGTGGCGCGCCCCATCCATCCGGCCAGAGGGATGATCGCCACGCACGCGACGATGAAAAGCGCCGTCGGATTGTTAAAGCTCGGCACAAAGCGCAGCAGAATCGCGATGGGCACAAAAATCAGCAGCCAATTAAGCGAGGGCTTCAGCCAAGAACGAGCCGGAGTTGTGTGAGCGGAAGTGGTCGTTTCATTGTTCGAGTCTCTGGACATTAATCTCTTAAACCCTTTCGGCACGCGAATGGATAAAAACGGTGCGTTAAACTAACAATTACCTGACGCTCGGGGCAAGGGAAAAACAAAGCGGGGAGCTGTTATTGAAGTTAAAAGGTGCGGCTTCCTACGGCTTGTCGGCTTCGATCAACACTCGTTCGAGGAGCGGCGCCAGTCCGAGTTGTGCAGCCTGTTCATGTAAATAGTCCGCATCAAGGGGGCCGCTGATCCTCATCACCCCGAGGATGTCCGCCCACTGTTGCGTGGAGACTTGGCCGCCTCGCCTGTACCAATCAAGCTTCGCCAACACAATGTCTTCCGCGGTCGCGACGTAAATCCTGTCGGGTCGATCGGGCGAGAGCTGTTCCGGACAGCGTCTGGCCAGTTGCTGCCACCCAAAGCCGCCGGGGGGCGGAATGAAGACGTCGACCTTGAAAGCCGAATCAAAGTGAATCAAGTTAAATGAGCGCCCAAGCGAGATGGCACGCCGCACGCTCAATTCGCTGACATAGAAATCATGAGCGACTTGATTGACGAGCGGAAATATTTGGTCGACCTTGAGATCTACTACCATGTCCACATCGTTCGTCGCGCGCACCATTCCGCGCAACGAAGAGGCGAACGAGCCCACGACAACATAATCCGCCGGGAGTTGCTCGAACACTCGCGAAATTCTCAGCAAAATGTCGTAGGGATTATCCATCGCTTTCATCGGCCTGCCGCATCGGCGAGTCACTCTTTGCCGTATGCTTCCTCAAACAGGCGTGGCGGCAGCAATCGCGCGGCAAGCAGGCGCCGGAGTTGGACTTCACTCGCAGCTGGGTTTCGGCGACGAATGTCCGCGAGAGCCAGCAATCGGCAAGTGTTGTTGAGCGCAGTGATTTGGGCAAACTTCTTCCAAATAGGCGTGCCGCGGATGATTTCAATTTGCACCAGCTCGGCTTCCACATCAGTGTCGGTTAATTGATTCAGCTTATTGTTAGCCGCCATAAATTCGCGAGCCTCCGCCGAGGGCATTTGTTGATTATTTGTTAGTTGCGGGCAAGATCTGTAGCGTCTGCACGGTCGCCCGGGCCACCGCGCTCGCTGAAAACGGCAGCACTTGCGGCCGCGACGCGCGCCAGTCCGCGAGCTGATCCTTCCAGTGCGGGCTTGCGGGGTCGCCGGACTGGCCAAGGGCGACGCCCTGGCGCGTCGCGTCCCAGTCGCTTGTGTCGGCCACAAATTGCATTGAAACGGAGGAGCCGACGTTGACGGTCGGAAAGATGCTGCCCGCTCCGTTTTGCGGAAACAGCGGGATGGTGAAGCGCTGGCCGACCAGTGGGGCGCGCGCCAGCGGGTGCGGAAAGCGCGCCTGCACGTCGCGGCCCCACGTCCAGAGCCCGGCGTCGTCGCCAAGTCGTTTCGCGAGCGCTTCGCGGGCGTCGCGGTAACACGCTCGCAGAAATTCCGCGTAATTGCGAAACTCCTTGGGCAACGCTTCGGGCGAGCGCTTGCTGATCGCTTCGTCGATGAACGCGCTGCCGTCGCGGCCGCGAAAGTCTGCGGCCGCTTCCGGGCCGAGCAACGCAACTAGCACGCGCCGGCGAAAAGCCTCATACATGGCGCTCGCCAGAATGGCGGCCCTGGAGTCTGACGCCATGCGATGGTCCCACTGCTCCAGCAAGTCAAGCGTCTGCTGCCAATCGGCGTCGGGTGCGCCAGTGGCATTTGAAGTTCCTCGCGCCGCCGCTTCTTCGCGGCCGATTTTTACCACTTCGCGGGCGAAAAGCGCTCCGTTGATTGTGTACACGTCGCCGTGCATCGCGCTGAAATCTTCTGCGGTATGCTTTTGCTTGGCGAGCAAAAGATCGTAGATGCGGCGCGCCCGGTACGGCGGCGACCAGCGGTGGGTGAGGTGGTAAGGGTAGCTGCGTCCGACGACGCGGCTGTTCGCTGTGACGATCACACCCGAAGGCGGATTGTAAACATGCGGAAGTTCGGCGAAAGGAATAAACCTCGTCCATGCGCCGGCGTCGGTCGAGCCGTCGTAAGGGAGGCTTCCGTCGCCCGTGCGGCGCACAGGGATGCGGCCCGCTCCGTAATAGCCTATGTTGCCGCTCGTGTCAGCGTAAACGAAATTCTGCGTCGGGCCCGGATAATTGGCGAGCGCACTGCGAAACTCGTTCCAGTTGCGAGCGCGGTTGATTTTGTACGAAGAATCAAACTCAATCGCGTCGGGCGCCAGCGCCGTCCAGCGTAAAGCGTAACGTCGATTGTCTTTTTCGTAAACGATGGGGCCGTGGCGCGTGACCGTGACCTCAAAATCGACAATCTCAAGTGTCGGATCGGTGACGCTTTTGCGCACTTTGATTTCTTCACGCCTGACTTCAGCCGTGCGCCAGCCCGTCGGCGTACGGTAGCGACGCGCATCCGCCGGGTCAAACTTCTCCAAGTAAAGATCCTGCACGTCGGGGCCGAGATTGGTCATGCCCCACGCGATACACTCGTTGTGGCCGATCACAATGCCGGGCAAACCGGGCGCGGTGACGCCGGCCGCATGCACGCCTGGCGCTTTGAGATGCGTGAGATACCAGATGGAAGGTGTGGATGGCGCGAGGTGCGGGTCGTTGGCGAGCAGCGGCTTGCCCGTTGCGCTGCGCCGGCCGCTGATCACCCAGTTGTTGCTGGCCGCTAAGTCTTCGGCGTCAAGGCCGATGCGCTTGAAAGTCGCGCGCGTCGTTTCTGCGAGTTGATGCAATTCGCCAAGAAATTGGCGAACGTCGGCGTCGGCCGCCACTTGGCGCAGCTCCTTGCCGGTGCGCTTTGTCCGCGGCGCAACTTTCCGGTCGCTGCCAACCACCAGTACGTCGAGCGGTGAAACATCCGGGAACAATTTTTCCGTTTGTGAGGATGAAAGCGCGCCGAGCGCGGAGCGCGCCAGGTCGGCGGGCCATGAAGTTGAGAGCACTTCCGCAAAGATCTTGCCGACGACGTGCGAATCACTCGGCTGCCACGCTCGCGGCTTGTATTGCAGCACACGAAATTCAAGCGGCAGGGTTTTTTCGTCGAGGGTAGCGATATAGGCGTTAACTCCGCGGGCGTAACTGTCCATCGCGGCGCGCAACTGCGGCGACGCCGTGCGGGCCATGTGCTCCGCCAGCGCCGCAAAGTTAAAGACGCGCCGCCGTTTGTCTTCTTCAAGCGCAACGCGCCCGAAAATCTCTGACAGTTCGCCGCGCGCCGTGCGCCGCAAGAGATCCATTTGCCAAAGCCGGTCGCTCGCCGTCGCATACCCTTGCGCGAAGTAGAGGTCTTCGTCGTTCGTCGCCTCTATGTGGGGCACGCCGCGCGCATCACGATGAATCGACACTGAAGATTTGAGGCCGGGCAGGATCCGGGTAAGGGAAGATGGCGAGCGCGCCTCCTGTGCCGCCGTTGGTGTCGTCGTCAACAAAATCAATAAGAGCGTGAGCAATTGCTTTGTGCTTTGCACTCCGCGATGCCTCCAGAGAATATTTGTCGCTAGATCATCACAAACCGTAACACAACATGCCTGGCACCGTTAAAGCTAACTTGATCGAATCGTGAATTGATCTTCTCTCTCTCTCTCTCTGTCTCTCTCTCTCTCTCTGTGTCTCTCTCTCTCTGCGTCTTTTCTCTGTGTTTCTCTGTGTTTAAGTCAGGCTCACTTAAACACAGAGAAACACGGAGAAGGAGCACAGAGAAACGCAGAGAGAAGGCAACGCTTTCACAGCAAGCTTCACTCTTGCGTGAGGATTTTTGCTCGTGTTACAACTTGCAACTCGTCGCCGACCGCCGAAGCAAGTGCCGGCGACAAGCGGCGCCACACTGACAAAGGCGAAAGAGAAAAGCCTGATGAAAGCAGCAACCTTGAGCGAGCGGCGAAATTCTGTTGCTATGTGCTCGCCAACAAGATCGTCTTCTCGAAAGCGTTGCGGCTACGCTTTCCTGAGATGGACGAGTTGACGATTAAAAAGTCAGTCAAGACTGGCGCAGCGTTGAAGAAAACGCTTGATGCTTACTTCGTCCACGCGATGGACGCGAGCTAATCTCAACTCACAAGGCAATCACCTGCGGCGCTCTCATTTGACTTACAGGAGCTCAAGGCAATCAATTTGTGTTTATGCCTCGCGTTGACGCTGCTCGCGCCGAGCCGCTACAATCCCGCAGTATTCTCCGGGGCTGAATTTAATCACATGCATTCATTAGTGAACAGATTTTTCGCGGTGGCGATTCTCATCGCCGGACTCACCGCAGCGATCACCGCGCAGCAACGCCCGTTGCTCACCGAAGACGTGGATACGCTGCCCGCCGGCACGTTGCGCTTTGAGCTTGGCATTGATTTCATGCAGAACGCGAAGTTCCCCGTTTCAGGATTGACGGGCGATCTCACGCGCGCGGGCGTCATTGGCGTTAATATCGGCGTCTCTCCAAACGTGGAGCTTCAGATTGACGGCGTCGCGCAAAACTTTTTGAGCATCAATTCGGCGACGCTCAATCCGCCGGTTCCGTTCGAGTTCGGGCCGGGCGCCAATTCCACGAACGACACCGGCGATTTTACGATCTCCACTAAAATTAAGTTGAGACATGAAACGCGGCGCTCGCCGTCCGTCGGCTTTCGCTTCGGCGTGCAATTGCCAAACTCCAGCCAGGGGCGCGGCATCGGCATCAATCAGACGAACGCTTACGGCGCCGTGCTGGCGGGCAAGCGATTCGGGCCGGAAGGGCGGCTGAGCACTTTCGGCAACCTCGGCCTGGGCATTTTCACGGCGCCCACACAGCCTTTTACGCAAAACGATATGCTGCTCTACGGCATCGCGGGCATCTACAGCCTCAACAAGCAAATTAAACAGCGCCGGCCAAATCAACGGCCGCGCTAACACCCGCCGCGGCCGCGCTCCGCTCGGCACCGAGCCGCTCGGCGAAGCGCGGCTCGGCTTGCAAATCAAAGCCTCGGGCCTGCGCTTTGACGTAGCCGGGATCGCGGGCCTGACCGACTTTAGCCCTCGCTCCGGCCTCACCTTCGGTTTGACCTACGACACGCCGGTTATCTTCACGCCTGTTAAGTAAAACTTGAGCCTTGGTTTAATCCCTCTTTGCGCCCTTTGCGTCTTGTCACTGCGGTTTAGTGAGTCATA
>JBBJMB010000197.1:0-7366 GCA_037719755.1 Pyrinomonadaceae bacterium
CGTCTCCGTGGGCATCGGATTGATTGGCAAGCGCTATGTGGGAAACGTTGCGCATTACCTGGTGGCGGGGCGCGAGTTGGGGTTGTATGTGGGCATCGCCACTTTGGCGGCGACCGAGATCGGCACCATCACTTTCATGTACAACGGCGAGCTCGGCTACAAATACGGTTTCGCCGCGTTCGCCGCAGCGCTCATCTCCGGCCTGGTAATGATTTTCGTCGGGCGCACGGGCTTTGTGATCAGCCGCTTTCGCGAATTGAAATTGATGACGGTGCCGGAATATTTCGAGGTCAAGTACAGCCGCGGATTGCGCATCGTGACGGGCATGCTGGTGGCCTTGGGCGGCATCCTCAACATGGGCGTCTTTCTCAAAATCGAAGGCCAATTCCTGACCATCGTGAGCGGCATTGATGCGCGCCACCTGGTCACGGTGATGACCTTGATCCTGCTGCTTGAGCTGGCCTACACAGTGCTCGGCGGAATGGTCGCGGTAGTCATCACAGACTTTGTGCAATACGTGCTGCTTTCCATCGCGACCATCCTCGTTTCGATTTACGCGGTGTATTATGCGGGTTGGGGAAATATCGTCAACAAAGTGACGACCGTGATGGGAGACTCGGGGTTTGATCCGATCAACAATCCGCAGTTCGGCTTGATCTTTTTGATCTGGCAGGTACTGCTGTGGCTCTCGGTTCACACCTGCTGGCAGACCACCGCGATGCGCATGTTTTCTACCAAGAGTCCGGAGACTTCCAAGCGCGTGATGACCTGGACCGGCTTTATCTTTCTCGGTCGCGGCATGCTGCCGATGCTGTGGGGAATCGCGGCCCTGACGCTGTACGGCACGGGCGCTCTTGAGAACGGCGTTCCGCGGCCAGTTGTCAACGGACAGACGCTGGCGCCGATTGACGCGATGCCGGCCATGTTGGCGAACATTTTAGGTCCGGGCATACGCGGGATTGTGGTGGCCGGCATGTTGGCCGCGACGATGTCTGTGAACAGCTCTTACCTGCTCGGCTGGAGCGCGGTTATTTCGCAAGACGTCATTCTGCCGATCCGGCGTGCGCTCGGCAAAGGGCCGCTTAGTTCAAGCCGCCAGATTCTGGTCAACCGCTTGGCGAATCTTTTCGTCAGCCTTTTTTTGATGTTCTGGGGGCTTTACTACACTCCGCCCGGCGCGGTTTATTTGTATCTCAACATCACGGGCACGATTTTCCTGGCCGGTGCGTTTGTCTGCGTGGTGGGAGGTCTTTACTGGCGACGCGCCAACACCTTCGGAGGCTATCTGGCGATGCTGATGGGCGCCGCCGGAGCGATCATTCCGTTTTTCTTTCTCGGCTGGAGCGAAAACGTCACCGGCTTCGCCGCGTTCGGCCTGGCCGCCTGCGGCCTCGTGATCGGCTCGCTGCTGTGGCGAACTTCAAACGGCTCGCCGGAAACTTCAACTGTTGCTCAAACACAACGGGAGGGGTAATGAATTTTTGGCTGCTCTTTTGGACGATCTGCCTGGTGGTGGCGGGAGCATCTTTCGCTTTCATCACTTTGATCGTCACCGTTAAAGGAGTGAAAGATTTGCGGCAATGGTTTAGCAAATTAAGCGAGCAAAACCGAGAGTCATAACTTGATCTTGGTCTTCGGATTCCCCCTCTGTGCTTCTCTGTGCCTTTTCTCTGTGTTTCTCTGCGTTTAAGTGAGTCCTACCTAAACGCAGAGAAGCACAGAGAAAAGACGCAGAGAAACGCAGAGGGAGGAAGACCCCACACAATTGCGGTGCGGCGAGGCTTTAGGTTAGGCTAAATCTTTGCGGCCTGAATGGGTGTTCTTCTGCTTGCGGCTTTACTTTAAAAACCGATGCGTTCTCTGACTTCCTCCGCCCGCTTGCCCGTCGCCGATAAGCGCGAAGCGATTTTGCGCGCGGCCACCAGAGTTTTCGCGCAGAACGGGTACTTTAATTCAAAGGTCGCGGACATCGCGCGCGAGGCCGGCGTGGCCGACGGCACCGTTTACCTGTACTTCAAGAGTAAAGAAGAGATTTTGCGCTCGATCTTTGAGCGCGGCGTCGGCGAAGCGATTGCGGAAGGGCGCGAGCAGTTGGCCGCGTTGAGCGATCCGCGCGAGAAGCTGCGGCGCATCGCCCGGATGCATCTGGAGCGGCTCGGATCGGATCGGGATTTGGCCGTCGTCTTTCAGGTGGAACTGCGCGGCACCACCAAGTTTATGGAGGAGTTTTCGGCCGCCGGGTTCGCCGAGTATTTGCGCATTATTCGGGAGACCTTTGAGGAAGGGCAGCGGGCCGGCCTGTTTCGCCAGGAATTAAATTCTAAAGTGGTGGCGAAAATGCTCTTCGGCGCGCTCGATGAGATGGCGACCAATTGGATTCTCTCGAAGCGGCGTTATAAGCTGGGCCCGATGGCCGACCAAGTTTTGGATATCTTTCTGCACGGAGTAAGCTCAACCAAACCATGAGTGCCACGACCTCTCCTCCTCAAGCACAGCGCACTGCCTCCGAGCGCACACCGGACGCGGCGGATGAGCCGCGCACACTTGTCGAAGTGTTCGAGCATGCGACGCGAAAATACCCCAAGCCGGATGCCCTCAGCTATAAACAAGACGGAAGCTGGCACGCCGTTTCCTCCGCCGAATTGATTGGGCGCGCGCGCGCGATTGCGCGTGGTCTGCATGCCCTCGGTTTGCGGCGCGGAGATCGCGCGGCGCTGCTTTCCGCCAATTGCATCGAATGGACGCTCACCGATGCCGGCTGCATTTTCGGCGGCGTAGTTGATGTGCCCATTTACACCACGCAGGCGCCAACGCAGGTGCGCTACATTCTCGATGATTCGGGCGCGCGCGTGCTGTTCATTCAAAACCGGGCCGCCTTCGACCGCATCGCATCCGAGATCGCACACTGTCAAGCGCTGGAACACATCGTCTTCTTTGAAACGGCAATTGACGCCGGGGACCATCGCGCGATGTCGCTCGCTCAGCTGGAGGAGCGGGGCGGCGCGCACACAACACCGGCCGGCGAAGCGCCGCAGACGGTGCAGCCGGAAGATCTCGCCACCATCATTTACACTTCGGGCACCACCGGCGAGCCGAAAGGCGTGATGCTCACGCACACCAACCTGGTGACCAATCTGGTTGACAGCGCCGGCCACCTGACCTTTAACGCGCAAGACATCTCGCTCTCAGTGCTTCCGCTGTCACACGTCTACGAGCGGCTCGCGATGTACATGTACATCTACCACGGCATGAGCGTTTACTACGCCGAGTCGATTGAGAAATTTTCCGACAACCTGCTGGAAGTCAAGCCGACGATTATGCTCGGCGTGCCGCGCCTGTTCGAGAAAATCTTCGGCCGCGCGCGGGAAAAAGCCCTCGCCGGCGGACGAGCGCAAGCGGCCATCTTCGCCTGGGCCGTTGAGATCGGCAAACAGTGGGCGCGCTTAAAGTACAACCACCAACGCGTGCCGCCGCTGCTCGGCTGGCAACACCAGCTCGCCGACCGCTTGGTTTTCCGTAAATTTCGCGCGGCGATGGGCGGCCGCATTCGCCTCTTTATCTCCGGCGGCGCGGCGTTGCCGGAAGAGATCGGCTACGTTTACGCCGGCGCCGGCATGCAGATCGTGCAGGGCTACGGGCTCACGGAGACTTCGCCCGTGATCTCGGCCGGCTCGCCCAGTGAGAACCGCATCGGAACGGTCGGCCGTCCGATTGCCAACGTCGAGGTGCGCTTCGCCCCCGACGGCGAGATAGAGGTGCGCGGGCCCAACGTGATGCGCGGCTATTACAATAAGCCGGAGGCGACGCGCGCCGCCTTCACCGAGGACGGATGGTTTAAGACCGGCGACATCGGCGCGCTCGACGCGGACGGCTTTCTGCGCATCACTGACCGCAAAAAGGAATTGATTAAAACCTCGGGCGGAAAGTACATCGCGCCGCAACGCGTGGAGGAACGGATCAAAGCTTCGCGATTCGTCAACCAAGTCATCTTGATCGGCGACGGTCGCCACTTCCCCGCCGCGCTGATTGTGCCCGATTGGGAGCAACTGCGTTCCTACGCGACGCTCAAGGGACTCGACATCAAAACCCCGGCCGACTTCTGCCAACACCCGCGCATCGTCGATTTGTTTGAGCGCCAGGTGAAAGCGATGACCGAGGATCTGAGCCAATTCGAGCGCGTCAAAAAGATAGCGCTTTTGGAGCGCGAGTTCACCATTGAGGGCGGCGAGCTGACGCCGACGCTGAAAGTTAAGCGCCGCGTGGTCGATGAGAAATATCGCGCGGTGATCGACCGTCTGTATGCGGTGACAAGTGATAAGTGACAAGTGACGAGTGACGAGTGACAAGAAAGAGCTGGTCTTGATCTTGTCACTTTATTGTTGCTCTCAGAGCAAATGTGGGGAAGCCGAAGATGAGTATGAATATTGAGACGTGCGAGGCGGTAACGAGTGCGGCGTCTTTTCCGTTGTCAAGACGTACGCCCGCCGTGCGAAGACCTTTGCGGCGGGTGCTCTTCGCGGGAACGGATGACGGCAAGGCGCCGCCCCGCGCGAAGAAAAGCGAGGCTCGCGGCGCGCGCAAAAAAGAGTCGGGCCGTAAGTTGCGCGCGCTCATCATTGATGATGCCCCGGATGTCGCCGACATGTTGTCGTTTATGTTGCGCAGTTCCGGCTACGAGGTGGTCGTACTTTTCTCAGGCCCGGCCGCGCTCGCGGTGGCTCGCGAGGAGCGCTTCGATGTGGTCGTCTCGGACATCGGAATGCCCGGCATGAACGGCTACGATCTGGCCATAGGTTTGCGCCAATTGCCGGCGTACCGCATGGTGCCGCTGATCGCCATCACCGGCTTTAGTGATTACAAAGACCGTAATAAAGCGCTGCAAGCCGGCTTCAATGCCTTTTTGATGAAGCCGATTGATCCGGTTTCGTTGATCGATCTGATCGGAGGACTCACGGACTAAAAGGCGAAAACGATTGTTCGCCTGCCCGAGCTATGCAACTGATCATCAGACGCATTCGCGAACAAGGGCGTGACGTGCGTTCCTTCGACATGATGCCGGAAGAGGCTGCCGGACGGCACGGACTCACCTTCACGCCGGGGCAAGTCGCTGTTCTGAGCGTCGCCGATTTGCAGGGAGCTTATTTCGCTTTCGCGAGCGCGCCGGAAGACGCGGAGCTGGAGTTTCTCATCAAGCGCAGCGGCGAAGCCGGCCGAGCGCTCTACGATTTACAAATCGGCCAAAGCGTGGAGTTAACGCACATCGTCGGTCGCGGCTTTTCGCTTGATGATTATCATGGCCGAGATCTGATTTTTATCGCGATGGGCACCGGGGTGGCGCCGCTGCGTTCGGCGCTGCGTTCGGCCCTCAACAAAGCCGACAAGTTCGGGCGCATGATCGTGCTCTACGGCGTGCGCACGCCCGAAGACTTTTGCTACCGCGATGAAGTCGAGCATTGGCAAACATCGGGCGTGGAAATGCGACAAGTCATCTCGCAGCCCACGGGCTACGAATGGTCCGGCCAGACCGGTTACGTGCAATCACTCTTGGATAACTTGCTGCCCCAGCTGCGCTCACCCGTCGCCCTCGTCTGCGGCTCGCCCGAGATGATCGACCAAACGCGCAGCCGCCTGCAAGAAATGGGTCTCGCGCCCGAGCAAATACTGACGAACTACTGAGTGCCCCCTTTGCGTCTTCCCTTTGCGTTTCTTTGCGTTGAGGTAACTCATACCTCAACGCAAAAAACGCAAAGGAAGACGCAAAGAACTCTAAACTTTCAAAACCGCTTGCTGAATGAGCGCTCATTCAGTATGATAGCGGCCTGCTTCTGTTGATCTTCTTGAAAGGCTTTTGTCTATGATGCGAATTGAAAAAGCGGCTGTGCTCGGCGCCGGCACAATGGGAGCGCAGATCGCCGCGCACCTCGCTAACGCCGGCATCCCCGTGCTGCTGCTCGACATTGCTCCGCGCGAGTTGACGCCGGAAGAGGCGGTCAAGCGATTAACTCTTGCATCGCCGGAGGTGCGCAATCGCATCGCGCGCGCCGGATTTGAAGCCGCGCAGAAAGCGAGGCCCGCCGCTTTTTTTACGCCCGATCGCGCCTCGTTGGTTAAGGTCGGCAACTTCGATGATGATCTCGCGCGGATCAAGGATTGCGACCTGGTCATCGAAGCGATTGTCGAAAATTTAGAGATTAAGCGTCGCCTGTACGAGCGCGTGGACGCGGCGCGGCGCCCCGGCTCAATCATCGCGTCGAACACGAGCGGCATTCCCGTGCATCAACTCGCGGAAGATCGTTCGGATGATTTTCAAGCTCACTTCCTCGGCATGCACTTCTTCAATCCGCCGCGCTACCTGCATCTCGTTGAGCTGATCCCGACCCGTTGGACCAAGCCCGAGGTGGCCTGCTTCGCCTACGGCTTTCTGGACAACAGGCTCGGCAAGGGCGTGGTGATCGCCAAGGATCGACCGAACTTTATCGCCAACCGCATCGGCACGTTCGGCGCGCTCGCGACCATCAAAACGATGCTCGACGATCATTACTCAATTGAGGAAGTCGATAAATTGACCGGCCCCGCCGTCGGCCGCCCCAAAACCGCCACCTTCCGCACCTTCGATTTGGTCGGGCTGGATATCCTGATGCACGTCGCCCAGAATTTGTACGAGGCGGTGCCGGACGACGAGCAACGCGAAGTTTATGTGGCGCCCGAGTTTTTAAAGCGCATGATCGGGCAGGGCTGGCTGGGCAATAAAACCGGCGGCGGCTTTTACCGCAAGCAGGGGGGCGAGAAAAAGGAGATTTGGACGCTCGATGTGGCTTCGCTCGAATACCGCCCGCCCGAGAAAATCAAGCTGCCCGCGCTCGACGCCGCCAAAAACATTGAGGGCACGCCCGAGCGGATCAAAACCCTCATTTGGGGCAAAGACCGCGTCGGCGCATTCCTCTGGAAAACGCTTTCCCGCACGCTCGTCTACGCGGCGAACCGCATCCCGGAGATCGCCGATAGTGTAATTGAAGTGGATCGCGCGATGCGCTGGGGCTTTAATTGGGAGCTCGGAGTGTTTGAAACCTGGGACGCGATTGGCGTCGAGCGCTCAACCGAGCGCATGCGCGAAGAAGGGCAGACAATTCCCGACAATGTGCAGCGGATGCTTGCGGCGGGCGCCACTTCTTTTTACAAAACGGAAAACGGCCGCACGCTTTACTTCGACTTCGGCGCACTCCAGTATCGCCCTGTCGCCGAGCCGGCGGGCGTCACGCTGCTCAAATCTCTCAAAGACCGCACAGGCGTCATCAAGAAAAACTCAGGCGCCTCGCTTGTAGATCTCGGCGACGGCGTAGCCTGTCTTGAGTTTCACTCGAAGATG
>JBBJMB010000198.1:0-7362 GCA_037719755.1 Pyrinomonadaceae bacterium
TTAACGCGCGGGTCGTTGGCGCCCTGCGTGATTAAGAGCGGCGTCTTAATTTTGGCGACGTGCGACAGCGGCGATTGCCGCATCAACTGCGCTTTACCCTCGGCGGTTTGCGGATCGCCCATGCGCTTGTAAAAGACCACGCGAAAAGCTTCCCAGTACGGCGGAACGGTTTCCAGCAGAGTGATCAAATTTGACGGCGCGACTTCGGCGACCGCCGCGGCGTACAAATCCGGCGTAAACGTGATGCCGGCGAGCGTAGCGTAGCCGCCGTAGCTGCCGCCCCAAATGCCGATTCGTTTCGCATCGGCGATGCCTTGTTCGATGAGGTACTTGACGCCGGCCGTCAAATCGTCTTGCATCTTATCGCCCCACTGATTATTTCCGGCGTCGAGAAACTTTTTGCCGAAGCCGGTCGAAGCGCGGAAGTTCGGTTGCAGCACGGCGTAGCCGCGATTGGCGGCAAACTGCGCGGACGAATCATAGCCCCACGTGTCGCGTCCCCAGGGGCCGCCGTGCGGCATGATCACCGCCGGCAGGTTTTTCGCCGGCACGCCTTTCGGCAAAGTCAAATAAGCCGGAATCTCCATGCCGTCCGAAGATTTGTAGCGCACGGCGCGCATCTCCGCCAGGTGTTCGCGCGCAAGGCGCTCGCGGACGGCGTATTGCTTGGTTATTTTTTTCGATTGGCGGTCGAACAGATACGTTTCGCCCGGCTCGGTGTCGCTCCAAGCCGTGATGACCCACACGCTCTCGTCGCGTGTGGACGAGCCGAAACTGATTTCTTTGTTCGGCAACTGCTTTTGCAAAAGTTTGTAATCGGCGGCGTACGATGGGTCTTTGAAGTAATTACGCGGCTTGTCATCATCGTATGACGTGTAAATCAATTCATCGGTCACGTCGGAAAAGCGCGCGTTGCCGAAATCAACGCGGTTCATCGGGTCCGACTCGATTGCTTCTTCCCGGCCAGTTTCCGGGTCAAGCAGCACCAGACGAATCAAATCAACGTTGCCTTTATTAGTCACTACGTAAACGCGCCGGTTGTCTTTATGAAAACGAGCCGGGGCACGCTCAAAAACATTGCACGAATAAACTTTCGACCTTTACCGTCGGGCAAGCCGAAAAATTCGGTGTCGCCGCTTTCCGGGACGCGCGCGAGACGCAATTTTCCGTGTTGTCGAATTGCATTGTCAAAGCGGTCGATTGCTTGCCGCATCATTTGACGCTGCGGTGGAAACGCGGATTTTGTAGAGATCGTGCCACCGCGCGTCGCGATCGTTTAATCCGACGCAACGCCCGGCTATGCGCGGCACTTCGTAGATCACCGCCGCACCTTTTCACCTCAGATAAATTTCGCGCCGCTGGCTTCCGCGCCCGCCGCCAAACGGAAGTTGGATCGACGGCATAGACGTTGAAATTTCGTCGCCGCCGAAATCGTTGACGAACAAAATATATTTGCCGTCGCGCGACCAAAAAGAATTGCGAATCGGGTGTTTCGTTTCGTTTGTGACCAGGCGCGCTCGCTCAAACGGCTCGTCGGCGCGTTTGACCCAGATGTTCATCGTGTCTTTGTGGGGTTTGCGAAACGAGATGAACTTGCCGTCGGGCGAGATTTGCGCGCCGGCGATTTCCGGGTTGCCGAAGAAAATCTCACGATCGACAAGCGGCGGCAAATTATTTTGCGCTGCGGCCTGCGCGACGCACAGCGAGGTCAAGGCTACCAAGGAAAGAAAAATTTGCTTAAGCACGTGAAGTCTCCTTGTCTTGAGAGAAACGACTGATTGAACACTTTGGGTGACGAGAAAGCTTAGCATAAAGTTGATCTCTTTTTCTTTTCTCTGCGACTCTCTCTTGTCTTTTCTCTGTGTTTGTATCGCTTAGCTTTAAAGCACGAAGCACAGAAAAAGACAAGAGAGAGTCGCAGAAAAAGAAAAAGGCTGTGGCTAACGTGCCCGTGGCGGAAGCGATTCTTCGTACATCGCATAATCGATTTCGCGCATGCCTAAAAGACTGATAGGTCTTTTGTGCGCGCGTGTTTTTGTTTTTCAACGTAGAGCCGGAAACCGCGCACGCCGCCTGTTTCCGCAGCGCGGCGCTTGACGTCCGCGTAGAGACTGCGATAAACGCCGCGGCCGCGGTGCTCCGGTCGCACGTACACGCTTTGAATCCACCAGAAAAGGCCGTCGCGCCAATCGCTCCACTCGTAGGTAATCATCAAGCAGCCCACAACTTCGGCGTCAGCCTCGGCGATCAAATAAAAGCCGTAGCGCGCATCGCCGAGCAGCGCGGCGACGCCCGCCGCGAGCACCTCGGGCGCCAACTCTTTGCCTTCGGTTTCATGCGCCATCGCTTGATTGAACTCAACGATGGACGGGGCATCACCTGCCTCCGCGAGCCGGATCTTCAGCCACTCAGTCATAAATAATTACCACTTGACGGCCTGTCCTTCGTCGAGCCAATCGCGCGTCATATCGCACCACAGCGCGAGCCCGCGCCAAGAGCGAAAGCACGCGTAGGTGCGGCTTATCTTTTGGTCAGTTGTGGGCCGCCCGCCGTTACGCGTGCGAGTGTATTTGGCGCGCACCCACGAGTCCAGCGCGAGGCCGTCGTAGCGACCCATCAACTTGAGTAAGTTCTCGGCGGCGTAATCGCCCACGCCTTTGACGCTTTTGATCTCGCGCTTCAGTTCATCCGTCGGCAACGCGCTACGGAGCCACGCTTCCGTGTCGAGTGCGCCCGAAGCTACGCGCTCAGCCAATTCTTTCAAATAAGGCGCGCGGTAGCCAGCGCGCGACATCTGCGTAAAATGAAGCGGAGCCGCAGCCATCGCCGCCGCGGAAGGAAAAGCGCGCTGAGCGTCGCGGGTTTCGCGGCCAAGTCCGGCGACAAGATTGACAACCATCTTGTCCGTAAACGCCCAAGAGCAATTAGTGGTGCAAATGGTTTTCACCAAGCCCTCGAAGACCGTCGGCGAGCGCAGCAGGCGGCCTGCGCCTTCGCGCGCGATCCAGGCGAACTCGGCGTGGGCGCTGGTGGCCGCATAAAACTCGGCCAGCGCATCGTCCAAGCGGAAGATGTGCCGCACATCGCGCACCACGGCGGCGACGGCGCGCCGGCCGAGTTTGTGCGGCGTTCGTACGATGAGAGAAGCGGGACCTTCTGAAATGCGTACCGCGACGGGCCGCGCATCGTCTGGCTCAAGCACGCGCGCGAGCGTCCAGGTTTCTTTGTCAAACGAAAATGGCGGCAACTCGCACCAGCCGTGGCTGATGACGGTTCGCTTGTAGTTGAAGTCCGAAGAAGTGGGTACTGACAATTCCATGTGTCGTTGTGCCCGGCGCCGTTTCATCGAGCCGAAAGCTTAACCCGACCGGGAGCCGCATCTCAAGCGATAATTACTTCTTCCGGGCGTGAACAATGAGCGTGTTTCCGCCAAGCAATACTTCGTCAGAGTTGAGTTCATCAACCCAGCGTTCTCGCCTCTTGCCTGCGGGGGTCAGTCGCCCGATCAATCTGATCAACGCCGTGACGGGGTAATAAAGCCAGATGTGCGATTTGGGTTTGTCGCGGAGCACGCGCACGATCCGAAAGCCGTGCTCTTCCAGGTAGTAACGCAATTCGGAGTAAGCGATCGGATGAACGTGCAAAGCGATTTCTTCCATGGCGCCGTAGTCCCGGCGAAGATTCGCCACGTGCTCGCGAGAAAGCGGCTTAAAGTGAGACGTGTAGCCGTAGATCAGCCACTTGAATCGCTCCTCAATGTTAAGCACGTTCGGAACGCTAATCACAATGTGGCCGCCGGGCTTCAGCAAACGTTTGAACTCGCGTATCGCCTGGGAAGGATTCTGTATGTGTTCGAGGCCTTCGAGGCAGGTGATGTATTGAAACTCATCGTCCGCGTAAGGCAGTGAAGCGGAAAGATCGCCTTGCTTTATCTCAACGCCCGGCAAGCGAAAGATATCCGGGTAAAGATCGCAGCAACGCACCTCGAATCCAATCGCCAGCAAACGCGCCGCGAGCGCGCCTTCGCCGGCGGGCACGTCTAAGAGCGACCCGCGCGGCAACGCCTCGCACACGGCCATGACCGTATCGTGAACGGCCATGTGCCCGAGCGGCGCCGGCGCTCGCCCTGCGGATTGATCAACCACTCCTGCTACCATCTTAACGCGGCATCATAACAAGAACGCCGCGACTGTGTCGCGCACGCGCGCCCGCCCGGCGGGCTTGCGCTTTAGCGTGTCGTCGTGGTGTGGACGATTTCAATTGCCAGGAAGCAGATGGCGGAGATCAGCGCGGCCATCGGGATGGTGAGCACCCAGGCCCAGACGATTCTGCCGGCCACGCCCCATTTCACCGCCGAGGCGCCGCGTGGACCCTACGCCGATGATCGCGCCCGTAATCGTGTGCGTGGTGGAAACGGGGATGCCGGCGTAAGTCGCGCAAAGGCGTAGCGCCCCGGCGGTTTCGGCGCAAAAGCCGCCGACCGGCGAGTTTGGTGATCTTTGAGCCCATCGTGCGCACGATGCCGGCCGCCGGTGAGCGTGCCGAGCCCGATGGCGGCGTGGGCGTTAAACCACCCAGAGCGGAATCTCCGGCAAATCGCCCTGCGGCCCCGCGGCCAATAGTTCGCCGGCGACGAGCACGGCCGTGATAATTCCCATCGTCCGCGTCGTTGCCGCCGTGGCCGAGCAGTAGCGGCGCCGAAGCAACTGGCCGCGCCGAAATGCGGTCAACTGGCCGGGCGAGGAGCGGCAAAAATCCAGTACACCGCCACCATCAGAGTGAAGCCGGCGGCGACGCCGTCAGCGGCGAAGCGACGATAAAGCCAGCGTCTTAATCCACCCTTCTGGATTGAGCAGTCCGCCCACTCCCCTGTGGGCTGCGATGGCGGCGCCCGCGTAGCCGCCGATCAGCGCGTGCGAGCTGGAAGTCGGAAGCGCCAGATACCACGTCACCAAATTCCAAATCACGGCGCCAAGCAGGCCGGCCAGCAGCACATAAAGGCGCAAATCGGCGTTGATTAATTCGATGTTCACCAAATCGCCGCCAATGGTTTTGGCGACGCGGGTGCCGAAGAAGAGAAAAGCGATGAAGTTAAAAAAGGCCGCCCACGCGACGGCGACGCCGGGCGAAAGCACGCGCGTCGAGACTACGGTCGCGATCGAATTGGCGGCATCGTGGAAGCCGTTGATGTAATCAAAAACAAGCGCGACGAAGATGATAAGATGACAAACGCGATGGTGACGGACATAAGTCAAAGAGTGAGACTTTTCAAATCGGCGCCCCCGCAGACTTCTATGGTGTTGATGATAATGCTTTCGATGATGTTGGCGACGCTCGCCGCGTCCATGGTGGCCTCCGCTTTTCATAAATGTCTTTCCACTTAATGACCTGGATCGGATCAGTGGCTCCGCGGAAGAGTTGCCCCATGGCTTTGTGATAGATGTCGTCTCCCTCATTTTCCAGGCGGTGAATCTCCACCAAGCGGGGCGCCAAGCCGTTGGGGCGCTCAAGCATGGAAACCACTTCGTGAAGCTGGACGGCCATGCGTTGAATCACATCGGCGAAGCGGCGCGAATAATCGGTGGTTTCCTGCACGTCGTACATCACGAGGGCCCGGGCCGAATCGTCTATCAAGTCGACCACATCATCAAGCGCGCTGGAAAGGAGAAAAATGTCTTCGCGGTCAAACGGCGTAATAAAAGACTTGTTGAGGCGCAGCGAAACGGAATGGGTCAGTTCGTCGCAGGCGTGCTCAATCGACTTGATATGCCGCAGGTGCTCAGGAAAGTCCGTGCTCTTGGCTTTCATCATCTCATCCAACGCGCGGGCGGCATCGTAGATGTAGGATGTCATCTGCGAAAAGAGAGCGAAATACTGCTCCTCTTTGGGCAGGAGATTGAAGAAGCCCATGCGGAGTCCTTGGATCAACTAACAAGTTGAAAATCACGTCGGAATATAAGCGAGTACAACCAAGTTTGTCTATACGAGAGATGAAGCCGGTATGAACCAAAGCGGTTGACATTGATTTGGGGCCGCGCGCATTTTGTGGCCTGCGAAAACCGACCCCGGCGGTTATAATCACCAGTCGCGGCCGCAGAGCCGCCCCGGACTCAATTGTTGAAAGCCAAATTATGCTGAAATCACACCAATTATTTTCCCGCGCGGCGTTGCTTTTCGTCATCCTGGTGGGGTGCGGCGTGGTCGCCTCCTTCGGTCAGGTTTTAAGTCAGGACGGCGCCGCTGACAAGTTGCGCAGTGTCGGCGAAGAGTTTGAGTCGGCGCGCTCGGACAAATACACGGGCGGGCGCATTCTGCGGGGCACGCTTGTGGCGGGCGAGCCGGACATCGAAATCACCGTCGACGTGCCCGCTTTTCGCCTGACGCTGTGGCAAAACGGCAAGGAAATCAAAACCTACCCGATCGGAGTCGGGCGCAAAGATTATCCGATTAGCATCGGTGAGCGGCGGGCCACGGAAGTTATCTGGAATCCTTCGTGGATTCCGCCCGCGAGCGATTGGGTGGAGGGCATGAAGACGGTGAAGGCCGGCGAGGTGATTACCGCCGGCGATTCGCGCAACCCCTTAGGTAAACTGAAAATCCCGCTGGGCTACGGCTATTTGATTCACCAAGCCGCCAAGCCGACCGACCTTGGCAACCTTGTTTCACACGGCTGCGTGCGCGTCTTGCAAGCGGACCTCTACGACCTCGCCGAGAAAATCGTCGCCGCCCGCTCCGCTCCCATCACCAGTGGCCAGATCGCGCGGGCTAAGCGGGGCACCAAAAGCGTGACCGCGCAACTCGACCCGCCGCTTCCGGTTTTCATACACTACGACACCGTGGTGGTCGAAGGCGGCGTGCTTTCGATTTACCCGGATGTATACGAGCGCGACACCAACACCATTGAGAATTTGCACGCAGAGTTGGAGGAAAACGGCGTCGATGCGTCGCGCTTAAGCAACGCGACGCTCAAAGCGATGATCGCCCGCGCCCGCGCCGAACAGAAATTCGTTGTTTCGCTGAAAAGCATAGAGCGCGGACGCGCGCTCACAGACGGCCGCAGTCTCCCGGTCATCGGATCTTCTGCGGCGACACAGCGGCCGCAAAAGCCCGTCGCTGCTGCCGCCAGCGCCAAGCCGCGCGCCGTGGCCAAGCGATGAAGAAAGTAGCACAGGCTTCGCAGCCTGTGTGTATGTGCGTCAAACACAAGGGTAGCACAGGCTTCTAGCCTGTGTGGGTGCGTCAAGCACAGGCTAGAAGCCTGTGCTACCTTCTTGAGAATCACAGTGAAAAGCTATCTCTTATTGGCCGCGTTGCTGCTGCTGCCACTTGGCGTCAACTCGGCCGGAGCGCCGGCGCAGCGGC
>JBBJMB010000199.1:0-7341 GCA_037719755.1 Pyrinomonadaceae bacterium
TTGCTCACCAGCACCGCTGCTGGCGGCGGCGCCGCTTTGTTTGCGCAGGAGAAGCCCGCCGCGAAGCAAAACACGCGAGACGACGGTGGCGTCATTGTCGCCGAAGGACCAACACAAATTTCTGAAGACGCGGCGGCGAGCACAGCCGCCGCCACCGCCTACTCTTACGAATTCACGCAGCCCGAATTCTATACTCGCCACATCGTCATCGAGCACGACGAGCGCGGGCGCGGCAAAATCACGTTCGAGCGAAAAAACGAAATGAGCGCGCTCACCGAGCCGATTGAGCTGTCGGAAGTTGCGCTCGGACGAATCGCCTCTCACTGGAACGCTTTGAGATTTCTCGAAAGCCAAGATTCATATCAAGCGTCAAAGCAATTCCCCCATCTCGGCACCATGCGGTTAAAGATGCAACGGGGAACTGCTGCGCGAACGGCCGAGTTTAATTGGACGAGCAACCGCAGCGTCTCGTCGCTCATTGACGAGTACCGGCGCATCGGCGAGCAGGCGATTTTCATCTTCGACATCAAACTCGCGCGCGAAATGCAGCCGCTTGAAGCGCCCAAAATCATGAGTCGCCTGGAAATGCTGCTGTCGCGCAACGGCATCTCCGACGCCCGACAAATCTTGCCGCTGCTTGAGGATCTTACAACCGACGAAAGAATCCCGCTTATCGCGCGCAACCAAGCCGACCGGCTCGTTAAGAAAATCAAGAAATTGAAGACGTGATGAAAAAGCTCTGAAGGAAAACCGCCCTTTTGCTCCGCCCGCCGCAGGTGGTGAGAAGTCCGCCACAGGTCGTTCATGGTTCAGAGTTGATTACAGCTTCTGCATAAAGTCGCATCCGCGTTCGGGAAGCGCCCTGTCATATATCATCAAAAATGTGTTTGAAGAATTCCTCGCAGCGGGCGCTGGATCTTCAATTCAGGCGGCGTTAAACATTTGAGTGTTTAAATCGTGATTACTGCGTGCGCTGGCGAGCGGTTTCCACTATAATCTCCCCGCTTTATGACAAGCTTGCCCGTGACAATGGTGGATGCGCTTTTTAGCGCCTGTGCGGCCGACCTGGACGCGCATTACCAGAGCTGCCTCAGCGCGGCCCCGAATTACAAAGTCACGCGCGAAGAGTTTGCCACCTCGATTCGCGCCGCCGTTGAAAAATATCTTGTTACTCAAGGCGCCGATCTGACTGCTGCCGACGTGCGGCAATTCTTTGGCGAGCTACAAACTACGGATCTCTTATGGCCATCGCCTGCGCGAAGGGCGAAGAGCGGCGTGGTGGGATTTCGACGCCGGCTACCGCCGCTACATCGAGCGCATTGCGCGCCACTTGGCGAGCGCCGAGACTCAGGCCGATGAAGTCATAGATCTGGTTTACACGGAGCTTTACGGTACGCGTCTCGTCGAAGGCGTGCGGCAATCCAAGTTTACGACGTACATGGGTCGCGGGTGCTGCGCGGCTGGCTGCGCGTCATCGTGTGGCATGCGGTGGTTGACGCTCACCGCGCCGGCACGACGAAATTTCCATTGAAGATTGGTCGGAAAGCGGCGGAGAGACGGATGCGCGCCCCGGCTGGGCGCCGTCCGCGCATCAGGGCGAGCGGGAGATGATCGATCACATCGCCCGCGAGCGCTACAAAAAGATTGCCTCAGAGGCGCTCGACCACGCATTCTCGGCGCTTGAAAGTCACGAAAAGTTGTTGCTGCTTTACTATCATGTCGAAAGCATGAAGCTGCGCGAGATCGCCCGGCTCGTTGAAGACACGCAGTCTCCTTTACGTCATTGGTTTCAACGCCAATCAAAGCGTCGCGCCGCGACTCCCGAGAGCCGCGTGCACGAATCGACCGTGATGCGCTGGCTTGAGAAAGTGTATGAAAAGGTGCTCGATTCGTTTCGCTCGCGTCTTAACGAGCGCGAGACGCTGAGCACAGACGAGATCAGCTTTTGCGTGGAGATCGCTTCGGAAGGTTTTCTCTCAGATCGTTTAAGTGAGCAATTGATGCGTAACACTTCCGAAACTTAGGCAAAAGCTGGCAGAGGCCGCCGTCCATAGCGACGGGAGGTCGTAATTACCTATGGAAGAAACAAAAGGAGGCGGCGAGCGCCAGCGCTTCGAGTCCCTCTTACACCATCACTTACAGCGGCGTGCGGCCCTCGCGCCGCCCCTGTCCGCCGGCGACCACCTGGACGAAGATGCCCTCGCGGCATTTACCGAAGGGCGCCTTTCCAAAACAGAATCCACTCCCGTGGTTTCACATCTCATAGATTGCAGTTTTTGCCGACACACCACCGCTCATCTTTTCCGACTCGCCGCCGAGTTGGGCGAGTTTGAACACGAATCTGAAGCGCTACGGCAGCCTCAACCACAAGAATCGGGCCGCGTGCGCCAATTGCTTGAAAGTCTTGCGGCTCGCGTGTTGCCTGCTTCGGATGAATCAGCAGTCTTCGCCTACCAAGTTCGTGCAGAGGAAACGGAGGAATTAAATGACTCCGGCCAAGAGGGTAATGCGGAAGAAAGCAAAGCGGAAGCAAGACCCGCATCGGAAGAAACTAAAGAAGTGAAGTAGAGATTGGGGAAGCTCGATTCCGAGTTATCTCAGGCGCCCGTCGTATTCGTAACCGATACGGCGGGCGTTAATCGTATGCGCCTGATGCGGCGGCGGTCTACGCGCTCAACAGTGAAGCGCGCGCCGTCGTGTTCGATGGATTCGCCGGGGCGCAGCAGACGACCGGCTTTGGCGAGCAGAAAGCCCGCCAGCGTAGTGTAGCCGGCCTCCTCGGGCAATTTCAGATTAAGATGGCGATTGGCGTCGCGCACCGCCAGCATGCCGTCGAGCACATAACTTTCATCTTCGCGCTGAATTTGCGCGCGCGATTCTTCGTCATACTCGTCGTTGATCTCACCGACAATTTCTTCCAGCAAGTCTTCGAGCGTCACAATGCCTTCGAGGCCGCCATGCTCATCAACCGCAAAAGCGAGGTGCGTGCGCGCGGTCTGCATTTGCGCGAGCACGGCGCCCAGCCGCGCGGTGACCGGAACAAAGAGCGGCGGGTGAAGCATCTTTTCGACGTTAAACTCTTCGGGTTGCTGCGGGTGCCAGCACGGCAGCAAATCCTTCATAAAGAGCACGCCGACGATATCGTCCAGTCGATCCTTATAGACGGGCAAGCGTGAGTAGCCCGATTCGCGAAACGCCTCCTCAGCCTCGGTGAGCGTGGCCGAGGCCGCCAGCGCGATGATCGCCGTCCGCGGCACCATCGCCTCGCGCACTTCCGCGTTGGCGAAATCAAACACCCGGTTAATTAATTCTCTTTCATTCTCTTCGAGATGGCCGCTTCTGTGCGAAGCTTCAACCAGATGTCGCAATTCATCGGCGGTGTAGATGGCATTGTGCTCTCCGGAAGCGTTTAGTCCGAGCAGACGAATGGTTTTCGCGCTCGCCCAATCGAGCGCGCTGATCGGCCAGCGGCAAAGTCGGTAAAATAGCTGCAACGGCCACGCGGTCGCCAACTACACTCTTTCGGCGCGCTCAATGCCGAAAATTTTAGGAGCTTGTTCTCCGAGCACGATGTGCAGCGTGGTGATGACGGCGAAGGCGATGCTAAACGAAATGATGTAGCTCCACGGCTCAAGCGAGGTGCCGTGCAGAGGGCCTTCCAGGATCCTGGCGACCGCGGGCTCGCCGATCCATCCGAGACCGAGCGAGGCGAGCGTGATGCCTAATTGCGCGGCGGACAAGTAGGCGTTTAAGTTGTCGAGAATACCCAACAATCGGCGAGCTTGACCCTTTCCTTCTTCCGCCAGCGCCACGATGCGCGCCCGCCGCACGCTGACCAGCGCAAACTCCGCCGCAACGAAGAACCCGTTAGCGAAAACCAGCAAGAAGACGGCTAAGATGCCGAGCGCTGTGAGCATGCCCTTTGCGACGGCCCGTCGGGCCGTCCCACCACTCTCAAAGATTTTTCAGTTACCTTACTACGAATTAGCTTATAAACTTACCGCCGATCACGCAAGGGGCCTCGGAAGGAGGTTCGGAAGGAGGTTCGGAAGGATGAAGGCTGAAGGCTGAAGGCTGAAAGCTCAGGATTAAAAATTAATAAAAGTTCTTCCATCCTATGTTTCATCCTTCATCCTTCCGCCTTCATCCTTCCGAACCTCCTTCCGAAGCTGCTAGCAAGCGGCAGAAGTCGAGCGCGCGATTTTCGGCCCAGAAACGCTCGTGGGCGTTGTCGGCGACAAAACCAACGTGGCCTCCGCGTTGGGATGTGAGCAGAATCAAAGAACTGTTATCGAGTGACGGCAAGTGGCGGAAAGATTCGTAGGGAATGAAGGGGTCGTCTTGCGCGTGGATGATGAGGGTCGGGATTTCGATGTGGCCCAAGACTTTGAGGGCGCTTGAGCGCTCGTAATAATCGTCGGCGCTTGTAAATCCTGCGTGCCGTGCCGTGTAGACTTCGTCGAAGTCGCGTATGGAGCGGACCGCGCGGAAGTCGTCGAAGCTGTAAATCTCAGGGTAGAGTCGCTCTTTGTGGCGCACCCGGCGGCGCAAGCCCTTGAGAAAGCTTCTCTGATAAATCCAATTAGAACGGCGGTTGATCGCCTCGGCGCAGGCGCTTAAATCCAGCGCGGGCGAAACAGCGCACACGCCGCGCAACTCACGCGGCGCGGCGCCGCCGTACTCGCCGGCCAGCTTGAGCGCGACGTTTCCGCCCATGGAGTAGCCGATCACGAAAAGGTCAGTTAGTTGGTCGCGCTCGATCAATTCGCGCACGACCGCTTGCAGATCACCGGACATTCCGCTGTGGTAAAGCGTGGGCGTCAGGTGCTCTGTGCCGCCGCAGTTGCGCATGTTGTAGCGCAATACGTTGTAGCCGGCCTGGAAAAAGAGTTGGGCCGTGCTGATCATATAAACTGATGAGCTCGATCCTTCGAGCCCGTGCACCAGGACGGCCGTCGGGCGGCGGCGAAAATCATCTTGCCAGTGGCAATGGGCGAGCACCTTGACGTTCGTTTCCACCTCAAAAGCCTTTCCTCTTGACGTCCGAACGCGGTGAGCGCCGCGCGCCGCGGCCAAACGTGAGCGACGAGCGTTTGGGCATGACCGCTGGGGAAAAGGCGATGCGGCCGGAAAGGCTTAGCGGCGAGCGCGCGTTCGAGATAATCGCGCAAAGGTGCGGGCAAACGTGCAGGCGCTTCGTGAGTCGTGGTGAAGCTCATAAAAACTTTTGAATTGGCACGCCTGAAAGTAATCCGCTCGGCGTAGCGTCTCTTCCACGATCTTATTGTCTTGAGCGCACAGTATGCAAGAGCCACCGCCCGGCCGAACGCTTGGCGGGACTTAAGAATGTTTGCGCGGCAAACGTTTGTCCATGTTGCGCATAGGGATCGCAGGCCAGGGCAAAAACTCTGCTCCGTTTGCGGCCGCGAAAGCGGCGTCAGAAGATGCGATTAGTTCATTTAATTTGAGCCATGCCAGCGCGGGGCCGGCGTGGGTGAGATGGGTGCGCGCCCTGCGGTAAAGCTGCTTGGCCTGCGCCGTGCGGCCTTTGAGTCGATGGATGTGTGCTCCGGCAAGTTGAATGAGCCCTTGCGCGGCGCGGCGCTCCGGCCCATCGTCGAGCCGAATCCAGAGTGATTCCAGATCTTCGTGAGCGGCGTAATACTCGCCCGCATGAAACAAATCGATCCCGGTCAAAAAGCCGGCGCGCAGATGCGGAAAAGGCGAATCGAGAGTGGCGCCGACAAGCACGCGGCGCGGCGCCTGTTGGCGCGCATCCCGGCTCGTCAAATAGTTGTGCCACAACTCGGGCCAACTTGCGAGAGAGAGAAAGCGCGCGAGAATGGCACCGCGCTGATATGGAGTAGGACCGTTCGCGAACTCGTCAAAAAAATCGGCTGCCACGCGCAAACGCATGTGCGCAGGTGCGGGACGGCGCAACACGAATGCGGGCGCACGCGCCACGCCGCTGCCAGCTAAGAGCGCGCAGGCGTGCCAATCGAGAAAATGAAGCTCATCAAGCGATGAAAGCAAAAGCGGCGAATCCTTCGCAGCCTCTACCGCGTCGGAAAAAGGAATCTCCGAACGCGCACCCCTGAGCAACTGTTGATAAAAATCTTCTATACCTGGCACGGATCGCGCGGCCTTACCCGATTCATTATACGAGACGCGTTGGCTCGGCGGGCCGCGGGTCGCCGGCCGGCAATGGCGTGTCGGGCTCGCGCACCGGTGCGCGCGGCGATGGCTCTTGGTCGGGCGGTAGCGGCAGCGGCTCCGGCCGGCGCGGATCCGGGCTGATCGGGTCATCGGGGCGCGTGGGCGGTAGTTCCGGGTGTGGCGGAACCGTATTCGGATTTCTGCTCATGTGGAAGCCTCCTGAAAATTAACTGGATTGCTGCTCGCTGCGGCGCGCTGGTGTGCGGCGACGACAAAGCGAATCATGCGGTAAGTGACGTGCGGCGGAAGCGCGTCGCGCAACGGTTTAAGGAGCGCCGCGCCGTGGCGTGCGATGGCCGCAGCGATTAAATCGCGGTCGGCGGGGGAAACGTAGCGCGAGACATCAAAATCTCGGCCCATGATGATCGAATCGGCGAGATGCTTCTCAATCGTGATGCCCGTCAGGCCGCGCTGTTCGGCGATCTGCTCGATCGTCAAACCTTCGCGGTAAAGTCTGTGGGTCTCATCGACGGTGTTAACTTGAGGAAGCGCGCCAACGGTTTTGGGCTTTAAGGTTTGCGGCGCGTTCGTCTCTTGTGGGCGAATCGCATCCGGGAGCGCCAACGAGAGAGCCGCGCGGCCACGCATCGCACCGTCTCCGAGAGCGGAAAGCGAAATGGTCGGGTAAGCGCCGCCGCTCACCGCCAGGGCGCCGGCCGCGACCAGCGCATCAATGAAAAGCAGAATTTCGTCTTGCGTGTGGTCGCGCAAAATGCCGTAGGTCGAAAGCTGGTTGAGGCCCGCCTGAGAGACCTTGGCCGATTGCGAGCCGCGCAAACTGCCAGCAATCAAATGCTTGCCGAAGCGGCCTCCGGCGCGCGCGACGCACGCGAGAATCTTGCGCGCCACAATTGTTTCGTCCTCGGAGAGCGGGCGCGCCTCCGTCACATCCAGCGTTTCATCGTCAGGCGCGACAGATTGGGCCTCGGCGAGCGCGCGTTTGCGGCGCGTATTCTCGCTTAATTCCTCCGCCAGATCATGCGCAAACGGCGCTTGTCCCATCACAAAGCGGTCAAGCTCGCTTTTCACAGGCGCGGGCATTTGCCGAGCCGTGCGCTCTGTGGCCGTTTTAGCCCCCCGCGCGCCAAAGACGCCGGAGCCCCCGCGATAGGCGTGACGCGGGGG
>JBBJMB010000200.1:0-7336 GCA_037719755.1 Pyrinomonadaceae bacterium
GAAAACCTCTTGGCCGAGCGTTTGAACAGGCAGCACACGCTCATTTGTGCGGCGATCCGGGCCGGCCGGATTGATGGTTTAAAACAGTTAAATGAAAAAGAGAAGATTTCCGCCCGGAAAGCAAAACAAATAGCACAGGAGGAAAGAATCGCTTCTCTCACGCCTGAGCACGCCGAGACCTCTGAAGCGCCGCCGCCACCACCACCACCCCCGGACGTTTCTCAAGCGCCGGCAACAGTCGAGAGATTCGTTGCGGATGACCAAAGCGCGCAACCGCATTCTCTGGCCGCAAAAAGCGAAATTTTACCTTCGCGATCCACGTTAGGGCCCGTGCCGCAAGCGCCCGCCGCGCCGGTTGTCGCCGCTGCCGCTGCGCCACCTGTAAACGGTGCGAGCGAGGCAAAAGCAACTGTCGAACCGAAGAGTTTAGACACCACGCTGCTTTCTTTAGCTCTCGAATCCAAAGTCCCGCTTGGCACCGGCGCGCTTAATTTAGACATCAACGCCTTAAACTTATGCCTGCTTGACGAACAAGATCTGAGGGCCGGCGAGCCTGCGGTTTTGTGCGTCAGGGTCGGCCGCGGCATAAACGGAGCGGACCCGGTCGAGAATGCCGAGGTGACGGTCAAGATTCTCGGCACGACTTTTCAGCCGGTCATCATCAACTTAAAAACAAATCAATTCGGGATGACTGTGGCGCGAGCAAGCTTGCCAAAATTTAATTCCGGAAGAGCCGCGATTCTGGTGCGGGCGGAGTTCGACGGCAAAGAAGCGATGCTGCGCCGAGTGATCCAAAGATCTTAAGCCAAAGATCTTAAGGGGCAATGCTTTTGCACGTGCAAATCAACGGTGAAATGAGAGAAGTGTCAAACCAGCTGACCGTGTCCTCGCTCATCGAAGAATTGAAGCTGCCGCACGACCGCCTGGCGATTGAGCTGAACCGCGCGGTCATACGGCGAAACGATTGGCCTGTGACCGCGCTCGGTGAAGGAGATAAAATCGAAATTGTTCATTTCGTGGGCGGCGGCTTATGATAGCGATGCACGCGTTTCGATAATTCGCTATCATAAGTTTTCCAGTGAATCGGGGTTATTAGGTAATTAAAAATGTTGACAGCAGAACAATCGCTCGCAGACACGTTTCAGGACACGTTTCGGATCGGCACGCGCGAATTTTCTTCCAGATTGATCATTGGCACCGGCAAATATCGCAGCTTTGATGAAATGAAAAGCGCGCACAAAGCCTCCGGCGCCGAGATGGTGACCGTGGCCGTGCGGCGCGTGCCGCTTTTTGATCGCGGCACCGAATCTTTTTTGGATCATCTTGACCCGGCGCTTCAGATCTTGCCGAACACCGCCGGCTGCTATACGGCTGAAGAGGCCGTTCGCGCGGCGCGTTTGGCCCGCGAAGCGCTGAGCACGGATTTCATCAAGCTCGAAGTGATCGGCGATCAAGTCACGCTTTTTCCCGACAACGAACAAACGCTTGAGGCCGCGCGCATTTTGGTGCGTGAGGGCTTCGTGGTGCTGCCGTACTTGAGCGACGATTTAATTGTCGCCAAAAAACTTTTGGACGTTGGTTGCCCGGCCGTGATGCCTCTGGCTGCTCCGATCGGCTCGGGGCTGGGCGTGCAAAACGCGGTGAACTTGCGCATCATGCGCGAACAATTGCCCCGGGCCACAATCATCGTTGATGCGGGCGTCGGTACGGCGAGCGACGCCGCCATCGCGATGGAACTCGGTGCCGATGCCGTGCTGATGAATACGGCGATTGCGGAAGCCGAGAACGCGCCGCAGATGGCGATGGCGATGCGTTTGGGCATCGCGGCCGGGCGCCTGGCTTACCTCGCCGGACGCATGCCCAAGCGGCTTTACGCGAGCGCTTCCAGTCCGCTCGGCGGCGTGGTCAGATAAAACAGGCGGCCTTTGGAATGAATTCAAGGCGTGGTTGAGTTAATTGTTTTGGCGGAAACCGCCGAGGCCGTTCCGTTGCGTTTGTAATCGCGCGCATTCTCATCCGTATCCGTTCCGTCGGGCATGCGAATAATGTCATTTGTGGCGCCGCTCGCGAATTTAAAGAAAGCGCCTTCTCCGAATTCTCGAAACACTTCGGGCGGCGCAGCGCTTCCGCCCTGATACACCAGCCCGTCCAATTTCACTCCGTTCAATAAAGCCGAATCCCGCCGCTTGTGTTGTTAAGGTCAAAGCCGCGCGCGCTCGCGTCATAGTCAGCCATGGCGCCGTAAGTCTGCGCTCCGTTGGCAATCAAAATACGCGCGCGGCGGCAAAACAATCGTTTTGCTGCCCACGTTTCCGGAAGTTGAAAATTCGACGCGGAAGCGCCAGCGCCCGCGGGCCGGAAAGTAACATCTAGGCCGCTGATATCCAGGAACCGATCAGTCTTGTTGAGCAGCTCAACAAAATCTTGCCGGACTTGCGCGGTTGAGGTTGCGAAAGCCGTCAGCGCTTCGTTAATCACCAATTCACCCGGTTGCGGAGCGTGAACCGTGGGCGCAGGAGCGATCGTAATCGCAGCCACGCCTTCGATGATGCTTCCGCCGCTCGGATTAACGAAACGCGCGAAGAGTCGCATCGATCCGACATCGGCGGCGCGCAGAACAACGGAATCGTCGGTTGAGCTTTCGATGAAAGCAGCGTGCTGCATTGCGCCGTTTTCAAGAAAGAAATCAAACTTCAAATGAGAAACGACAACGCCGGCGGCGTCGCGCGCGCGCGCGGTCAAGGTGGCGCCTTGGCCGATCGAGAGATTAATTGTCGCGGGCGCGATCTCCACAGCCGCGATGACAGGATTGACGATCAGATCTAATCTCCCCTCTTGAGAGCCCGCGCGTGCGCGCACCGCGATGCTTCCGTGCGTCGCGGCGCTGAGCGTCACCGCACTGCCCACTGTAGGCGACAGAATTTGCGGCGGCGCATGTTCGACGTCCCACACAAAGCCGACATGCGGAATTTCGACTTCTTGGCCTTGCACGATTCCGTATGCGGCGGCGGTGAGGCCAAGCTGCGTTCCCTGATCAATTGCGGTTACCTGCGGCAGCAAAGCGATGCGCGTTACCGCAGGCGAGCTGTAGGGCGTGCCGTCCGCTCTGGTGCCAGGGGACAGCAATCGATTGGCAACACCCTCAACAACTGAATGCGGAAAGAACACATCGTCGCCGCGACCGATTTCCGCCGCCTTGTGTCGCAAAAGCGATTCGTTTTTTGGCGCAAGTGCCGCATCGCCCGGCTCGCCGAAGCTGATGCTTTCGATCACTTTCATTCCGTCGGGCGCATCCAGCTTGAGCGTCACGCGGTCTCCGGCATCGTTTAGTCCGAGCGCGCCCGCTGCCTTGACAAGGGCGCCGCCCAAAAGCGCGGCTTCAGCGGAGAGTTGTCCGACGCCGAAGAGCACAACCCCTTGTTGAGGTGCGAGCACTGTGCCGGCGGGAAAGGTGTAGCGATCAGACGCGGCGTCAGCCACAATCAGTCCGGAGACATCGAGCGGTTCAGGTGAGTAATTAATCAACTCAACAAACTCATCGCCGGAGTCGCGTTTGCCATCCAGATTGGCGTCGCCTTCAATCTGAGTTGTCAGCGGATCATCGGGAGGCACGTCGGCGAGGATCTCGTTGATCGAAATCGGGAAATACACCATCACCTCCACTTGCGCTGAAACTGTGCCTCCGTAATTGTCAGGCGCTGAAACGCTCACCGTTGCCGCCCCCGGACTCACGCCTTTGACGCGCCCGGCTGTATCCACCTCGGCGATGAAAGGATGCGAAGACGCGAAGCTCAGTTGAGCGCCCTCAATTGGCGCTTCGTTGTCATCAAGTGCAATGACTTCAAGGTGTTTGATTGATCCGCGATTGACGGAAAGACTTGCCGGTTGAGCGCGCACGCTCCGGATTCTTTGAGGCGGCGCAATGACACGCAGCGAAATGGTCGCGCTTTCCAGCGTGAGCGAATTCTCTGAGGCGGTGATTGTGAGCTTGGCTTCGCCCAGCGCAAGGCCGCGAATAATGGCTGCGGCGCTTGTTCCGGCAATGTCTGTTTCAAGCGAGATGACATTTAAGACCTGCGGATCACTTGTCGTGATGACGAATGACGTGTTGGGCAGCGGGCGGTCGTATTGATCGTAAGCTTCGGCGATGAAAGAAACGTTTTGGCCCGGATAAATTTCCGTTTTTTCCGAGATCAGCGCGACGCGGCTGAGCGCGCCTCGCCGCGGCGCAAAGAAGTCGCCGTCGGATCGTCTGCCGGGAGAAAAGCGATGGTTTTTGTCGCCCACAGAGAGATGAGGAAAGAGAGGCCCAGTGGCGTCGGGCGAGCGCGTCACAGATTGATTAGCGGCGCTCGCTTGGTCGCGGCCGTACGTGATTTCGGAGATGAGCGCTCCCGTCGCGTCGCGTATCACAACAGTCATCGCCGCGTTATTTAATGAGAGATCTCCGGAAGAAGATTTTTGGACACGGGCGCCGCCGAAAAAAGGATGCGTAATTGCTAAATCGCCGCCACCGAAAACGACGAGCGCATCCGCTTGAGGCAGCTCGGTGTGAGCGGGAAATTTATGCACCACGGTTTCGCGTGCGCCAATCAAAGTTTTAGTTGAGATTGACCATCCGGCGAGCGACAAGTCTACGGACGACGCATTGTATAATTCGATAAATTCATCGTCGGAGCTGTGGCGTTGGCCGTCGCGGTTGGCATCGCCCGCGAGTCCGTCAGGCGGATCGTAAAGCACCTCGTTGATGACAATACAATCGCGCGCCGCGGAAGCGATTGGAATAGTGACGACGTTACTGGGTCGGCCGGCGGTCTCAAGATAGATTGTGATTGCGCCGGCTCCGCGCAATTGCTGTGGAATCGCGAGCGTGATTTGCTCCAGCCCCGGAAGATTTTCGACGGCGGTCACAGTTGCTAGCGGCGCGGCGTATCGCTTTCCCTCCGCCACAAAGACGACTTCTCGTTTGAGTTCAAAACCTGTGAGTCCGAAACCTGTGCCGAAGAGGGACGTGCGCTGATGCCAAGTCGCATCTTTGACGCTCTGTGGCGGCATAAATTGCGTTGTGTGTTCACTGTCGAGGGCGATGGCGGCTCCGGTTCCTTCGCCGTTCAACGCGAAAATTCCCGGGCTACTCGGTGCCAAATTGCAAACACCTCTGGTCACGAAGTCATCGGAATTTGTGACAACGATTGTGTTGCTGCCCATGCTCGCGTCCTCCGGCAGGTGAAAGGCAACTTCGGATGGAGAAACGTAATAAATGCGCGCAACGCGTCCGTCGACACGCACCGTCGTGCCCGCGAGGTGCGTGGGGTAATTGCCGTCGCTGTGGCGCTTCGCGTAAACAGATTCGTCTGCGAGACGGCGCCCGCGCGCGACGGCAATCATTCCCGGCGCCAAATTGTGATCAGGAGCCGCGAGCAGGGAAGCGGCGTTCAGAATCTCTAAGTTGTCCGCGCCGCGCGAGCCGGGCATCTCCGCGAAGTAAACTCTCACAAGAATCGGCGAACTCCGGTGAAGCAGCGGGGTCGGAGAGCAAACGCGAAAAATTGAAAATTAGTCTCAGGCCATCATCGCTGAGGCTGAGCGTGACTTCGGTTGTCGCTTCCGGCGGCGCGTCGGTGATCTTCATCAACTCGGCCGCGGGCAAATCGTAAACGTAGATTTCAACGCTGCCATCAGTTTTCTCCTTGACCACGCGACGCGTCGTAGCGAAGGCCACGCGATAACCGTCTCCACTTATGGTGAAGCTCGGCGCCTCGTCCGCGTTGCGTCCTGTCAATTGAGTAATCTGTCTGATTTTACGGCGCGCCTCATCGTAAAGATAAATTTGTGCGTTCCCGGTTTTGTCCGGGGCGGAAAACGCGAGCCTTGATCCGTTGTCGCTTAAACTTCGTGAGTGAGAGAGTTTGACGCCGCGCGTGGCATGCGAGAATGTCACCGCTCCTGACGAAACGCTGTGCAGCATCACGCTGCGGTTTTCGCTTGCCGCGTTTTCGTCGCCTGCGTTCACCGTAATGTATGCGATGGATTGGCCGTCGCCGCTGATCTCGGCGCGCTCGCAACCGATGATCCCAATGGTATTCGTCACCTGCGTGATTTTTTTGCTGGCGACTTCGTAAATAAATGCCTCGAAGTTTTTGTCCGCGTTAACTCCCGGCACTAAATCTCTGTTGGAGGTGAAGGCCACCAGTGTGCCGTCGTCGCTCACGGAAGGGTGATCGTTGCCATCGACGGCGCGTCTTGCGGTTGAATCGGGATGAGTATCCGTCAGCTGATGCAAACGTTCACCGTCGAAGTAAAAAATCTCAGAATTTCCGTCAGCATTCATGCGCAGAAGATCGTCCTTCGAGGCGAAGACAAGCTGTTGACCGTTTTGCGAAAGAGCGGCTGACGCCGAGCGGGAATCCGCGATTTTCGAGAAAATGATCTTTCCATCATCGAGGCTCGCCATCACTGTTTGAAAATTGCGCGTTGCGCTGTTGTTTGGTAGATCGAAAGAAGACTCGAAAGCTATGCGCCGGCCATCGCCGCTGATTACCGGATGAAGGTTGATTGACTGCTCGGGCGTGTTGGTCACTCTGCGCACAAACGGCGGCGTCTGCGCGCGCACATAAACTTCGACGGAGAGCAAAGCGATCCACAAAATCAAAAGAGGAATGTTCTTCAAAATCATACTCGCGGGGTATTCAGGAATTGAGATGAGTCGTTGGCGCGTATGTGCAACTCATGTTCCAACCGAGCGAGTGTGATTTCGGGCGAGAGCAAACAAGCGAAAAAGCCCTGAGAGTTTGCGTCTCAGGGCTTCAACTGCAAAGAATAACGGCAGCGGCGATTAATCGCCGACAGTGGCGAGTGGTGACTTTCTCAGCACGGTTTCATCAAGGCCGCCAAAGACATCAAGCGCATATTTGACGTTATTGAAAGGCGCTGAGACTTGCACGCCTTGAATCGCGTCTCTCACTTCTATGAGCGACTCGCGCGCGATTTTCAAGCCTTCGTCGCGAGCGGCCTCTTTCGATTGCTCGGAAGAGCGCCGCATGCGTTCCATAATCGACGCGGGGACGCGCACGCCGGGCACTTCGTTGTGCAGAAACTCTGCGTTGCGATAAGAAACGAGCGGCCAGATGCCTGCGACGATGGGAATGCGAACGTGCTCGATGCGCCTTAGAAAATCGCGCATTTGATCCGCGTCGAAAATCGGTTGCGTGATGGCGTACTGCGCGCCCGCTTCGACTTTGTACTCGAAGCGTTTGATTTCTTCGTCCATGTTGATTGCGCCCGGATTGACGCCGACGCCGATGCAAAAAGCAGTCGGGCAGCCGATTGGATTGTT
>JBBJMB010000201.1:0-7305 GCA_037719755.1 Pyrinomonadaceae bacterium
TCGGGCTGCCAGAAGCCGCCCGCGCCGCCCAAAACCTTCTGCGCCTCTTTCGCCGTAAAAGATTTCCACGAGTGCATGACTTTCGACACAGAATGTCCGTCTCTCGTCTCCACTAACACATGCACGTGATTCGGCATCACGACCCAAGCAAGCAGTCCATACCGTTCACCATCAAAATGCAACAGGGCGTCTTCAACGATGCGGGCGCAACGCCGATCTCGTAAAGCGCATGAGCCATAACCTGCGTCAAGGTACGTTTCGATCTGTTGGCGCCTTGCAACCTCATCTTTGAGTTCAAGCATCGCCTCCCATTCAGCGCGCCTCACAGCAGGCATCGCATCGCCCAACCGGAAAGTGAGCATTTGCACTTTCCCTGGTTTGTCGAAATGCGGAAGGTAGCCGCGAGAGTGCCATCCGCGCGGCGATTGCGGGCGGGACGCCCGCGCTCCCAGGGTTGCGCTCACTTACTCTTTTTCCTTTCGCGGCTTGAGGCGCGACCGACCCGTCCGCCCGACGATACACACAGAATTGTGAACCCCGCAAGGCTAACCGTCTAGAGCGGTTTGCAAATGAGAGCGCCCTGGGAGCGCGGGCATCTTGCCCGCCCCGGGCGCTCGAAGAGCGCGAACAATTTGAGACACATCCATCTGCAAACCGCTAGAGGTATTTCTCCTTTAAACGCAGAGAAGCGCAGAGAGACGCAAAAAGCGAGATTGACTCTCATGGATGGTCTTCTGCTTGCGCGCGCAAATCGTCGAGATCGTAGTTGATGCTGGTGACGTGGAAATCAGGCTCGCGATGGAACGGGCGTTTGATGTAGTGGGGCGCGGCGGCTTCGCCGTTAACTTCGACGAGCGCTAGGATGAACTCGTCCGGCTTATTGAGCGCCGTTAAGATTTCGTTTTTGGTGACGGTCACGGTGCGCGCGCCAGCGATGCGCCCCTTGACCTCGATGAAGCGCAACCGGCCCGTGCCGACGATTCTTGATTCGATGTCGTAGCCCAGTTTTTCGCGGCTCACGTCGCGTGGTTCGTGCCCGAGCAGGCGTTCGGCTTTCATCACCGCTTCCATCGCCAATAATTCAACGCGGGCGGTATCGCGCGCAAAGGCGTCGGCCTCTTGGCTGGACTCGCCCTTGAGTCGTGCGAGCAACCCGGCGGGCACCACGAGCGCGCCGCCGATGGCTACCGGCGGCGTTGGCGAGAGCCGTCGTTCTTGCTCCAACTTCTCCATGCGGTCTTGCAAGCGCTTTTGAAGATCGTCGGCGCGCGCGCGCGCGTTGCCGGAACTGAGCTTCGTTTTCTTGCCCGCCAGTTCCTGCAATTTAAGTTCTTCGGCGCGGTTGTCCCAGTAAACGATTTCTTTGGTGAGCCGCTCCTTCACGGCGGCAATTGTTTTTGCAATTAGTTTTTCCTTGCGCTCCTTTACTTCGGCGAAATGTCCGGGCACCAGTTCCCGCACGGCGAAGGAAAGCGCTTCGGCCTCAAGTTCTTGGCCCAACGCACTTTTTTCCAGTTCCGGCTGCACCAGCGCTCTTTCATCGTCGGCGATGGGTCGATAGTCCAAATAGGGAGCATAGCCGGCCATGCGCGCCGCGCGCGCCGCGTCGATCTCGACAAACTGCATTTGCCGCGAGACGATGCGCCGCTTCCCCGCTTCGTCCGTGCGCGCGTCCTGCACCGCATGTTCAAGGTAGAAAAGGGCGCGCAACTCATCGCCCATGTCGTGCGGATCAATTAAGACAGCCCCGCAGCGCAGCAAATCACGATGGCGCTCCAAAATCAGATCAATCGTCGCATCCAGCAGCGGATGGCCGGGGCAGATAAACGCGGCGAGCGGCTTTCCGGCAATTGAGATTTGGTTTTTGTCGAAAGTGATGCGCTGGTAGCGTTGCAACAGCGGCTCGCCTTTGCCGATTAAGCGGTCTCGGTTGCGGACGGCAGCCGGGACGTTGGTGATTTCATAGCGCTTCGGCTCGCGCTGATGAATTTGCCCGCCCAGCGATTTGAACGCTGCGAGAAAGAACTCGGCGATAAAGTGGGGCTGCAAACGACGCGCCTCCGCGCGCTCCATGTCTTCGCGAATCTCTCGCACGCGGGCGACATCCATCGTGTCGTGGGCGAGCGCCTGTTCCTCGATCAACTTTCTCAAGTGATCCCGGTCGAGCGCCTGGTCGACGACTTGCGTGAGCCGGGCGCGCACCTCCGGGCTCTCGCCGTAACGAATCGCTTGCACGAGCAGTTGCCGCAACGGCGTCTCGCCGAAAGCTTTGCCCAACACGTCAAAGATTTGCCCGCGCAGAGCTTTCGATTCTTCCTCTAATTTTGCGCACAGCGCTTGGAGAACCGCGCCCTCGCGTGTCTCGGCGGCCACGATGTTCCACAAATGGCAAACCTCAGTTTGCCCGATGCGATGGATACGCCCGAAACGCTGTTCCAGACGGTTCGGATTCCACGGCAAATCGTAATTCACCATCAGGTGCGCGCGCTGCAAGTTGATACCTTCGCCCGCCGCGTCCGTCGCGACGAGCACTTCCGTACCCTTGTCTTGGGTGAAAGATTCTTGCGCTTTGCGCCGGTCGTCGCGCCCCATGCCGCCGTGGATCGTGACCACGGCCTCGCGCCGTCCCAACACGGCACGCACCTGTTCGGCGAGGTAGTTGAGCGTGTCGCGGTGTTCGGTGAAGATCACGAGCTTGTGTCTTTGCCCCTCGGCTTCGATCATCTCGGGATTGTCGTGCAGCAAACTTCGCAGTTCCTCCCACTTTTTGTCTGTTCCGCTGTTGCGCACGCGCAAAGCCAGGCCTTCGAGCCGCTTGAGGATTTCAATCTCCGCCTCCAACTCGGCAATGGTGCGCGCCGCCGAGGCCAGATCAACCACCCGTGCCTCAGTCTCCTCCACTTCTTCTTCAGGAGAGTCTTCCAGATCGTCGAGGTAGTCTTCCGTGATCGCCGGCAAGTCAACCGCGAAGTCAAGGCGCACTTCGGAGCCGCGCTTAAGCAGCCGCTCTTCTCGCAGACGTGATTCGAGTCGCTCTCGACGGCGCTTCAGAGATTGATAGATCGCTTCGGGCGACGAAGCCAAACGACGTTGCAAGATGGTCAGCGCGAAGCCGACCGTACCTTTGCGCCCCTCGTTTTCCAGCGCGTCGGCGCGACTGAATTCATCGCGCACGTAGTCGGTCACTTGTTTGTACAAATCAGCTTCCGCGGCTGAAAGTTTGTAATTCATCGTGTAGGCAAGGCGTTCGGGGAACAACGGTGTGCCGTCAAACTTGAGCAGTTTTTCCTTGACCAATCGACGCATCAAATCGGACGTGTCTTGCACATGCACGCCGTCACGAAAGCGTCCCTCGAAGCGGTCACCGTCAAGGAGCGCCATAAAGAGCTGAAAATCTTCTTCTTTGCCGTTGTGAGGTGTAGCGGTCATCAAGAGAAAGTTGCGTGTCGCTTGCGCGAGTTTTTGACCCAATACGTAACGCTTGGTGCGCTTAATCTCACCGCCGAAGAAGGAGGCGGACATTTTGTGCGCTTCATCGCAGACGATCAGGTCCCAATCCACCTGTTCCATCTTGGCCTGCACATCCTCATTGCGGGAAAGCTTGTCGAGGCGGCAGATGGCCAACGGATTCTCGGCGAACCAATTTCCGGTGCGCGCCGATTCGAGCTTATCGTTGGTCATAATCTCAAAGGGCAGATTGAATTTTCGGCTGAGCTCATCCTGCCACTGTTCGACAAGCATGCCGGGACAAACGATCAGGCAGCGTTGAAGGTCGCCGCGAATCATCAACTCTTTCATCAGCAGACCGGCCATGATCGTCTTCCCCGCGCCGGGATCATCAGCTAACAAGAATCTGAGGGGCTGGCGCGCAAGCATCTCGCCGTAGACGGCGGTGATTTGATGCGGCAGCGGCTCTACCAAAGATGTATGCACGGCGAGCAATGGGTCGAAAAGATATGCGAGGCGAATTCTGTGCGCCTCCGACACAAGGCGCAGCAAATTGCCGTCGGCATCGAAGCTCCACGGACGCCCGGTTTGAGCGATCGCAATCGTCGGCTCGCGGTCACGGTAAAGCAGTTCGTTGCCGAGACGACCGCCGGCGTCTTTGTAGGTCAACTCAACCACATCAGAGCCATACCATTTGACGTCAACAACAGTCACCAGGCCCTCCGGCAACACGCCTTTCACCGAAGCGCCGCGTTGCAAGTCTTCCAGTCGCGTCATCCTGACCTCTCCTTTGTCCGTTTTGCTTTGATCATTCGCGTCAACGATTTGCCGAGCGGGCGGTTCAATCCAGCTCTTTGCGCGCGGTCTTGCCGGACGGCGCGCACGCGCTCGCGCCGGTGCGTGGGGGACTGATGTTTCGCCCGTCGCGCGGTCGAGCCTTTTTCATCCGACGATGCTCGTCCAGAGCCGTCGGTTCTTCAAGCAAATACCTGTAGAGAGAGACTCGCTTGCTAACACCCAAATCATCTCGGAAGATGCGGCCCCGCTCTTTGGCATTGGAAAAGTCTGCCAAATCTTCCGCCGCTTTGAATGAGATCGGGTTGCCCGGCGCGGCCGGGACAGGATGTTCTATGCCGAAACGTCGGAAGAGAAGATCAAACAGCGGCTCAAGGCCAATCGCCGGCAGGCTCTCACCATGGTAGGCCGAACCCCGTGAATTATCGAGCGTTTATAAATGAACTTCAAATCGAAGTCAAAAATGTTGTGGCCAACAATTCTATCTCTGTCCGGTCGGAAACCTCTCATGACTTCCCAAAATTCCTCAAGCATGCTCGTCTCGTGACAGGTAAACTCGCTTGCTTCTTCATCCCAACCGATGACCTTCGCGCTACGTTCACCCGCAACGGCATCGACGGCGTAGCCTATGCAGAGAATGCGACCGAAATCGCCTGAAAGTGCCGTCTTCGAACGGTCATCCTCGAATTTTCCCGACGCTTTTTGCGCGCAATCATCCTCAAACGGTTGGGCGGCAGGCAGCGTCTCAATGTCAATTGTAATCACGCGTTTGGTCACGGCTGTCTTTCCCTCCTCAAAATTCGCTTCGCGCTTTCGCTCGGCGGCGAAAATGTCTTACAAAGGAAGAAGTGTGATCTGGCCATCGAATTGTCCAGCACGCGCAACTGTGATGGAGACTATCTTTGAATTTATTAAACGGATGGCGGCCATCTCAAAGATTGAGTACGGCAACCCGGAAACGGAGGTTGAGTTGCTGCGCCAACTTTCGCCGATCCACCGCATCAATCGCATCACGGCGCCGACCATCGTGTTGCACGGCGCAAACGATACCAACGTGCCGGTGATTGAGGCCGAGCAAGTGGTTGATAATTTGAAGCGGCGCGGCGTGCCCGTCGAGTATGTGCTCTTTCCCGATGAGGGTCACGGGTGGCGCAAAACGCCGAACCGCATTCGCTCGACGGTGGCGCTGGTGAAATTCTTTGAAACACACCTCAAGGCGCATTGAGATTTTCAGAGGCGCCACGAATTTGTCTTCGGACGGTTCAGTTGGCCAGGCGGCACTTCGGACATTTCTGCGGGTGACAGGCGCGGCAGAAAGGCTTGCCGCAGTGGGCGCATGCCGCGTGCGCCGCCGGAGCGACCAGATGCAGCGCCTCATCACAGACCAGGCGCGTGACTCCTGTGGTGAAGCTCCATTCGCAGGGCGGCGCGTCGAGCTTGCGCGCCAGCGGATTCCAATCCAGCGCGATTTGGCGCTCGCCTTTGCGCCGCTTGATAAGCAAATTGATGCGCTGCACAGGCATCACCAGCTCCATCGTCTGGCTTTGTTCTACTTCGACGCGGAGAGCGTATTTCTGTTGCAGGTCGGCGACCTTGGCCGTGTATTCGCGCGCCAACGCCTCAAGGCGGAGTTGTTCACGCGCGGGCTCAGCCGAGTGTTTTTGCAATTTCGAGAGTGATTCGTGACGCAAGTCGTTGTAGTAATCAAAGACGCGGGCGAGATCTCTCTCGAGGCGTCGCTGCATCCCATTCAGAAACGGTGAGAGATGCAGACGGATGCGCGGCGGCAGAGCGCGCGACAGGCAAGCGTCGAGACGCGCGGCGCTCCAGTCCGGCGGCAATTGGCCCGAGGGCAAAGCAATTTCCTCACCGTTCGCTTCTCCGATAACAGTCGCCAGCAGTTCATCCACGAATCCATCGATTGCGGCGCCGTTCGCGAGGTTGAGGCCGACTTTGATAAGTCCTTCGCGCTTCTCGTCCGAGATGGCCGTGTAGCGAAACAGCGTTATCAAGTAACGGGTCCACGCGGGCGCGGCGCTCACCACTCTGTAAATTGCGTTCTGGAGCACGAGGCCGTGCTCTACGACGCGCTCCGGATTGGCGAGCGTGGGCGACGGCACGTCCAGAATGAAGCGAGCCTGACGACCTTTTTCGCCGAGCAACTGCCCGAAGCGCTCCAGCCAGTCGGATTCCAAACCAGCGCGTAGCGCTCCCGGCGGAAGTTCAGCCGCAAATCCCAAGCGCTCCGATTCGGAGATGTGCAGCGCTTGTTGCGCGTGCGGCGGAGCCACCACATCTAATCCTGCGGGCTCGATGCGCTCGACGAGCGCGCCCTGGTGCTCCAACAAACGCGCGGCGAAATCTCGGAAGCGGCCTGACGATTCAGTCATCTTCATGCGGTTTGATGGGAATTACTGCGGCAATTGGCCTGCGCGGCCTGCTCCTCTTTTTGCGAGGCCGCGCGGAAGACGACGGCTCGAACAAATTCTCCCTCATTCGGGAAGCTATTTCCTGCATCATCGCTTCGTCTTCGACCTCTTCGGAGAGGTGGTTTAAGCGCAGGAAGAAGTGGGTCGCGAGGCCTGTGGTGACGACCCCGATCAGAATGCCTACGCCGAGATCCACCGCCGGCAAAACCCAGTGCAAAAGAAAACCGAGCCCGAGCCCGAGTCCCAGTAAGAACAGATTAATCACCAGATAGACCAGCACGACCCACAGCATATGGCGCACAAGCCTCCTCACTTTACCCGGCCACAAATTCCTCGCCAAACAATTCTTCGTCAAGCGCCTTGACGGATTCGTACTGGCTTCGCGCGGCAATTAGTTGGTCGCCGAGCGCGTCGAACGCCGCCTGTCGCCCGGCTTCGGTCGTTCCGACCCAGGCGGTGAAAACCATTTCGGCGAACTCTCCCTCTTCGTCCATTTCGCCGAGGATCTGGTCTATCTCGCCTACCACGAGCTCGAACATATTGATCTTCTCGTCGAGAATCTGCAGCACGTGCTCTTCGAGCGTGCCGCGCATCACGAGGTTGAAGATGAAGACTTCGCGCGTTTGCCCTATGC
>JBBJMB010000202.1:0-7218 GCA_037719755.1 Pyrinomonadaceae bacterium
GAACGGCGCGCCTAGCGATGAGCAATTGAAATCAGCGCTCTCGAGTCTTGATAAATTGATCGTGAGCTTCGTGACGAACCGCATTTTTAAATACACGAACACAATTGACCTTAAGCTCTCAGTTCAGGCCAAAAGCGATCTTGAAAACATCATTGATCTGAGCGGCCAAGTAAGTAAAAACGCCGAGAAAATGCAGAAGACCGCCAAGTAAAACCCATTCGCCCAGCAAGTCCGATAGTGCTGATCATTCTCTACATTTATGCAGAGCAATGACCTCGCTCTGAGACACAAAATCGATTTCCCTATAGCAACTTTCTTGGCATCCGGGGCGCTCGGTCACAAGACATCAAAAGTGATCAAGAATTCCGAATTGTGGATTTTCTACCATTTTTTTGGATTGGGGCCTCATCCCACCACTCTAAAAAGTGATAATAAAAGGCTTATATACGACAACAAACAAGGCATAAAATTTGCCTATGGGTAACCGGCGAAATTGACTGATAAGCATCTAACAAAACGCAGCTATCCGCGAAAAGTAGACCGAAACCATAGAGCCCAACATTCGATTCATTACGGAAGTCAGAAAGAGCCTTATATGAAAATCTCCATGCGATTTATCAAGCTGATGCATTTGGTCATAACCGCCGGGATGTGTTTGGCCCCAGTTTACGCCCAAACAACCACCGGCAATGTGCGCGGCGTCGTTTTAGACGCTAACGGGGCGGCGGTTCCCGGCGCGAAGGTGACGGTGACCAACAAGCAAACCAATCAAGCCGCAACCGCTCAGTCAGCGGATGATGGCAGTTATCAATTCAGCGATCTGCTTCCCGGCGATTACACCATCAATGTGGAAGCGGCCAACTTCAGATCGCTGCTCTTAAACGACGTGCGCGTCGAACTAAACCAAACCACCGACGTGCCGTCGCAGCTGCAAGTTGGTTTGCAGGGAGAGACCGTAGAAGTTTCCGCCGCCGGCGCTGAGCTGGTTGACACAACCACCACGACGCTGTCAAGACCTTTAATGAAAGACAGGTGGTGGAACTTGCGCAAACCAATGTTGGCGGTGCGTTTGGCGGCGGCGTTAACAACTTGGCGTTGCTCGCCGCAAACGTGAGCAGCACCGGCGGCGTCGGCGTAGGCTCTGGCGGCAGCGTTGGCGGTCAGCGCCCGCGCAATAACAACTTTGTGCTCGACGGCGTCGACAATAACGACAAATCGGTAACGGGGCCGCAAATTTACGTTTCACCTGAAGTAGTGGCGGAGTTTTCGCTGCTCCAAAATCAATTCTCAGCTGAATTCGGACGCTCAAACGGCGGGCAGTTTGTGACGGTCACGAAAGCGGCAGCAACGATTTCCACGGCTCCGCCTATGGGTTTTTCCGCAATCGTTTTTTGAATGCGATTGACAATCTGCAAAAGGGAACCATTGTGCGCGAGCGCAATGTGCCCGGTACACAGTTCCTTCCGCGTTCGGATTTTTTCCGCGGCGGATTTAACATTGGCGGCCCGGTCGTGCTGCCGCGCTCTGACGCCGGCGGGGCTCCGGCTTTCGTGGCGCTCAGAGACAAGCTATTCTTTTTCACGGCCTACGAAAGACTGCAAACCGGCACCGCCTCTTCCGCCGGCGGTATTACCACACCCACGGGGGCCGGCTTCGCCTTACTCAATTCGATTCCGGGTTTGTCCGCGGGAAATTTGGCTATCTTCAATCAATTTGTGCCCGCTGCTCCGACCGCGAGCGGCGACTCGATTACGGTGGCCGGTCAGAGCATTCCCATCGGCGACGTTTCATTTCCCGCCCCAGCTTTCCGAAAGCAAAACTATTTCGTCACCAACATTGATTTCATTCAAAGCGGCGCCACCACGCATCGCGGCCGCTTCAGCATGGCCAACAACGCGGGTCTTGACACTGCGGCCAACTTGCCGACCTTCTTCGCCGCCTCGCCGATCAAACAGCGATTATTCTCCTACACGCTGGTTCACGCTTTTACGCCGAGTTTAACCAACGAAACGCGGCTGGCGTATCGCAGATCGGAGAGCTCGACTCCGGTTCCAAGCGGCATCGTGTTTCCCGGTCTCGATACTTTTCCGAACATTGGTCTGGATGATCTCGGCATAGACATCGGCCCGAACGGTAACGCTCCGCAGTTCAACATCGAGAACAATTACCAGGTCGTCAACAACTTGAGCTATCTGGTGGGCAGCCATTCGCTTAAATTTGGCGGCGACTTCCGGCGCATCATCTCGCCGCAGACTTTTGTGCAACGCCAGCGCGGAGATTACCAGTATTTCTCGACGGAGCTTTTCCTGCGTGACATTAGCCCAGACAACATCGCCGAGCGCAACGTCGGCACCTCGCCCTACGCCGGCGACCAACATGTCCTCTATGCTTTCATACAGGATGACTACCGCATTCGCCCGAACGTCACGCTCAATCTCGGGCTGAATTACTCGTATCAGGAAGTTCCGCGCGGCGCCAACGATCAAGCGCGCAACGCCATCGCTTCGGTGCCGGGTTTGATTGAGTTTCGCGAACCACGTGAACAAAAGAAGAATTTCGCCCCGAAAGTCGGCATCGCTTACGCGCCTAATTTCGGGTCCGGGTTGCTCGGCACCGTGTTCGGCGAAAGCGGTAAAAGCTCGATTCGCGCCGGGTTCTCTCTGGGCTACGATTACATCTTCGACAACCTCTATATCCTCTCCACTCCGCCGCAAGCTCAGCAAACGGTATCCATTGAACCGACAGCGGCCATTCCCAATTTCCTTGCTAACGGCGGTATTCGCGATCAGGCGACGCCGATTACCAGCGCTGAAGACGCGCGCGCCTCAACGGGATCTTACATCCCGGATCAAGTAGTGCCATATTCGGTGACATACACGCTCAGCTTCCAGCGGCAATTCCTGCGAGATTATTCAATCGAGGCTCGTTACCTCGGAACGCGCGGCATTCATTTACTGACGCAGAACCGCATCAACCGTCAAGTAAAAGTGTCGCCGACGCTTTCTGGTCTGCCGACATTCTTCTCAGCCCCCGCGCAAGCTCAGGTTGACGCCCTCTCGCTGGACTTAGCCACGATCAACGCGCGTTCGAGTTTTGTTCCGAGCTACACCAACGCGGGCTTCGCCAGCAACTTGGTCGGCTTTTTGTCAAACGGCAACTCCACGTATCACGCTGGCTCGATTTCGCTTCAGCGGCGCTTTACCAACGATTTTCAAACGACGGCGGCTTATACCTTCAGCCACTTAATCGACGATACGACGGCCGAAGTGTTTTCCACCGTTCTCAGCCCACGGCGCGTCCAAGATTTCCAAAACCTGAGAGCCGAGCGCGCTGATTCGGCTTTGGACAGACGGCATCGCTTCGTCATTTCGGCGATTTATGAGCTGCCGTTCTTAAGAACCAATTCCAACCGCTTTGCGCGCGCTGTGTTCGGCGGCTTTAACTTCTCGGGAACGTACACGGCCGAGGCGGGCCAGAAAGCGACTGTGCTCAGCGGAGTCGATTCTAACCTCAACGGAGACTCGGCCGCCGACCGCACGATCAGAAACGTGAACGGCGTGAAAGATACCGGAAGCGCAGTGACCGCGCTTTTGAGAACCTGCACGGCGTTCAACGCGGACGCAACTTGCTCTCAGTCTGCCGCGTCGAGAACCGTCGGCTATTTGGCGAACAATCCCAACGCCGAGTACATTCAAGCCGGTGCGGGGGCCGCTAGCAATTCGGCTCGCAATACTTTGCAACTTCCAGGCATTAATAATCTTGACCTTTCTGTTTTCAAGAACTTCTACTTCGGCGAAACGACAAGGATTCAATTGCGTGCCGATTTCTTCAACGCCTTTAATCATGGCCAGTACATTCCCGGCTCACCCAACGATGTCACTCCGATCGGAACCACTGCGGTCGGTCAAGTCAACACGGTGACGCCCAGCAATGTGAGTAACAACCTCTTCAACAACCCATCACAGGTTTTCAGCAGCAATCCGCGCGTCATCCAAATGGCGCTGCGGTTCGACTTCTGATCGCCGGATACCTCTTCGCAACAGACAATTGCGCTTTGTGAGGTGGGCCGCAAAGCTCCGGCGCGCTACTTTCTCATTTATCGCGCGGTTGTCGAAAATCAAGGGCCGCAGACCGCGTGCGGGCGATCGATTGGGATTACATCTTTTACGACTCAAAGACGCGTCAGGAAATAGGGCGTCGTCAATTAACGAGCGAGATCAAGATCGGGCCGGGGCAAAACAAAAAACTGGAAGTCGCGCTCAGGTTGCCGCCGACCGCGACAATCAGCGTCTCCGAATTCAATAGCAAGCAGGAGCAGGCCGGCCTCGGCGAGCAAGTAACTTTAACGCGTGTGATCTTCGCCGACGGAACCGTGTGGCAAGCGAAGTAAAACAATTCGCGCGCGCTTTTGTCAGCGCGCCGGCGCGCCGTTCTTTGGGCCGACACGTTTCAAAAGATTTCCCATCTTTTGTTTCTTGGTGCGCATGTAGCTTTCGGCGTGTTCGCTGGTGGGAACGACTTCGAGGGAAACTTGTTCGATTACTTCGAGACCGGCTTCCTGCACGGCACGCAGTTTGAGCGGATTGTTGGAAAGCAAGCGCACTTGACACAAACCTAAATCGAACAGCACTTCGGCGCACTGTTTGTATTCGCGTAAATCTACGGCGAGGCCGAGTTGCTCGTTGGCTTCGACCGTATCAGCGCCTTCGTCTTGCAAGGCATAGGCGCGTATTTTGTTGATGATGCCGATGCCGCGGCCTTCCTGCAGTTGATACACGATCACGCCCCGTCCTTCTTCCTCGATCATTTCCATCGCGAGATTGAGTTGCGGGCCGCAATCGCACTTCGTTGAGCCGAAAACGTCGCCCGTTAAGCACTGCGAATGAATGCGGGCGAGCGTCGGGATCTCGGGGCGCAAATCGCCTTTGTAGAGCGCGATAAATTCCTCTATGCTGACAAGCGAGCGGTAGCCGGCGATTTTGAAATCTCCGACTTGCGTCGGAAGTCGAGCGATGGCCACGCGTTCGACGGAAAGCGTGTGCGGCGCGCGCGGGCACTCAGGCCCTTGATCTTGCCTCAATTGTTGATACTCCTCATTTTCAGGGACATTTCACTGCGGGCCGTTAAAGCGTCCGCGCGCGATGGCGAATCCCAATCGCAGCGGATTTAGCTGAGTCGTGCGGTTTGGCCTCGGGTGACAGTGTCGCTGAGATTATAAGAGGCGCCGGCGGCAACGGACAAGCACCCGGCCCTCGGCTGATGTCTCTCCCAAACCATGCCCACCGAATTTCTTGACCACGTTTTCATCCATTTGCGAGTAGTAGATTAGTAGCCCAGTGCGCTGCGCAAAAGCGAGCGCTCACGTTTCCCGGCGTACTAAAAGCGAGCGTGTTGTGCGCCGCGCGCTTGGCTCATGTGGCAATTAAATGCGGTTGCGCCACCCCGACGGCCCGTGTATCCTTCACCAAGTAAGCGGCCGGGCCCGGCCCACGCCACCTTGCCGTGCGCCGCCGGCAGTCGAAGAGAGGTCATGTGATCAATCGTCTTAACCTCGCCAGTCGCCCTTTTCGTAATCGCACGCTGCCGTGGGCGGTCACGGTCGCGGTGATGTGCGTGTCCCTGGTAACGCTCGTTTTGATTACGCGCGACGCGCGCCAAACAAGTTGGCAGGCCGATGCCATTGAGGCGGACGTGGTTGGCAAGCGGGCCGAGGCCGACGTTCTACAAAAGCGCGCCGCGCAGGTGATGCGCTCTTTATCGCCGGATGAGCTGCAAAGCCTTGAGGCCGCCCACCGCATGGTCGATCAAAAACGCTTTTCCTGGTCGCGCCTGTTCGCCGATCTTGAAGCTGCGCTGCCGGCAAACGTGCGCGTCGAACAGGTGAGCGTGACCGATGTGCTGCGCAGCGGCGGTCAGACTTACGCCGATCTTGAAATGACAATTGTGAGCCGCACTGCATCGGACGTCACTCGGATGATCAATGAGATGTCGCGCGCGGGCGTGTTTGACGCGGAGCCGCTTTCGCAAGACATGCTCGACGCCAAGCAAGAGTCGGGCGTGCGCTTCACCCTGCGGGTGAATTACCGACCACGCGCCTTTGTCGTCAACAATACGACGGATGAGACCGCGCGGGGTGGCGCTTCCGCTGACGGTACGGAGAGCATGACTGCCGCGACGCGGCGCGATGCGTCTTCTCCGCAAGGAGGTGTGGAGTAAGTGAGCGGAAAGATAAAAGCTAATGCGGCGTCGGATGTGCTCGGAGAGCGGCGCCAGCAACTGCGCCGGCGCCTCGATCAGTTAAATCGCTCGCGGCCCCAAGCGCTGTTGCGCTGGCCCGAGCTCGTCGGACTTGGCGCCAGCGCGTTGATGGTTTTCGCCGTCGCCTTTGCTTATTTTTACTACCTGGTGCCGGCGCGCAATCGTCTCGCCGCTTTGCAAACCGAACGCGGCCAGCTGCAGCAACGTCTGCGTGAATTTGAGGCCGGAGCCAAGCAAAGCTCGGACGCCGAAGCCACCGTCGTCGAGATTCGCGAAAGCCTCAGCAGCTTTGAAGGCGAACGCTTGTCATTGACGCGCACCACGGGACGCACGGCGATGATTCAGGAGTTGAACGACCTGATGGCCAGCAACAATTTGCGCCAAGCCTCCAGCATGTCTTTTACCGCGCTTGATTCTGCGCAAGCGGCGGGCAAAACCGTGCGCGTGCAGCAAAACAAAGAATTAAATATTTACCCGGGCCTCGGCATCACTTTGAGCGTCGAAGGCTCTTATCAAAATCTGCGCCGCTTCGTCCGCGACGTAGAAGCCAGCAAACAATTTATCACCATTAAGTCGGTGCAACTTGATGCCGAGGATCAGCGCGCAGCGCAGCGCGTGGTGATCGCCGACGAGCCGAGCGGAGATGCGCCGGCAGCGGTGGCGAACGTGAGGCCCGCGACGGTGAGTTTGCGTTTGGGAATCGTCGCTTATTTTCAGCGCGAATCGTCGTCGCCCGGCGCCGAGCCGGGCGAGTGACCTTTCCCATTGCTTGTGAGACGCATGGATTTACTTAATGGATTTACTTAAAGGAAAAACTTCAGCCGAGCGTAATAAAATCATCGCCGCCGCCGTCTTTAGCGTCGCGGCTCTGGTGGTCGGGATCTACCAGTTCATCCCCTCTTCCGCCGTCGTCGCTCCTCCAACTCCCTGAATCGGCTCGGCGATGAACGCCGCGACCTT
>JBBJMB010000019.1:0-22080 GCA_037719755.1 Pyrinomonadaceae bacterium
GATCACCACGCCGGCGTGTTGAATGGAGCCGTTGTGGAAGTAAAGCTTGGCGCCGACGGCGCCAACCGCAGGCTGCTGCGAAAACTCGAGCATCGCCTCGAGCCACTCGGCTGACACCACCTCGGTGTCGTCGTTGAGAAACAAAAAGTGCTCGCCGGCCGCCTGCCGCACTCCGAAGTTCATCTTTTGCGCGATGTTAAATGGTCCGGAGTAATTGATGAGGCGGATGCGTGCGTCGCCGAGCCCTTGCACCGCGCGCGTCGTTTCCTCACGCAGATCGCTATTATCAATGCAAAGGACTTCGAAATGAGTGTAGGCGGTGGAACGCACCACGCTCTGCACACAGTTGGCCAGCAAGTCCAACTCGCCGCGACCGTCGACCACACGGCTAAACCCGGCCGTCGGAATGATGATGCTCACCAGCGGACGCGCCGCCACGCGGTAACGCACCCGGTGCGACGCGCCGCCCACCGCCGCCTGCTCGCACGTCGCCGCCACCTGGTTGCGGCTCAGATAATCCCTGAGCGCCCGCCGCTCGGCCTCGCCGCTCGTGCCGTTGCCGCCGTCGTCGGCCCGCACCCCCTCCGAGCGCCGCGGCGCTGACGGCTGTGCGCCGCGGCGATGATAAAGCACCTGCCGCACGTGGTAGATGCGCTCGCTTCGCTCCACCACGCGTAGCGCCAAATCGTACTCATGCGCACCCTCAAACTTTGGCCGGAACGCTCCGAGCTCGGCAACTAACGAGCGCCGGTACACGCTCAGGCGGCCCGTGTACATGCCGGAGAGAAAATACTCGGGCGACCAAGCGGGCTTAAAGACGGGGCGCGCGTGTGCGCCGTCGCCGGCGCGTTGATCCTCGTCGGTGTAGATGAGGTCGGCGGCCGGGTGCTGGTTGAGGAGCGCGACGAGGGCGTAGAGCGCGTCGGGCGCCAGTTGGTCGCCCGGCTCAAGCACGGCGACAAACTCGCCCGCCGCGATGTCGAAGCGGAGTGCTGCGGCCTCGCCCTCAGCCTCGCCGGCGTCGGCGTCGGCGTTGTGAGCGGCGTGTATGATCCGCCCGCCATCCTCCACGTATTGGTTGATCATCTCGGCAGCAGCGTTTGACGGTGCATCAACGCTCACTAAACAGAGTTGCCAGAATGCGTAAGTCTGCCTGCGTACTGACTCAACGGTTGAGCGCAGTGCGTCTTGATCAACGGGATCACCCTTCACCGCTACCAAAAGGCAAATCACAGGACAAAAGGGAAATCGCTCGGCCGCGCTACGTTGGCGATCCAGCTCTGTTGCCGTTTTGCTCAGCCCGAGCGCTCGCCAGATGGAGCGTAGCGCTCTGTATTGTCGCAAATACGTCTTACCTTTGGTGATTAGCTCAGGCGACATTTCTTTCACTTGATTTGCTTGGGAGCTACCCGACTATGCACCCAGACTGCTCTTGACCGGGTTGCTTTCCCCAAGTGTCCTCCGACAATGCTTTTCTTCTGTGGACATCAGACATCAGGTATTGTCTCGTTTGATTGTCGGCGATCAACAAGTTGCGTTGATCGCCGCTTCTGAAAGTATGACTCTCATACCAGCGATCTTTTTCATAAGCCTTTCCGTCGCGGCCAACAACCAGAGCTTTCAAACCCAAAGCAAGAATCTGACACGTTAAACCTTTCTTTCCGCTTTCAAATTTAAAAGCATCCATTTTACTTCTGATCGCACCGATTTTCAGCCCTAGCATCAGTTTCCGCGAAAGCATAAAGGCATTTGTGCGAATGTGATAATTGGGAAAGGGGTCGAAGTTTAACTCATACTTTTTTACCTGACGACGTATCAGGTAATTCTTGAGAATCTGCTTAATGGAAAACGGGACCGTCCCGCGATTCATGCCGCTTGAGGCGTTAGAGTAATGGCTCTCGTACGAACTTGTCGCCCCAACTAGGCCAACATTTCTTTGGGCGACGTGTTGGTGCATCTTGCTAAGCCAATCAGCATCTAGTAACACGCTGTAAGAATTGAGGAAGCAAAAGTATTCGTAGTCAAACTTTCTCGCTGCAATGAAATAGGGGCGAACATCAAATCCACGGTCTGAGACAAATAACGCTTGGTGGGCCAAGCCATTCAGTTGAGCGTAATAATCATCCATGACCGGCGCGCGGCCGAATCCTTTAAAGATGAGCAGTAGGTCGTGCCATTCCGCCCCGATGTTGTCTATAAGATTCGATAAAATTCTTGAATGGCTCTATTCCGTTTTTCTCTCGTACCAAATGAGCAGCGCAAATCACTGACATTTCGCAAAATTCCTGTCAAATAATAGTTCGCCGAAGTCTGTGACTTCGATTCCGATCCGCGGCGCCACAACGATCAGCCGTTTAATCATGCAATGGATCGTCTTGTTCAAAAATTTCAAGAATATTTTTGTAGCGCTGCTTGATTCTTTCGGGTAGACCTCGGGATACTGCTTTAGTAGCGACCGGAGCTTAAGCGCCATCGCTCCGCGCTGGCTCTCCGGCGTCAACCCGATCAAGTTAAAGAGCTGCCTTTCCCATAAAGACATGGAATTTTTTAATTCGCGCAGGTCTTCCTTCGTAAGCCGATGATGTAAATAATAGTCTTCATAGATGTTGATCATTTGCAACAAGCGATACCGACGGTGATTGACGTGCAGGTCAATCTCATGGCCGTAATTTGCTTTGATAGTTTCCATAGCCAGTAACCATCCGGTATTCATACTGGTGCCGGGCATAATCACGCGCCGCAACCGGTCGGCCATCGCCGCCGATGCGTGATTCTTTAAAAAACCTGCGCCTTCCGTTTCGCGTTTGTTGAAGTGATAAAAGCCGTAGGATTTGGGCGTAATCCCAATTGTGACCAGAGGAAATGGGTAGACCAGTATGCGTTCCGCCTTGAGAAACAAAACATTCATGGCGTAATAATCAGGAAACGGCGATTGGAAAAACTGCCCTGCGTTGTGCAGCGAGTCGATATGTTTGCGGCTGACAGTGACATATTGCATATTGTAATCGAAAGGCAGCCGGAAATTCATTGACTGCTTTACTAATGCAATGCCTTGTTCTTTGTTCAGCCAAAACGGTTCCTTCGCGGATTTAAGAAAATCCGCGAGCCCAGCCAGTTCCAGATATCCATCTTCCAGTCCCGGCACGGGCATGACCCCCGGATAGGCATAAACATACGCGCGCGAGTAAATGGCTTCAGGACGGTCGTATTCGTTGATGAGGCGATGCAGCGTGGTGAAATAGCTCTTCATCAGGCAATCATCATCGCCGAGCATAATCACGTAGTCGCCGGAGCTTCGGTCCAGCGCATTGTTCCAATTATCGGTAACAGGTACAAAGCTCTCCGTGCGGTAGTATTTGATGCGGGGGTCGTTCAGGGATCGGACATATCCGGCTATATCTTCCTCCGAGCAATTGTCTGAGATGATCAACTCCCAATCATCATAATCCTGCCGGACGACTGTTTCGACCGCATACTTGAGGTAATCCAAGCGATTGCGCGTCGGCAAAAGAACTGAGAATTTCATGCTCAAGGTGCCTTTTGGAAAACCGCAGTGTAAGTGCTGCCGCGTAAGCCGCTTTGCTCGATGGGACTTAAGTACCAAGCGAGTGCGCCTCCGATCCTGCGCATGCGCGACTTTGCGGACTGCTCGGTGAAAAAGTTGCCTAAAGATTCTTGCCAGCCGAAACTGTTCCAGCCTAGAGTGCCGGCGTCAGTTGTCGTCTGCATGACAACCTTCAATCCCAATTCTTCGACACGCTTAACCAGGGTTTGTAAAGGAATGAGCAAAACGTGACGCGGAGCATCGACATGCGTCCAGTAACGTTTCAGCACGCGAAACTGAAAGGCCTCGGGGTTTGGGGCCGCGAGAATCAGGATGCCGCCCGGCAGTAACTTCTCCGCTGCCGCTTGCAAAGTCTCTAAAGGATCCGGTAGATGCTCAATGACGTGCCACAGCGCGATGATGTCATACGAATCGGTGGTCAAAAGCGCCGTCTTCGCATCGTTACTGTTGATCGCCCGGACGCCGACCACCTCAGCCAAAAACTCACAGCAACGGGCGTCCATTTCGATCACCTCGACCTCATAGCCCGCTTGCTTCGCAAGGCGTGTAAAACCGCCGGTGGCCGGGCCTATCTCCAGGAGGCGCCCGCCTGCGGCAAATCTCTGAACGATCTCTATTTTGTAGAGCTCATGATGCTCGACAGCGGCCAGTTGCTCAATCGAAGAGGGAATTGAGTAATAATCAGGCGGGTAATATTTCCCCAAGTCAGCAGGGACAGGAAGTAAAAAAACGACTCCACAGGCCGGGCAGCGGTGATAGCTAAATGTCTCCTCGGAAACCCGCCGATTCACATCTGTGGTGTGAAAGTACAAGGGAGACTTTTGCTGACAGAAAGGACATGGCACGGTCATCGTCACGCCAGCCCTCCGCCGCCGCCAGTGGAGGAGCAGATGCCTCGCGTCGATCCGGCAAAATAAAATCGTCGGTGAGAGTGTTTTGGGGAAAGAATGAAATCAGTAATGTTCATCAGCCAGATTTTGAATATGTGGAATAACTTCAACTTCGGCATCGTCAACAAACTCTTCACCAGAGATTTGAGTTGCGACGCTCGACGCTACTTAACTGCTCATGCCACCACTTGATAGTAACTTCAAGGCCGCTTTGCAGATCGTATTTCGGCGTCCATCCCACTTCGCCGGTCAACCGGTCAACCTCAGCAACTATGAGAGGGGGTTCATTTGCCGGAGCCGGTACTGCCCCGAGCTGAATGAGCTCTGGTCGATCCAGCTGGTGGGCGACTTGATTGACGACATCTTTTAAAGCGACGGGATGACCGGAGGCGACGTTTACGGCACCGGTCACGTCACTGTCCAGCAATGCGACGAAGGCTTCGGCCGTGTCCTGAACGTAGAGAAAATCTCGCACCTGATTGCCGTGAGAACAGCGCGCCGGCTCACCCTGCAGCAAAGAGCGAATAACGGAGGCCACCAGTCTGGCCGAGTACTCGTGTGGGCCGTAGAGAAAGAAAATACGCCCCCAGGCGGCGCTTATTTCTGTTTGTTTGGCGAAAGCCTCAAGTATTATTCGGAGAGAATGTTTACAACTTCCGTAAAGAGTTGTCGGCGCAAGCGGAGTAACCTTTTCAGAGCAGTATCCATACCGCCAATCGTATTCAGCGCATGTGCCCGCGGCGACGACGCGCCGCCCTCCGTGAGCCGCAAATAACTGCAGGAGGTTGAGGCTGGCTTGAACCCAGCGCAGGTTCTCCGAGGAGGTCCAGTATTTCCCGGGCACCGCGTACCAAGCGAGATGTAAAAGATGAGTTGGCTGCACTTGAGCCATCAGTTTCGTGACTTGCCCGACATCCAACAAGTCGGTTTGATGCCAGTGTACGCCCGCAGAAGTTTCGCGCTGTGCGTTCAAATAAACGGCGTGGACTTCGTAGCCTTTCGCGAGCAGCGATGCTACGCAGTGCCGGCCAATAAATCCCGTGGCCCCGGTGAGCAAAACTTTTTTCATCGGGGGAAGTCCGGGTAGCGCTGATCCTGAACGGAAATTATCCGTTCTTCAAGAGGCCACCGGATGCCGAAAGCGGAATCGTTCCATTTAACGCCTCTCGCACATTCCGGGACATAAAACTCCGACATTTGATAAAAAACCTCTGTGTTGTCCTCAATCGTTTGAAAGCCGTGAGCGAAGCCTTCGGGGATGTAAAGCAGGCGGCGGTTGGCGGCCGTCAAGTCCACCGCCATCCACTGCTTGAAAGTCGAGGATGCGGGACGCAGGTCAACGATGACGTCATAAATGGCGCCGGCGGTGCAGCGCACCACCTTGGCCTCTTCGTGCGGCGCCGCTTGGTAATGCATGCCGCGCAGCGTACCTTTTTTCTTGTTGAATGAAACGTTGCACTGCACCAGTTTGGTATTCAATTGGTGCTCCGCAAACTCTCGCTCGCACCAGGTGCGGGCGAAAAAGCCGCGTTCGTCTGTCGCCTCTTCGAGCTCAATTATGAATGCGCCTTTTAATTTAGTTTCTTGAAAAATCACTGACAAACCCCGGTTCGATAAATTGGCATCCGTATCTTTTGCGTCTGAGGCTAAATGATCTTCGCTTTTGGGATCGGAACGATGAAACGGCCCCCGCGCTGGCGGTACTCAGCCTGCTGCGCCAAAATCTCTTCCGCAAAGTTCCAAGTGAGCAGCAGCACGTAATCAGGCATCTCCTTTAATAACATCTCGGGCGGATAGATCGGCAGGTGAACTCCGGGCATAAAGTAGCCTTGCTTGTAAGTGCTGCGATCCACCACGAAATCCAATGTTTCTTTGCCAATAGAGAAATAATTTAAAAGCGTGCTTCCTTTAGCGGCTGCCCCGTAAGCCGCCAGACGATTTCCGTTCCGCTTCAAGGTCCGCAACATGCTGCAAAGCGAATCCTTCAAACTTTCCACCTGCCGCGCAAAGTCCCGGTAAGCGTCCAGGTTATCAACGCCCCACAACGCTTCTTCAGCCAGCAACTCAAGAACGGCGGGCGACGCGGACTTGGCGTCTGATGCGTGCTCAACAAACAAGCGCAGCGAACCGCCATGGATGTCGACGCGCCCGACGTCTTGCACCATCAAACCATGTCGCCGGAAAAGGCGCTCAAGCGTCGTCAGTGAGTAATAGCAAAGGTGCTCATGGTAGATGGTGTCGAACTCGCAATTGTCGATCATATCCTTCACATAAGGAACCTCGATGACGATCACGCCATCATCTTTCAAGAGCAATTGAAATCCGCGCACAAAACCGTTCAGATCGGAGACGTGGGCGAGCACGTTGTGAGCATGGATCACGTTGGCGCGCGTGCCCTGATCGCGGAGCCGTTGCGCCAGCTCCGCGCCGAAGAAGTCACAGAGCGTGGGAATGCCGCGTTGCTGCTGCGCGACCTCGGCGATGTTGGTCGCCGGTTCGATGCCAAGCACCGCGACGCCCGCTCGTTTGTAATGTTGCAGCAGATAGCCGTCGTTGCTCGCCACCTCGATGACCAGCTTGTCGCCTGTGAGCGCACGCGCCTGGGTCATGCGCTCGGCAAGCTGTTGCGCGTGACGCAGCATGGTGTCGGAGAAAGAGGAAAAATACGAGTAGTTCCGAAATAGTTTTTCGGGCGGCACTGTCTTCGTAATCTGCACCAGCGCGCAGTTCGGGCAGAAAGCCAAATCGAGCGGATAAGTCGGCTCTTCCTCAGAGAGCTGCTCCGCCGCGAGCAATGAGTTGGCCAGCGGCGTATGACCCAAAGAGAGAATTGTCGCAACGGCAGCCTTGCCGCAGGATCGGCACATCGGCCGCATCTCACTCATGCAGGTGCTCCAAGGAGTGTTTGTACCAGTCAATGGTTCGCCTCAACCCCTCATCCAATGTGAAGAGCGGTTGCCAGTCGAGCATCCTGCGCGCTTTGGCCGCGCTCAGATATTGATGGCGTATTTCATGAGACGCTTCGTTGCGCACGTCAGGCTTGAGGTGAGAATTCATGAGCGTCAGAATGCGTTCAGCCAAGTCGAGCACTGTCACCTGAATCTCGTTGGAGAAATTGAAGGCGTGGCCGCGCACCTCGGGATTGGCGGCCAGTTGCTCGGCCAGCAGCATGTAAACAGCCGCTCCATCTTCGACGTAAAAATAATCTCTCACATACTGACCATCTGAGCGGATCACGGGACGCTGCCCGCGGAGCACTGAACGGATCGTGCCGGGCACAATCCGGTTCCAGTTGAGGTCTCCCCCGCCGTAGAAATTTCCGCAGCGAGTGATCGCGATGGGCATGCCGTAAGTGGTCGCGTAAGACTGCCCGAGTAAATCGCTGCACGATTTACTCACATCATAAGGGTGGCGGCCTTGCAACGGAGCATCCTCGTCATAAGGTAGTTGCTCGTGATCTCCGTAAGCTTTGTCTGACGAAGCGAGCACAACTTGCTTCACCGCAGGACTACGGCGGCAAGCCTCCAACAGCGACCAGGTTCCGCCGATGTTGGCCTCGAAGGTCGAAACCGGGTTGCGGTTGGCGATGGTCACAATGGTCTGCGCCGCCAAGTGAATGACCGTGTCAACTTCGTATTCGCCCAGGGTGCGCTCAAGCAGCGCTTGATCTCGCACATCACCGCGCACGACACGCACACGCTCAATCAACCCGCTCGCGACCAATTCGCATTGAGGCACCCAGTCTCTTAACAGACAGACGACATCGGCTCCCCGCTCAAGCATGCGCCGGACGAGCCACCCGCCCACCAAACCCGTCGCGCCGGTGACAAGCGTCGGACGGTCGCGCCAGAAATCCCCTATTTCCATGCTTTCCAAGGTGCTCTTCCTTCCTGCCATAAACTCTCAAGCTGCCGCTTGTCGCGAAGAGTGTCCATGCACTGCCAAAACTCGTCGTGCCGGTAAGCCGCGAGCTGACGTTCGGTCGCCAGGCGTTCCAGCGCATCGATCTCCAGCACGCTGTGATCTCCCCCCAGGTATTCGAAAACGGGTGGCTCAAGTATGAGAAACCCGCCGTTGATCCAGCCCTCGCCGATTTGGGGCTTTTCCGTAAAGTTGGCTACGATATCGCCATCAAAGATGAGCCCGCCAAAGCGCGCCGGCGGTCGCACGGCGGTCACCGTCGCGAGCCGACCATGCGAGCGGTGGAAGCGCAGCAAATCCCGCAAATCAACGTTGCACACGCCGTCGCCGTACGTCACCATAAAAGTGTCGTCCTTAAGCCACGGCTCCAGCCGCTTGATGCGTCCTCCCGTGTTCGTCTCCTGGCCTGTGTCCATCAGGTGCACTACCCAATCTTCACCTTCCCTTTCATGCATCTCCAGCGTGCCGTTAGAGATGTTAATCGTCATGCTGCCATTGAGGCTGTGATAGTCCAGGAAGTACCGCTTGATGATTTCGCCTTTGTAACCTAATGCGACAAAAAACTCTTTGAAGCCGTAAAACGCGTAGTGCTTCATAATGTGCCACAAAATGGGCCGGGCCCCGATCTCGACCATCGGCTTCGGCTTGATCTCGGTCTCCTCAGCCAGGCGTGTGCCCAGGCCTCCAGCAAGGATCACAACTTTCACAAAGTAACCTCCTCAACAGTGGTGGCGGAAGGCTGCTCGTTAAATGTAGCGTCGAACCGAGTCGTCCAGGCCAGAGTCGGTCTCACGACCCCCGGCATGTGGCCTTCGTAGTTTCCGCGAGCCGAGTCACCATCGAGAGTATCAATTACTTGAAAGGCAACAGCGTTTTGCTCGAAGAAGTGAACAAGTAGAGGGTCATGCGTACTGACGGCAATGCCAACAACAAAAGTTCCTTCGGAAAGGAAATTCCCCGGAACCCAGACGGTGCTGGTGTAACTGCCGACGGATCTTGGTTTGTGACGCCACTCGGATCCGAGGTCCTGAGTGATGAACGCGCAAACGCCGGCTTCATTGTAGAAATGGAAATTGGGAATCAGCCGGCACCCTGATTTAAGCACCTCATACTCGATATCAATTCCGACAGCTTCCCTGATGTCCACCGTCTCAGTGCATTGGCCGTCCTCAGTGCGCACTCGAACGGATCGCAAACGGACGATCTCATTGCCTGGGGCCTGGCTTAAATCCTGCCAGCTACGCTTTGCTGTGGTTTTGATTGTGGAACTTAAATACGTTTTAGAGACTTCCTCTGCCGATCCGTCGCTAAGCACCGTTCCTTCGGCAAGATATATGGCGCGGTTGCACATGCGGGTGATGGCGGGCATGCTGTGAGAGACGAAGAGAATCGTGCGTCCCTGTTTTCTGATGTCCTGCATTTTGTTCATGCATTTTTGCTGAAAGGCCGCGTCGCCCACTGCCAGCACTTCGTCCATGATTAAGATTTCCGGCTCCAAATGTACGGCCACCGAAAAGGCCAAACGCAGATACATGCCGCTCGAATACCATTTGACTGGCGTGTCAATAAACTTCTCAATTTCAGAGAACTCAACAATCTCATCGAATTTTCGCTCGATTTCCTCGCGCTTCATACCCAAGATGGCGCCATTCAGGCGTATATTTTCGCGCCCCGTTAGTTCCGGATGAAAGCCGGTTCCAACTTCAAGCAAACTGCCGACACGCCCGTAGAGGGTAACGCGGCCGGCGGTCGGCTCAGTAATGCGTGAGAGAATTTTGAGCAGCGTTGACTTGCCGGCACCGTTGCGACCGATGATGCCCAGCACCTCTCCCGGCCGCACCTCGAAGTTAATGTCTTTTAGCGCCCACACCAGTTCGCCAGCTCCGCGCGCGCCGTTTTGCCGCCCCACGAAAGGCGATTTAACCATGCCGGCCAGCGTTTCCCGCAAAGTCGAATAAACCGCCGCGCGCGCGCGATGCGGTATTGCTTGCTTAAATTCTCGACTTTGATGATGGGTTTCATTGGCGCGGTTAGACGATGTCGGCGAAGCTCTTCTCCATGCGCCGAAAGGCATACGCCGAGTAAATCAGCGCCACAAGCGTGATCACCGTTGACACCGCAAGCGCCGGCCAGTTGAACGATTGCCCGAACACCGAGGCGCGAAAGCCTTCAACGATACCCACAAGCGGATTTAAGTTGTAGAGCCGTTGCCATCCTGCGGGAACAAGGCTTGACGGGTAAACAATCGGTGAAACAAACATCCACAGTTGAAGCGCCACCGGCAGTACGACGCCTACGTCTCGGTACCTGACGTTTAAGGCGGAAACCCACATTCCAACGCCCAACGCCAGCAACGTCGTCAGCATCACGAGCACCGGAAACATCACGATGTTTATGGTCAGCGCAACTTTGTAGTAGATCAGCAATCCGGCAAGGATGACAAACGCAACCGCGAAATCGACTATGCGTGCAGCCACGGCCGCGACAGGAATGATAATACGCGGGAAATACACTTTGGTAATTAAATTGGAATTACCGATGATGCTGTTGCTGCTGCTGCCGACAGCATAGGAAAAAAAAGTCCACGGGAGAAGACCGGCATAAGCAAAAAGCGGGTAGGGCACGCCGTCGGATGGAACGCGCGCCAGCCGACCGAGAAACACCGTAAAAACAATCGTCGTCAGCAACGGCTGCAGGATCACCCATGCCGCGCCGAAAACTGTTTGTTTGTATCTTATTTTAAGATCGCGCCAAGTCAAAAAGTAGACTAATTCGCGATGTGCCCACAAGTCGCGAAGGTTAAGCGGCACACGCGACCTGCTCGGCTCAATAACAACGAGCGGCTCCTCTGGCAGGTTTTGCGGGGAAACAGGCTTACTGAACGTAGGCAGATGTGATTGTCCCGCAGATGTTGGGGCAGCTGCTTTTTCCCTTGTAACTAAACCCATCAGTTTGTTGAATAAACACTACTTGTGCGCCGCTCGCAGTTTAATTTAGAACTCAGGTTCTCCGCCGACGTTAACGCCTAGGAAGTGTGCTTGCCGCGAAAGCCCAGGAGTCTATCGACATCCAAGTGTAAGCGTCAAGTAGGTCGCGAGAAGCTCGGCCTGCAAACCACTAAAATGAGCGATTTGCAGAACGCAAAATCATTTAATTTTCAGAGACGTCTGCCAAAGCCTTGAACAAATTAAGTCAAAAAGAGAAACTCTCACTCCGGAGATCTACGATCAAATAGACTTGGGGTGAGAATCAATGACAAAACACAGTCCTGTCTTGATGCAGGTATTATCCGAGATCACAGACAATTGGTATGCAGCGAAGTCCGAATTATGACATCGCAGCCATAGTTGCGGATGTCAAAGAGAAGGAAAAGCAGAATGAACGTCTTGTGGTAGCTTTTCCTCCCAAGCAGACGCTTGCTGTCCCACTGGCGAGAGTTGCTTAAGGCATCCACGCTGCACCGAACAAACGTTAAACTTCTCGATGTTTCTTCTTTCATTAATGAGGTTCAGAAGCGCCGATGAGCCAGTATCTTAAAAAATTAACTGTCCGTTTCGCATCTACCGCAGGGTTAAATGCTCATAACCGACTTTTACTTGAAACCATACAGCGTCCTCAGTGGATATATAGGGCGGGGCAATCCATCCCTTACTTTAAACTCTATTTCGAGCAGCCAGAAAACTCGGCGGAGGGTATAACGCTCTGCAAACGGCTTATTGCTGCTTATGAATATGCCTCGGGTAGTAGCGTGCCTTCTGGGACTCTGGATGTTTCAAAAACTGAAGGCATCTGGTCAGCTATCATCAACGCTCATTATTCTCCACTTCTCTCCGCATTGAATCAGAAAAATGCAGAGGAGTTAGCAAAGCTTCTTGGGGCAATGTTTCAACAAAAGTTCATGCTCGGCATTGCGAGCGGAGTTTTGCATGCTACTGGTCACAATCGTCTTAGTGAAAAGTTATGGTCACTGAAATACATTAATAGTCTCGTTTCACTGGCTGAATTTCTCGGACTTGAACGGGCCGAGTGCCCGGAGCAAGGTGTGATTGGATATGCCGTCAGAGATGGTGTGGATAAGTTGATTTCGCGCATCGAGCAGAAATTAGAAAGATCAATAGATGTCCCACGAATCGGCGCCCCGCATGGTATTGAGGTTGCGGGTACGCTCGTCACAAGTGATTCGCCAGAGCATATCTATGTTGCGGCAAGGGCTTCTCAGCTTATAGATTTATTCCTCGACTCTGACCAGTCAAATTGTCCAAAAGTGGTGGAGATTGGAGCAGGCTATGGAGGAACTGCATACTGGCTGTTGCAGTTAAATCGCAAAATTTCCTCATACACAATAATAGACCTCCCTCTTGTAAACGTACTGCAGGGCTATTATCTATCCAAGTCGCTTGGCGAAGATCAGGTGTCGCTTTATGGTGAAGACAGAAAAAAAATCGCAGTATTACCTACCCATGCCATCGGAGTATCCTATGACGCCCCCTTCGATCTTCTACTAAACGAAAACAGCATGCCTGAGATGCCTGAGAACGCGATCGCAAAGTATCTCGCTTGGGCAGCCAGCAACTGTCGCGGCCTCTTTTATAGTTATAATCAGGAGGCTTATTCATGTTTTGATGGTGTTCCGCAAATCTTAGTGCCCGAAGTTGTTCAACTTATAGGCGGATATCAACTACTGACGCGCTCTCCGTCTTGGCTACGTCGTGGTTATGTCGAAGAAGTTTACCGTTGCCCAAAAGCTGCTGCGCGCTGGCCGTCCAAGGCATCCCAGCAGAACTAAATGACCTTCTGGCAAATCGCAACCGGTCTTGACACGCGCCGGCCCTGATAAATATACTCGGCAGCCTGTTAGCCCGATCACCTTGTGTCATTTATGCCTTCCTGTTTGATCCAAACCAAAAGTTTCGTTAAAACCTCACATCAATCAGCTTTCTCAATCACGCCGTTTGTCTCTGCTTTCGGAGGGTCATGATTAAATTATTCGTTACCGGAGGGGCCGGATTTATCGGCTCCGCTTTTGTCCGCTTAGCGCTCGCTCAATTTCCGCAGTGTGACGTGGTTAATTTCGATGCGCTCACTTACGCCGGAAACCTTGACAACCTTGCCGGCTTAGACACACGACGCGCCAGATTTGTTCGTGGCGACATTAGTGATCGCGCCGCGGTCAGCGCGGCCGTTAGCGAGGGAACGGATGTTATCATCAACTTCGCCGCCGAGTCTCACGTTGATCGCAGCATTGTTTCAGCCGACGAGTTTCTCCGCACAAATATTATTGGACACAAGTCCGCTGATGTGGCGCCGAGCGCGGTGTCGGCCGCTTCGTACAGGTCGACGGATGAAGTGATGGGCAGCTTGCCGGAAGATGAGGAATCCTTTTTCGCCGAGTCATCCCCGTTTGCGCCAAACAGTCCCTACGCTGCCTCAAGGCGGCGGCTGAACATTTGGTGCGCGCGGCTCATCACACGCACGGGTTAAATACGGTGATCACCCGTTGCGGCAATAACTACGGGCCACGGCAGTTTCCCGAGAAATTAATCCCGCTGCTGCTCTCCAACGCCCTCAATGACGAACGGATCCCGGTCTACGGCGACGGCTGCAACGTGCGCGATTGGATCTACGTTGACGATCACTGCCGCGCCATCCTGTTGGCGCTGGACCAGGGTCAGGCCGGAGAGACTTATAACATCGGGGCGCGCAACGTTCGTCAGAACTTGGAGGTCGTGGAGTCGATACTGGATCTTCTCGGAAAGCCGCGAACGCTGATTCAATATGTCAAGGATCGTCCGGGCCACGACCGGCGCTACGCCATCGACCCGACGAAAATTGAGACGGAGCTTGGCTGGCGGCCTCAAGAAACTTGGGAGAGCGGGCTGCGAAAGACTATTCAGTGGTATGCGGAAAACGGCGAATGGATCGCGCGCGCGCGTAGCGGAGCCTACCGCGACTATTATGCCAAGCAGTACAACACGGAGGTCGGAGCAATTTGAAAATACTTGTCACGGGTGCGGGCGGCATGGTCGGCCGCGCCACCGCGGCGCACTGCGCAAAACGAGGCGATCAGGTTTTCGCTTACGAACGTCAAAACCTAGACATCGCCGATGAAGCGGCGGTGGCAAAGGTTTTTGACGAAACTCGGCCCGCATCCGTGATCAACTGCGCCGCTTGGACGGATGTCGATGGATGCGAAAGCGACCGCACTCGGGCGTACCTGGTGAACGCGCGTGGCCCGGAGATTTTGGCCGCGCACGGCCGACGAATCGGCGCGTCGTTTATTTCTTTTTCGACGGATTACGTGTTTGACGGTAAAAAGCCGGGTTTTTATACGCAGCGCGACGACCCGCATCCGGAGAGCGTGTACGGCGCCGCGAAACTCGAAGGCGAACGCCGGGCGCTGGCCGCGAGCGCGCGGACGGCGATTGTGCGCACCGGTTGGATCTTCGGCCCCGGCGGTCGAAATTTCCTGAGTTTGATTGTTGATTTGGCCGAGCGCGGGCAGCGTTTAAAGGCAATTGTCGACTCTTACGGCACACCAACTTATGCGCCAGACTTGGCCGCGCGTTTGCGCGAATTGGCCGAGCGAGATCTTCCGGGCACTTACCATGTGGTCAACAGCGGCGAAGGCGTGAGCTACGAAGGCTTTGCGCGGTTCGCGCTCCAGGTTGCTGACTTGGCCCACGTTGAGCTCGAATTGGTCGGCAGTGATTCGCTTTCGCGACCCGCTCCGCGCCCGCGCAATTCGCGTTTGCGCTGCCTTCTTTCCGAGGCCATCGGACTTGCTCCGCTGCCCGATTGGCAGGACGCCCTTCGCGATTTTGTCGCCTCACCTCTTCGGCAACGCGCAAATTAACAGCCTCAAGCGCCGAGCTTCCTTTTGCCGCAGCATGCGCCTTTTGATACTATGCGTCGTTGTTCAGCGCCCCCGATCTTTTCGTGTTTCTCTTCGTTCAGGATAGAGGTTAATTCATGTCGCAAGATAATCGACTGCTTTCGTTGTCATCCGCCGAGAGCCAACTTGATCGCCCGTTGCGCGACTTAAGCGCGCAGAGCGTCTCTTTGCCGGCCCCGGCGCCTAGCTCGCCGTTTTTTGATCAGGCGCAGCTCCGACATTATTTGAGAATTGTGCTCAAACGAAAGTGGTTGATTTTAGGGCTCGCGGTGATTATTACTTCGCTGGTGACGGTTCAAATGTACCGGTTGCCTAATGTCTTCGAGGCCGAGACGATGATTCAGATCGAGCCGAAGAGAAGCGTGCTGCAAACCCAACAGTTGATGATCAATTCAGCCAACTACGACCCGAACTACTGGAGCACGCAGCTCGCGTTGCTCACTAATCCGCAGTTGGCGCGCCAAGTTGTGCTGGCGCTGGATCTCCAAAATAACTCGGCGTTCCTGAGCGGCCAGGCGACGCCGAGCGTGCTCAGCTCTATTAAAAAGGTCTTTTCCGGTGGTAAGGCCAAACCCACAACGCAGAATAACTTGCCCGTTGTGACGGACTCGGATGTTGATGTCGATCATCTGACGCCCGAGCAGCTCGATGCGCTCGAACCTTATGAAGGCGTGATCTCCGCTAATCTGATGGTCAACCCGCTCAAGGACACAAACTTGGTTGATCTGAGCTTTCGCCACAATGATCCTGAGATCGCGGCGAAAGTGGCCAACACTCTGGCCGAAGCTTTTATCGCCAACGATGTACGCCGGGAGACAAAAGGCTCGGACCGCGCCTCTGATATTCTGGCGCGCAATATCATCGATCTGCAGATGAAGATCAAGCAGGGCGAAGAGGAGCGCATCAACTACCTGAAAAACCACAATTTGCCTTTAGGCAGTGGAGCGGGTCAAAACCTTACCAGCGAGCGGCTCGGATTGGTGAGCGGCCAGCTCTTAGCCGCTGAGAACGAGCGCAAAAACGCTCAGGCGGTTTACGAGGGGCGAAAAAGAAGACGACGTGTGGTCGATTCCCGAAGTGCAGGCCGATGCACGCATCGGCGCGTTGCGCGGCAAAATCGCCGAGCTGGAAGAAAAAAGAGCGGCCATGCTGGTCACTTACACCACAGAATGGCCCGAGGTGAAAAAGCTCGACGAGCAAATCAAGCGCATCAACCAAGACCTCGACCGCGCTCCGCAAGAGATTCTCCGATCTTTGAAAACGCGCTACGAAGTGGCCCTCGCGAAGGAGAGAAGACTCGGGCAAGGCTACGGCGTTGAGAAGGGCGAAGCCAATGAGCAGAACATCGCCGCGATTGACTTGAGCCGCATTACTACGGAGCTGGAGACGAACAAGCAATACTACAATACGCTTTTTCAACGCCAGAAAGAATTGATGATCACGTCGCTCGACCGCGCAAACAATGTGACGGTGGCGACGCCCGCGCGCACTCCCGCGCTCCCGTCGGCCCGCAACGCTGCGCAACATCATCGTTGCGCTGTTGCTGTCTTTAGGCATCGGAGTGGGGCTCGCCTTTCTGCTCGATTTCCTGGATGATTCGCTGAAATCCAACGAAGACGTGGAAAATCACCTGCATCTGCCGACCCTGGCCCTAATCCCGGCGCCGCGCCTGGAGCGCTCGCTGCTTAAAGGCAGTAAGGCGATGGAGCCGGCGGCGCCAACCAAGCGTTGGCCCTGATTGCGATGCGCGCTCGTCAGTCTCCGAAGCTTACCGCCACCTCCGGACGTCGCTTTTGCTTTCGTCGGCCGGGCAGGCGCCGAAGAGCATCCTTTTTACCTCCAGCCAGCCTTCCGAAGGCAAAACCACCACCGCCGTTAACACCGCCGTGATGCTGGCGCAAACCGGCGCGAGCGTGTTGCTGGTGGACTGCGATTTGCGCCGGCCGCGCTTGCACTTCCACTTCAATTTGCAAAACAAAAGGGGCGTCTCAAATTTCCTTTCCGGAGATGCGGATCTCGATTCAATGCTTCAGCCCTATGAAGCGCTGCCCAACTTGAAGGTGCTCGTTTCGGGGCCGGTGCCGCCGAACCCGGCCGAACTGCTCGGCTCCGACGAGATGCGTCGCTTGATGCTGCAACTAAACGAGCGCTTCACGCACGTCGTGATTGATTCGCCGCCGGCGATCTCGTTTACCGACGCGTCGATTCTCTCAACGATGGTCGACGGCGTCGTGCTGGTGGTGCACGGCGGCAGAAGCTCGCGCGCCGTCGTGCGGCGCGCCAAGCAGCGTCTGCTGGATGTCGGCGCGAACGTTTACGGAGTGGTGCTCAATAACGTCAAAGCCGACTCAAGCGAGTATTATTACGGCAGTTACTACAGCGACTACTACGCCGATGAGGAAGAGCAGTCGGCGGAGCAGCCTCCCGCCGCGGGCGCAATCGAACGCGGAGTGAGTTGATGAGCGGGCAGTTTTGTTGTATCGCTGATGACGTTAAACTCGGGCGCGACGTCGCGATCTATAACTTCGTTAACCTCTACGGCTGCCAAATCGGAGACGGCACGCGCATCGGGTCGTTTGTTGAAATCCAGAGAGGTGCCGCCATCGGCCGGCGCTGCAAAATATCCAGCCACACGTTTATCTGCGAAGGCGTCACCATCGAAGATGAAGTCTTCGTCGGCCACGGCGTTAACTTCATCAACGATAAACACCCGCGCGCGACGCGAGCTGACGGCACGCTGCAGACAAGCGCTGACTGGAAACTCGTTTCCACCGTTGTGCGCCGCGGAGCCTCGATTGGCACCGGGGCGACGATTCTCAGCGGCCTGGAGATCGGCGAACGTGCAATTGTTGGCGCCGGCGCTGTGGTCACCCGCGACGTGGCGGCGGGCGCCGTGGTCGCAGGTAATCCGGCTGGCCCGTTGCGGAAAAGCGTGGTGGGAGCGTTAACGGATGCCGAGGAGCCTTTCGAATGATTGTTCCGTTCGTTGATTTGCAGGCGCAGTACCGGCAAATTAAGGGCGAGATCGACGAAGCGATCAAACGCGTGCTCGACCATTCGACCTTTGTTCTCGGGCCGGAGGTGGAAGCCTTTGAGCGTGAGTTTGCCGCTTACCTCGGCGCAGAGTTCTGCGTTGGCGTCAACAGCGGAACGGCGGCCATTCAATTGGCGGTGATGGCCTGCGGCATCGGCGCCGGCGACGAAGTGATTGTGCCGGCCCACACTTTTTCGCCACCGCCGAAGGCGTCTCGACCGCCGGCGCGCGCCCCGTTTTGTTGATGCGGATCCCGTCTCCTATACCATTGATGCGGCGCGACTCGAAGCGGCGATCACCACACGCACGCGCGCCATTATGCCAGTTCATCTTTACGGCCAGGCGGCCGACCTGGATCCGATTTTGAGATCGCCGAGCGCCTGCAAGCTTGGTCATAGAGGATGCGGCGCAAGCACCGGCGCAAAATACCGGGGCCGGCGGGTCGGCGCACTCGCGCGCGCCGGCTGCTTTAGCTTTTATCCGGGAAAGAATCTGGGGGCTTACGGCGAGGGCGGAGCCATTGTGACGAATGATGGCGAGCTCGCCCGTCGCGCGCGGATGCTGCGCGATCACGGCTCGGAGCGCAAGTACACGCACGAGGTAATCGGGTACAATTTCCGCCTCGAAGGCATCCAAGCAGCGGTGCTGCGCGTGAAGCTGGGTTATCTTGATGCGTGGAATGAGCGGCGGCGCGCCCACGCGGCCTGTTACCGCGAGTCGCTGCGTGAGCTGGAGCTTGAGCTGCCGCAAGAGATGTCCTACGCGCACCACGTTTATCACCTTTACGTGATGCAAACAAACGAGCGCGATGCGCTGCACGCCGCGCTCGCTCGGGCGGGCGTGCAGGCAGGCATTCACTATCCGCTGCCGCTGCATCTGCAACCGGCTTACGCGTCTTTCGGGCACCGGCGCGGTGACTTTCCGGTCACTGAGCGTTTGGCCGAGCGCGTGCTTTCGCTTCCGATGTTTCCCGAGTTGACCGAAGAGCAGTTGCGCGTCGTCGCCGATGCTTGCGCGCAAGCGATGGCGGCGGTCGCTTGAACGGAAGATGCTTGAACGGAAGATTGCTGTCGCATGATTTCAGGCTCGACAAATGTGGGTGTTATTGGCTGCGGCTACTGGGGGCCGAATCTCGTGCGTAACTTCGCCGAGAATGAACATTCGCGGCTCGTGTGGATGTGCGATACGAACGCCGAGCGACTCGCTTATGTGAGCCGCCGCTTTCCGTTTGCGCAAGTGGCGGCCGATTACCGCGAATTGCTTGCGGATGCGCAGTTGGACGCCGTGGTGATCGCCACTCCGGTCGCCACGCACTACCCGTTCGCGCGGGCCGCGCTTGAAGCGGGCAAGCACGTGCTTGTCGAAAAGCCTTTCACCACGAGCGTGCGCGAAGCGGAAGAACTAATCGAATTGGCCGAGCGGCGCGGATTAACGCTGATGGTCGATCACACGTTTGTGTACACAGGCGCGATTCGCAAAATCAAAGAGATGGTGCGCGGCGGCGAACTGGGCGACCTGCTTTACTTCGACTCGGTGCGCATCAATCTCGGTCTTTTTCAAAGCGACATCAACGTGGTATGGGATCTCGCGCCGCATGATCTGTCGATTATGGATTATCTGGTTGAGCGCCAACCCGTGGCGCTCACCGCCACGGGCAGCTGCCACGTCGAAGCGAACATCGAAAACATCGCTTATGTGCTGCTCAAATTTGACGATTCCTTTATCGCTCACTTCCACTTCAACTGGCTCTCGCCGGTGAAGATTCGCCGCACGCTGATCGCCGGCAGCCGCAAGATGATCGTCTACGACGATATCGAGCCGACGGAGAAAGTGCGCGTCTACGACAAGGGTGTAGTGGCGAGCCGCAGCGGCGACGGAACCGAAGAGAAGTACCAAACGCTGGTCAGCTATCGCACCGGCGACGTGTGGGTGCCAAAGCTCGACACGACAGAAGCGTTGCGCCACGTCGCTACGGAATTTTTAGATGCCATCAGGAAATCGCGCGCCCCGCTGACCGACGGCCACGCCGGATTGCGCGTGGTGCGCCTGCTGGAGGCGGCGCAAACGTCCATCGCGGGCGGCGGACGCACGATTGCTTTATGAGCGGAGCAGCTTCTGAGAAGTTTATGACCGAGGTGATAACGGCCCCGATCAAGCGCGACGAGCAAGTTCCGCTGCTGGATCTGAAGAGCCAGCACGCCGCTTTGCGCGCGGAGCTAATGGCGGCGATGGCGCGCGTGATGGATTCACAGCAATTCATTCTCGGGCCGGAAGTGCAGGCGCTCGAAGAGGAAATCGCTCGCTACTCGCAAGCGCGTTACGCCGTCGGTTGCGCCTCCGGCTCCGACGCGTTGCTGCTCGCTTTGATGGCGCTCGACATCGGCCCGGGCGACGAAGTCATCACCACGCCCTACAGCTTTTTTGCGACCGCCAGCTCCATCGCGCGGCTCGGCGCGCGCCCCGTTTTCGTTGACATAGATTCGTCCACGTACAACATAGATTCGGCCCTGGTGGAACAAGCTATACCGCGCGCACGCGGGCCATTATGCCCGTTCACTTGTTCGGGCAGTGCGCGGAGATGGACGCGCTCGTGGATATCAGCCGGCGTCACGATGATGTTCCGCTCATTGAAGACGCGGCGCAGGCAATTGGCGCCGCAGACGGCGAGCGCCGAGCGGGTTCAATCGGGGACATCGGGTGCTTCAGCTTTTACCCGACGAAAAATCTCGGCGCCGCCGGCGACGGCGGCATGATCATCACCGACGATGAGAATCTAGCGGCGCGCTTGCGCACCCTGCGAGTTCACGGAAGCGACATCAAGTATTACTACCGCTTGCTTGGCATCAACAGCCGGCTCGATGCGCTCCAAGCGGCGGTGCTAAGGGTCAAACTCGCTTACCTTGACAGCTGGTCGGCAGCGCGCGCGCGCAACGCCGAAAGGTACGAGCGCTTGTTTCGCGACTCCGGTCTTGAGGCGCGAATTACTCTTCCGTTTTGCCGCCGCGATGTCCGGCACATTTACAATCAATACGTGATCCGCGTGCCGGCCGCGGAACGCGACGCGCTCCGCGAGCACTTGCGGCAAGCGGGAGTCGGCACAGAGGTTTACTACCCTCTGCCGCTTCATGTGAGAGTGCTTCAAGTATCTGGGTTACCGCGAGGGCGACTTTCCCGCATCCGAGCGCGCGGCCCGCGAAACCATCGCGCTTCCGATTTATCCCGAACTTGAATTAACGCATCAAGAGGCGATCGCGGAAGCGATTCGCGTTTTTTACTCAGCACGCTCGCGGTAGGCGTTGCATTGCGCCGTCAAAGGAGATGATGAAAATTTCCGTCGCCATGTGCACCTACAACGGCGGAAGGTACTTGGGCGAGCAACTCGCCAGTATCGCGTGGCAGACGCGCCCGCCGGACGAGCTCCTAGTTTGCGATGACTTGTCCAGTGACGATTCGCGTGAGATTGTGAGCGAGTTTGCCGCGCGGGCCCCGTTTTCTGTGCGGCTCTTGGTGAATGAAACGAACTTGGGGTCGACCAAAAACTTTGAGCGAGCGATCGATCTGTGTGCGGGCGATGTGATCGCTCTTGCCGATCAAGACGACATTTGGTGCCGGGAAAAACTGGCGCGGATGGAACAAGTGTTCGCCTTCGCGCCTGAGATCGGCTTGGTGTTTTCCGACGGTGAATTAGTGGATGAGCGATCAAATAGACTTGGACGACGCGTCTGGCAAAGCCTCAAGTTTACGGAGTTTGAGCAGAAATCGTTTGCCAACGGCAAGG
>JBBJMB010000203.1:0-7190 GCA_037719755.1 Pyrinomonadaceae bacterium
CGGCCGAACTTGAGTCGATCCAGGGCGACCACTCCGATCACCATGGTCATCACAATCAGCACGGCCGTCACCAAGCCGATGGCCACATTGGGGCGCGACATGAATTTCCAACCGAGCTGGCCGTAGCCGGCCAACAATCGCCAAGCAAAGCCGAACGGATCTCGTTTAAATTCCGGCCAGGTGAGCTGTGATTCGCGGCCCACTTCCCTGGCCGCCCGGATCAAGCGCTGGCCCAGGCTTTCGTCGGCGAGCATCGTTAATTGGTATTCGCCGCGGGCGCCGCGGGCGATGGTGGCGGCGCCGTCGCCGACGATGACGCCTCCGAGCGGCGTGGCGTCCGTCGGGCAAAAGGCGAATTGACTGGCGTAGACTTGCTGGCAGGTCGGGCACTTCTTCATAACTAATTCCTCACTGGCGCCGACTTCGCGGCGGTAGCTGTTGATAACACGCTCATCCAAGGCGGGCGGCACATCCTCTGCGGGCACGGCCCAACTGGCGAGCAACGACTTGAGCTTCCGGCGTTCTTCCTCATCGAACGTTTCGTCTGATGAGGAAAAAGGGCGAGCGTCTTTCCTCTCATCGCGCATGTCTGTTTCCCTCGCTGGCGACCAACTCTTGATGCTGCGCGCTTTCCTCAGTGTATGGCGCGAGCAGCAACCGCAACTGCTGACGCGCGCGCCACAATCGCGCCTTGACCGCGCCCACGTCCGCGCCGACGATCTCCGCAATCTCCGCGAGAGACACTTCTTCAAACTCAAAAAGCACCAGTGCCTCGCGCTGTTGCGGCGGAAGCCGTCCGACGGCTCTTTGCACCACGGACGACAATTCCTCGTTAAGGATTCTGATGAGCGGCTCGCTCGCTGCGCCGACGGCGCGCGGCTCGTGCGTCAACCCATCGAGCGCCGCCTCCGATTCATAACGCCTGAATCGCTTCATCGCCAGGTTGCGCGCCGCGCCGTACAAATAGGTGCGCAAATTGGCGCGCCGGGCATCGAAACCACACGGCTTTTTGAGCAAACCGAGAAAGCAATCGTGCGTCACATCTTCCGCAGCGCTTTGGTCGCCCAGGAGGCGCAGGGCGAAGCGATAGATGGCGAGGCGATGCCGCTCGTAGAGCGCAGAAAACGCCGCCTCATCACCGAGACCCGCCCGCGCGAGTAAATCCAAATCGCTGATCAAACTTTGTGGCAACGTGGTGTTTGAACCCTTGCAGTCTTTCCTGCTGCCTGATGATAGTTTCCGCGAGCGGCGGAAAAGGTACGCCGGGGCGAAAGAAATTTTTCAACCGCTGCGCTGCAATTTCGTCAAGCGCGATCACGGTTGTCCGCCCATCAGGTGCGCCCAACGCTTCCGAGGGTTGCTTCGGTTAAGTTTCTTGTTATGCTTTCCGGCGCTTGATTCACCGTTAATTCACCGGGGCCGGGGAGGAATGCTGATGATGAGCGCTGAGCTCATAGATGCTTACCGTCGCACGACATACATCGTGGAGGCGTCGCACGTTTCGCCAATCGCCATCCGCATCGGCGAGAGGTGCGGCGCGGTTGATCAATTGTTAATCGATCGCGGAGCATCGCGCTGGGCGTTTGTGACCGCTTACAATCCGCGATCAACGCGGCTCTCTGACGGGGAGAATCAAGCGCGCCACCGCAAGCTTGTGCAACGCGTGGGCGCGCTCAGTCGCGAGATGCTTCCCGGCCGCGGAGTGGGCGATGACGCGTCTTGGGCGCCGGAGATTAGTTTGTTTATTTTCGAGATGGAGCCGGGAGAGGCGCGCGCGCTCGGCCGTGAGTTTGAACAAAACGCCGTTGTGGCGGGCGCCCTCGGTGGATGCGCGGAACTGCTTGTGGTGGCGGCGGACTTTGGGGAAAACGACAATTGAGCGAGCGAGTCATCGGTTACGATGAGGCCGGGCGACGTTCGAGCATGCCGTGCTTTTCCATCACCGCTTGCAGGCGGGACACGGCCCGCGCGTGCAGTCTGGAGACCCACGACTTTGAGGCGCCGATTCTTGCGGCGACCTCGACCATGCTGACATTGCGGTAGTAAATGTTTTCCAGCAGCAATTGGTCGTCCGCGGAAAGCTCTGCGAGCAACGCGCGAATCACCAGCTTGAGTTCCTGTTCTTCGAGAAGCGCGCTGTGCAGAGCGCTACGGTCGGCAAGCTCGGGCAGGTCTTCCGTGCTGTCAAGCGAGAGCAGGTAAACGGGGATAAGCGTATCGATCATAGACTGCGCGGTCACGATCTCTTCTTCAAGTCCGCCCGGCGGCCGCGGTCTTTCGTCATCAACAATTGCTTGGCGCAAGCTGTTCGCGGCGGCGGCGAAGCGCACGCGCCTGTATTCGCCGCGCGAAAGCCAACCCATGCGCCGCAATCCGTCATAAATCGCACCTCTGATGCGGTAGTACGCGAAAGTCGTGAAGGCCACGCCCCGACACGAATCGAATCTTTCCGCGGCCTCCACCAGACCCAGCTCGCCGTAGCCGATCAAGTCTGTCAGCTCAATCTGCGAAGGGGAATTTAGCTCCGACATCACATCGACGGCCAGAGCGCGCGCGTAAGACAGGTGGCGCTCGATCAGTTGGTCACGGTCGGAGACGCGCGCCGGTGTGGAATAATCACGCGCCTGCCGAGGCGTTTCGCAGTTGATCTCTGGCATAAATATTTTTGAAAAACGTCAAGGTGAATTGTGCGCCGCCGCCGCTGTTGCTGCTGCTCGCGCAAGCGCTTCTTCGCAATCCTTGTTCCCGTGCGCAGGCTCAAAAATTCTGCCGGCCAATTGACAGGTCTCGGCACATGTTGTGCATAGCGATCAAGTTGATCGCCGTCGCTGCCAACGAAGACGCTAAACTCAGCGCGGCGCCCGTAAATCTCCGATGTCAGATATTCTTCAGAGCAGTCGTTTATGGCTCGGGCTGCTTGCGGCGCTCGCCGCCAGCACGGCCTGCGGCCAAACTCAAGCGGGCGCCACGGTTCCCACAGAGGCCGACGCGAACGAGATCATCCACGCGCTTTACGCACGCAATATTGAAGCTCGCAAGGAGTTGGCGGGTGAAGGCCACGGCAGCAGCAGTAGCAGCAATAGACGGCAGCAGTGGCAGGTGTTTGTGAGTGAGAGTTTATTTGAAGAGAACAAGCTCGCGGCGTCATTGCGGGTTCTTCACGAACACGGACTGCCGCGGCCGACCGACGAAGGGTTTGAGAAGGCTTATGAGGAAGGCGGCATGTTTCCTTCCGAATCGGCGCAGAAGGCGCAACGACTCAAGGAATTGAAAACGGAAATCGAAAGGCAGTTGCGCTACTTGCCGAGCGTGATGCGCGTGAGCGCAAACATAGTGATGCCGGAAGATAGCGGCATCAACATCGACCCTTACCCGGCGACCGCCTCTGTGCTCATCGTCCACAAGGATGAAAAGCTTTCTTTCTCCGGCGATTACGTCAAAGAGTTGGTGGCGAAAGGAGTTCCCAAGCTGAAGCCGGAAGAGGTCAGCGTCGTGCTCGTCTACGAGCCGCCGAAAAGCGCACCCATTGACGGCCAAGTCTTGCCGGCGATCACAATTGGCGCACGCGGCGGCGGCGCGCTGTGGGCTAGCTGCGTGGGAGTGCTCGTTGTATTCGCAGCGCTCGCCCTGGTGCTCTCGCTGCAACGCCGGCGCCGGCGCGAAAGGTCGGCGAACGAAGCGAGCGCGACGCCCGGCGCAGTTGCTCTGGATCGGCGCGATGCGGCGCATCAGTCTCCGATAAAGCTCGCGGAGAAAGAAGTGGCCGGCGGGCCACGCGCACCTGCGGCGGCGGCCGAGCAACTGTCATGAATCCGAAGCGACGAGTGACAGGAAATTCTTTCCCTCTTTCCTTTCACTTTTCATTTTCCACCGGTGAGAATCTCATTAACTTGCGCTGAAGAGTTCACTTTGTTGTTGGCCTTTGAGAAATTGTTTGAAAGGCCCTGCACAATAATGGCATTGAAATAACAGCGCACCACGATCGCGACCGCACACGTGCTGCATACCACCTCTCGCTGGGCGACACTTTGCGTCTTCGCTTGCCAATAACTTTACATCTTATGATTGTATAACCGGACGGGGAGTTAAGCGAGGCGGCGTCCGCCTTTGGTCAGCAACAAAGGATCGACACCTTGGTCGCGCTGGCGATCAACTTCGCGCCGTCTGTCGAGGGCGCGGCCACGCTGGATCTGCTGACGGGTCTAAACAGCGCCGACCGTCAAGCGGCGGAGCTTCGCTGGCGCCGGTGCCTGAGCTCCGCATCTTCCTTGAACGACGCGCGGCGCGGCATCGCGATCAAAGGTTCTCAATTAGAGATGAGCGCACATTTCCGTCGCGCCGCACACGTGCTGCATGCTTCACACATCAGCGCCGCGCTGCGCCAGGAACCGCCGCGCGTTCGTCGCTTGCTTTTGCCTGAACTGCCGCCTTTGATCGCGGAAGTTGTCGCCGCCGAGCGTGGCTTGGGCATCAATCCAACTGACTTGCAATTAACCGGTGACATCAATGAAAGAATCGCTGCGCTTGTGCGGCAAAGCTTTCTGGCGCGCTTCGTTTTCGCGGAGATGTTACCCGCCGCGACTGCGCTGGATTTGTTGACCGGAACCGAACTGGTGAGATTCATTCGTTTGCTCGGCGTACGCGAAACAGCTCTGGCGTGCCGCGGCATCGCTCAGCTGGAGGCAATCGCTTCCTTTCTGCGGCTTTTCCCACCCGTCGATGCGCGAGCAATCGCCGCGCACATGCGCGCGCTCACCGAAGTCTCACTGGAGCGCGTGAGGCTCGCTGAGCGCGTCGTGCGCAGCGAGCTGGAGAAAGCGTCGCAGCCCGTCAAGATGCTTGATCGCGTGGGCCTGACGCTCATCGCGCAGGCGCTCGCGCGGCGCGACGCGACGACCGTCAAATTCACGATGCAGAAGATACACATCCCAGGAGCGAAACAACTAAAGCAATTAATTCTTTCGTCGCAACCGGACGGGCCAAAGCGCGCTCTCGCGGATCAAGTCGTCTTGGAAATTGAAGCGCTCGCCGTGCGGCTACGCCAAGCCTGGGGAAGCCGCACGCACGCTTCCATCGTCAACCGAATGGATGAGATCGCTTGAGATGAGCACCAATCAAATTATCAAGAGGCCGCTCGCGGATGAAAGAAGCAGCTCGTCGCCAAGCGACCCGTTTGCGGCGGGCGGCGTCGTCATCAAGCGTTCGGTCGCCGACGCGCGCGTCGCGGCCCGTCGCATCTTGACGGAAGCCGAAGGTGAGGCCATCCGTGTGCGCGCGGCGGCGGACGGCGAAGCGCGCGCACTGCGTGCGGCGGCTTACCGCGAAGGCAAAGAAAAAGCGCTCGCTGAACTCAACCTGTATGTTCTCGAAGCCCGCGCTCTGCGTGATCAAGCGCTCGCGCAGGCGGAACATGATTTACTGCGCCTGGCGGTAAAAATTGCCGAGAAAATCATCGCCCGCGAAATCGAGCGTGACGCAGCTGTGACCACAGAGATGATCGCCGCGGCCATCACCCAAGCCCGCCACTTCAAGCGCGGCGAGGAATTAACATTGCGGGTGCATCCGGCGGATCTCGCAGGCGTGCAAGCGCGCGGCGATCAACTGAACCCGGCCGGGCGATTCGCCGGAATAAATGTCGTGGCCGATCCGCTGGTGGCGCGCGGCGGATGCGTGATCGAAACGGAGCGCATGACGATTGACGCACAGCTTGACACGCAGTTGCGCTCCATCGAGCGGGCGCTGCTTGAAATAGCGCTCAAAAAAACTCGCCCATGCACCGGCCTCGCTGGCAGCTGTTCATAAATCATGATGACGCTTGATTGTTACCTGGACGCCGTCGCCTCAAGCGAGCCGTGCGAGCAACAAGGGCGAGTGACGGGCCTGGTGGGCCTGGTGCTGCGCGCCTGCGTGCCCGGCGCTCGCTCGGGCGAGATCTGCGTGGTGCGTCACCGCACAGCGGGCTTGGGCGAAAATCTGCTGGCCGAAGTGGTCGGCTTTCACTCCGGCGACACGCTGTTGATGCCGCTCGGCGACGCGTCCGGCGTGGCCTTGGGCTCAGCCGTGAGGCGGACGCAGGCCCCTTGCGCCTGCGTGTGGGCGACGCGCTGCTTGGGCGCGTGCTCGGCGGCTTGGGCGCGCCAATCGACGGCTTGGGTGCGATCGGCGACGAGTGGCGCGCGGTGGCGGCGCGGCCGCCGGCCCCGCTGGAGCGGGCGCGCGTGACGCGCGTGCTGGCGACCGGCGTGCGCTCGATTGACGCGCTGCTGACGGTGGGCGAGGGCCAAAGGGTGGGTTTATTCGCCGCCGCAGGCGTCGGCAAGTCTACGCTTTTGGGCATGCTGGCGCGCGGCTGCGCGGCCGACGTCATCGTCGTCGGCTTGATCGGCGAGCGCGGACGCGAAGTGCGCGACTTTGTGGAGCGCGATTTGGGCGCCGCCGGACTGAAGAAGTCGGTTGTTTTTGCCGCCACTTCTGATGAGCCCGCGCTGGTGAGAGTTAAAGCGGCGCACGCGGCGACAACCGCGGCCGAGCATTTCCGCGATCAAGGCTTGAAGGTGTTGCTGCTGATCGACTCGGTGACGCGATTCGCGCGCGCTCTGCGCGAAGTCGGATTGGCGGCGGGCGAACCGCCGGTGCGCTCAGGCTTTCCGCCGTCGGCGTTCGCCGAGATGCCGCGCTTGCTTGAGCGAGCGGGCAACGCCGCGCGCGGATCGATCACGGCTTTTTATACGGTTTTGGTGGAAGGCGATGATATGACCGAGCCGGTGGCCGACGAAGTGCGCTCGATCCTCGACGGGCACATTGTGCTTTCCAGAGCGCTCGCCGAGTGTGGGCACTATCCGGCGATTGACGTGTCGCGGTCCGTGTCCAGAGTCATGGGTGAGCTCGTCGAGCGCGAACACGCCGTCGCTGCGCGCGGCACGAGAGAAGCTCTCTCGATTTATGAGCAGCACCGAGACCTCATCGCGGTCGGAGCCTACAAGCGCGGTTTTGATGCTAAAATCGACGCCGCGCTCGAAAGAATCGACAGCATACAGGCCTTCTTGCGCCAGGACGCCGGCGAAGGCATCCCTTTCGAGACAAGCCTCGCACAGCTTAAATGCCTGTTTCTCTAAACCTCATTCCTCTTCCCTTGTATAGTAAGCCTAAATGAAACGTGGAGAGCTAAAAAGCGCGCTGCCGCCGGGAGC
>JBBJMB010000204.1:0-7187 GCA_037719755.1 Pyrinomonadaceae bacterium
TGACCTGGCGCATCTGCCAGTCATCGACGAGGGAAAGAAACACCAGGGATACCAGTTGTATTTCACTACCATCCTCGGACTTTGGAAGGTGCCGGGAGCCATCGTCTTGCTCGCGCCACGCTTGCCGCGCCTCAAGGAATGGGCTTATGCCGGAGCCTTCTTCGATATGACAGGCGCGGTCGCCTCGCATATCATGTCCGGCGATACCCTGGTTCAGTACTTGGCGCCGCTTTTCTTCGCCGTCTGCGTGATTGCTTCCTGGGCGCTTCGTCCCCAAAGCCGTATCCTAGGAGTTCTTTTTCCTGCCAAAACTGATGCGCTGACCCGCCATGCCTGATGAGAACGATACAACCATGGAAGGATGTGGCGGTGAACGAACAACAATGGTTGGCACAACAATTTGAAGACAACCGGAGTCACCTGCCGAGCAGTCGCCTACCCTATGCTCGTCTCAGCGAGCGATGCGGAAGATGCCGTCCAGGAAGCTTGGCTCCGGATGAGCCGGTCCGGCGCAAGCGGCGCCCAAAACTTGCGCGGCTGGCTGACCACCGTTGTCGCCCGCATATCCCTCGTACGCAAGTCAGGAGCAAGCCGTAAAATAAGTTCTTCATGCGACATCCTTGCTGATCGCGCTTTGCGTGTCTTCAGTAATTGAGAGGCGTTGACAACAGCCGTGCCAGACTACCACTGGAATCCACCATCGTTCTCTTAACGCTTCCTCACTAAACGTGACAACTTGCCAGGCCACGTTTGGCGAGATATTGCTGGTGGTACTCTTCGGCGCGGTAAAATTGGGCAGCCGGTTCGATGACCGTCACGACCGTGCGGGGAAAGCGTCCGCTTTCTTCCAGCGCGCGCTGTGATGCTTCCGCCGCCTTTCTTTGTTCCTCTGTGTGATAGAAAATTGCAGAGCGGTATTGCGTGCCGGTGTCCGGCCCCTGCCGGTTGAGCTGCGTCGGATCGTGGTTGTCCCAAAACACGCGCAGCAGTTCACCGTAACTTACCTGCGCGGGGTCATACTCGACCTCAACCACTTCGGCGTGTCCGGTCCTGCCAGTACACACGTCGCGGTAGGTTGGCCGCTCCATATTTCCGCCGGAGTAGCCAACCGCTGCGTCCGTGACGCCTTTGACTTCTCGGAACGCGACTTCAACGCCCCAGAAACAGCCTGCGCCGAAAGTCGCCTTTTCCCTCTGGCCGTTCATAACTGTTGTAGTTTTGTCCATTTATTCGCACCTCACTTTATGCTGATAAGTCGGATGTTAATCTTTTTGCCCGTCGTTGCTTTCATTGAGTTTGAGGGCGACGGAGTTCATGCAGTAGCGCAAGCCGGAAGGCTTGGGGCCGTCGTCAAAGACGTGACCGAGATGCGATCCGCACTTCTCACACACGACCTCCGTGCGCGACATGCCGTAAGCGCGATCAACGTGTTCGTCCACGCTGCGGTCACTGACGGGTTGGTAAAAACTGGGCCAGCCAGTGCCTGAATCGAACTTCGTGTCGCTCGCAAACAACGGATTATCGCACGCCGCACACACGTACACGCCGTGTTTTTTGGCAGCGTTATATTCGCCCGTAAACGCCCGCTCCGTGCCTTTCTCGCGCATCACGTGAAATTGCTGCGGAGTCAGCTCCGCGCGCCATTCTTCTTCACTTTTGACAACTTTTTCGTCCATGTTCGCTCCTCTTCTCTGTCGGCCTGCATCTGTTTGATCTGCTGTCGCGCTCACCGAAGCGTCAGCTTCGTCGAGCAGTTTCTGAATGATTTGTTCCTGTTGCTCGTCAGCGCCTTCGCCGACGTGTGTAAATCTGATGCGTCCTTGCGTTGGCGCAACTGCGGCGGGTGTTTTCCGGTTAGTGCTTCTGCGCGCGTTCGCCCAAGATAAAGCCGCGCCGGTGAAAACGACAACGAGGAGGGCGAAAAAGGCGAGCGTGTAACGGTGTCGGTTCATTGTCAAACTCCTCCGGAGTAAAAATGCGTCGCTTCAGCGCGGGGCGTTGTGGCATGATGAGTTACTTGCCGTGTTTAGATACTTCTGATTGCTGTGGCGTTCGCCGCGCTTTAATTCGATCGCTTGATGTTCTTATTTAAGATCCGCTTGATCAAGGTATTTATTCCACATAAATGAGAGATTTACGTGCGAACTCATGTTTGTGGCTTGCGCGAAAGTTTATTCGATGCGGGATGGCGGGCAAAGCGTGTGGCACAGAGGCGAGTTACGCTCGGGTTCGCCCTTGACGCATGCGATGGAGACCAATAATCAGTGAATCAATTATCAGCACACGTCGAGCAGCCGGCGTTAAGTGAAAAGGCGCTGTTCAAACTACAAAAGAGCACGTTCGGCTACTTTCTCAAGGAGTCCAACCCGGCGAACGGGATGGTGCCGGACAATACGCGCGAGAATTCGGCGGCCAGTATTGCCGCCATCGGATTCGCGCTGACGGCTTATCCGATCGCCGTCGAGCGTGAATATCTGACGCGCGCCAAAGCCGTCAAGCGCGTCCTGACCACTTTGCGCTTCTTCTGGAATAGCCACCAGGGTAAAGAGCCTCATGCGACCGGCTACAAAGGCTTCTATTACCACTTCCTTGACATGCAGACCGGAGCGCGCGCCAACAACTCGGAGCTTTCGACGATTGACACGACCTTCCTGCTCGCGGGAGCATTGACCGCCGGCGCATACTTTGACGGCGACGCGAAAGATGAGCAGGAGATACGCACGCTCGCCGACGCGCTTTATGCACGCGCCGATTGGCAATGGGCGTTGAATCGCGGGCGCACAGTGGCGCACGCCTGGAAGCCGGAGAGGAAATTCGTGAAGCATCGTTGGGAAGGCTACAGCGAGGCGCTGATTCTCTACCTGCTGGCGCTCGCTTCGCCGACGTATCCCGTTCCCGCCAAATCTTACGCAGCCTGGGCCTCAACTTATCGTTGGGAGAAACTCTACGACATCGAGTTTCTGTACGCCGGCCCGCTGTTTATTCATCCATTCTCGCACCTCTGGGTGGACTTTCGCGGCATTCAAGACGAGTTTATGCGCGCCAAGGGCATTGATTATTTCGAGAACAGCCGCCGCGCCGCTTATGTGCATCAACAGTACGCGATTCGCAATCCGAAAAAGTTCAAGGGCTACGGCGAATACGCTTGGGGCATCACGGCGAGCGAAGGACCCGGCCCGGCGGCGCGACGCATCAACGGCATCAAGCGGCGCTTTTACGACTACCGCGCGCGCAGCATCCCTGACGGTCCTGACGACGGCACGCTCGCGCCGTGGGCGGTCGTCGCCTCGCTGCCGTTCGCGCCGGAGATCGTGCTGCCATCAATCAAATATTTCGACGATGCCTACCCGGAGATGACGAGCGAGTACGGCTTCAAGTGTAGTTACAATCCGACCTATGGAAGCAACTCAAAAAACAGTGCGGGCTGGATTTCCGAAGGGTACTACGGGCTCGATCAAGGGGCCGATTGTGATGATGATCGAAAATTATCGTTCGGGCTTCGTCTGGCGCTTGATGAGGAAGTGCCCGCCGCTCGTCTTGGGCTTGCGCCGCGCGGGATTCACCACCGGCTGGCTAGAAGGCAAGGATGAAGGATGAAGGATGAAAAAGAAATAGTTCAGCCTGAGTTCGCGCGCGCTCATCCTTGCATCCCCCTCTGTGTCTATGGTAGCGGTAGGCGTCAAGGATTTATGTCAAAAACTATTCTGCTGATCGGCACGTTGGACACGAAAGGCGCGGAGTACCTTTACGTGCGCGACCTCATTGCGCGGCGTCAGCTTCATGTTCTGACGATTGATGCCGGGGTGATCGGTGAACCTGTTTTTGCTCCCGACTTTAGCGCCGCGCAGGTGGCTGAAAAAGGCGGAAGCTTTCTGAGTGAATTACGCCAACAGGCGGATCGCGGCGTAGCTTTGGAAGTGATGATGCGCGGAGCGAGCCGCCTGGCTGTGCAATTGTACGAGGAAGGCGGATTCCAGGGTGTGCTCGCTCTCGGCGGTTCCGGTGGCACAGCCATCGCCACTGCGGCGATGCGTGAGCTGCCCGTTGGTTTTCCCAAAGTCATGGTCTCAACCATCGCCGCCGGCGATGTGCAAGCTTACGTCGGCGTGAAAGACATCGCGATGATGTACTCGGTCACGGATATCGCCGGGCTCAATCGGTTATCGCGTCGCATACTGGCTAATGCCGTCGGAATGATCTGCGGCATGGTTGAACAGGAGCAATCGCCGGAGGCTTCCGATCAGCCGCTGATTGCCGCGACGATGTTCGGCGTGACGACGCCGTGCGTTGATATACTTCGCAAACGGTTGGAGAGTTCCGGATATGAAGTGATGGTTTTTCACGCGACAGGCAGCGGCGGTCAAGCGATGGAAAGCTTGATCGATTCCGGTTTCGTGAGCGGCGTCGCTGACGTGACAACAACCGAATGGTGTGATGAATTGGTGGGGGGCTGTTTGAGCGCGGGGCCGCGCCGCCTGGAAGCGGCCGGACGCCGGGGCATTCCCCAAGTGGTTTCCTGTGGAGCGCTCGATATGGTCAACTTTTTGGCCTTTGACACCGTGCCGGTCAAGTTCAAAGATCGTACGCTCTATCGGCACAACGCTCACGTGACGCTGATGCGCACCACCCCTGATGAGTGCGCACAACTGGGGCGCATCATTGCCGGTAAACTTAACCGCGCCCTCGGCCCGACAACGCTTTTCCTTACCGCTCAGAGGCGTCAGCGCGATTGATCGGGAGGATCAACCGTTTTACTTGCCCGCCGCCGATCAAGCTTTATTCGATTCTTTGCGCATACATGTTAAGCCGCCGGTCGAACTGATCGAGTTAGATTTGCACATCAATGATCCCGAGTTTGCCGAAGCGATGGCAACGCGACTGCTGCACATGATGACGGCCAATTACTCAAAAGTGACAAGTGACTGCGAGGAGTGACAAGTGACTGCGAGGAGTGACAAGTGACAAGTGACAAGTGACAAGAAAGAGAAGAAGCTCTTTCTTTCTTGTCACTTGTCACTTTCGCTGTCACTCCTCGACTCCACTTGTCACTCCTTTTGAATCGGTCGCAACAGTTTGGGGGAAAAGTATGCCGTTTATGTATCGTGAAGAATCGTTCGATCGGCTGCGAGCGCAGTTTGCGCGTGGCGTGCCGATTATCGGCGACGGCGCCGGCACAGGCATCTCAGCCAAGTTTGCCGAGCGCGGCGGCGCAGACATCATCATCATCTACAATTCAGGGCGCTACCGCATGGCCGGTCGCGGCAGTTTGGCCGGGCTGCTTCCTTATGGCGATGCCAATGCCATTGTGAAAGAAATGGCCGCCGAGGTTTTGCCGGTGGTCAGAGATATTCCCGTCCTCGCCGGGGTGTGCGGCACAGATCCTTTTCGCTTGATGCCTGTTTTGCTCGGCGAGTTAAAGGGGATGGGCTTCGCCGGAGTGCAGAATTTTCCCACCGTCGGTTTGTTCGACGGAGTTTTCAGAGCCAACTTGGAAGAAACAGGAATGGGGTTCGGATTGGAAGTTGAAATGATTCGTCTGGCTCGTGAAATGAATATGTTGACTTGCCCCTATGTCTTTAATCCGGATGAAGCGCGGGCGATGGCGCAAGCCGGGCCGACGTGCTGGTTCCGCACATGGGTCTGACCACTAAGGGCGCGATCGGCGCCAACACAACCCTCACTTTAGAGGAATCGGCCGCACGTGTTCAAGCGATGCGTGATGCGGCGGTTGAAATCAACCGGGATATTTTGGTGCTGTGCCACGGCGGGCCGATTGCGGAGCCGGTTGATGTTCAGTATGTTTTTGAGCGCACTGTTGGCATCGCCGGCTTCTTCGGCGCCAGCAGCATTGAACGGCTGGCCGTCGAACCGGCCATCGAAAACCAGACTCGTCAATTTAAGAATCTCAAAACTTGACCGCCCCTCCGGAGAAAGCGATATGCCTGCTGGCAAATTCATTCGCGCATCTGAGATAAAACGCGAGCACATGGATTGGGGAGAACTGGGCTGGCTCAGTCGCCCGGCCATGACCAACGCCAAAAACCTGGTCGTCATAGAGGTGACGCTGAAGCCCGGGGCCGGCCACGATTTTCACCAACACCCGGCCCAAGAGGAAGCCATCTACGTTATCGCCGGCGAGATCGAGCAGTGGCTGGAAAACAAGAAACAGGTTTTGCGACCGGGCGACTGCGTCTTTATCCCGCCGGGTGTGGTGCACGCCTCTTTTAATACTGGCGACCAACCGGCCACATTATTGGTGACGTTAGGGCCAGTCGTCGGCGAAGCCGGATATGAGGTTGTGGAAGTTGGCACGAAGGCCCCGTGGAACTCGCTTCGTCCGGGTTCGTAAACAAGGCCAGGAAATGAGCCGCGGATGAACATGGATTTAATCAATTGTTGTTCTGATCCGCGTTCATCCGCGTCAATCTGCGGCTTGTTTTTATCTCCCCCGACTGAGCCAAAGACCGGACCACTACATCGGGTTCGTCTCTGCAAAAACTTCGCTGACCGCTATTAAGAGCTTATCTCAAGCGCTCGTCTACATCTCTACTAATCCCGCCTCACCGCTCAGTAATGGATGCGGGTCAGTCCGCAGCAGCCGGCGTAAAGTGAGCGGCTCATCAAGCATCTGAGCCAGGCCCCGCACGACCGCGTATTGCGGCTCATCGGCGCATGCCACCGAGAATTTGGTGCGATCACGCAGGTACTCTTCCAACCCGCTGAATTGCGCGCCGCCGCCCGTTAAGATGATGCCGCGATCGTAGATGTCGGCGGCGACTTCCGGGGAAAGCTCGGTCAAAGTTTGTTCGATCAGATCGCCTATTTTGCGAACCACAAAGGCGGCGACCGGATAAATTCGCCGGCCGTCATTTCCAGTGCGGCGGGCCGCCCGTTTGCACATCGCGACCTTTGACCGACATGGTGCGGGCCAAATCGGCGGGCAGCGTCGCACTGGCGAGATCGATTTTGAGGCGTTCGGCTGTTTGCACACCGATGGCGAGGCCGCGGTGGCGGCGAATATGGTCCGAGATCGCAGCGTTGATGTCTGAGCTGCCGATGCGCTCGGCTCGCGCATGCACAATTGTGCCGCCGGCGACCACGGCCACGTTGGTCGTCCCGGCGCCGATGTCCACCACTAACGAGGCGCGTTCATCATTAACTTTGACCCCGGCCCCGATGGCGGCGGC